>JAJYPK010000003.1 GCA_021795465.1 Bacillota bacterium
GTCCTTTAGGGACGAAAAATTACGTCGTCAGGGTAGCGACGGAAGCCAGGGCTTTGGGCCACGAGGGATCGTGGTCGCCGCTGGGTTACGTTTACCGCTATGACCCGGGGATCACTTGTTGCGCTGCTAAAGCCAGCACATACAGCACCAACGGCAGGCTATACCAGAGACCCAGCAACGAGGGGGTGGGCGGTGCCGGCGTAGGGTCTTCCAGGAGCAGAAAGGCCCGATACACCAGGGCCCCGAAGCCCACAATCAACAGCATGTAAATGACCACGGGCCCATGGGTTCCTGTCAATTGGGGATAGGTCCATAACACGGAATGCCCGGATACGAGACTAAACAGCTGACCATCCAAATTACGGGGAAAGGCTAAGACATTGTTGCACACAAAGAGTCCATTGACCGCGATCCATAGCCACAGAAATTGCTTGTCCATAGTCGCAAATAGGATGGCCATGGGCACCATCCATACCACCCATTGCGGAAGCCAATAGGAAAACACCAAAATCGAAGCGCAGACCGTCAACCATACCCAGAGCACCCCTCTAAAGGACGCGTACCGTGGGCTCATCCGCCAGGCGGTATAACAGATGACGGCATAGACGACGAACCATAAGTGAATGGGTACGATCCCCAAACGCACGCTGTTAAATAAGCTCGCCCCGTCGCGGGCTAAAAACACTCGTGCGATCAGAGGCTTGCCCGCAAAGGGTAAGAGAGCGGCCAAGAACGGAAGCGTGGAGGCTACACCCCACTTAATGACTCGCGAGAAATGGCCCCGCGCCAACAAAAAGGCCATGGGGGGCGCGAAGAGTAAGGGATAAACCTGAATACTGGCCGCTACCCCGAGGATCACGAACGTTAGGGTGGGGTTTTCGGCATCCAACAGCATCAGGGCCAGGATTGTTAACGTCGCCGGCATGATGTCCATCTGACTTTGCATAAACGATGTCGTCACAAGGATGGGACTCACGAGCCACAATATCTTTACCGTATAAGCGGGCAGTCCGAACCGTTTAGCGATCCGACCCAGAGACCATGCCCCTACCCCCATCGCTATTACGTTGGGCACCTTGAGCAGGATGAGCCCCCAAAACACCCGCCAACCCCGTACCGCCCCGAAAATATGAAGAAACATCGAGGAGGCATGAACCGGGACCGGATCACTCTGTATGAGATGTAGCACGCTAAGATATAATCCGACCAGCACATAATAGCCTGGGGGCATCACGGTCGCGATGGCACGGAGGCTTGGTGTGGAGGAGAAGAACTGGTAGACATTCCAGTGCCCCAATGCGACCGCATTGGCAACGAACGAGTTAATTTGCAGATCGCCGTATTCTACGGTGGCCATCAGAACCAGCAGGCCGATCCCATAAATGATCCAGGCACTTACTCGCCATCGAGAGCGTGGCGGCATCGATGCCGGTTCTGAGGGTTCTCTTTGCACGGGGTTCTTCCAATGCGTTGCACCCATTTCACGGTCCAGTGGGATCCGATCTTCAGGTGCCATGGCCGACGGCTTGTCTTTCACTATCTCTGCCTCCTTCGCATGGGGTGGGCAAAATTGTGGCACAATCAAGAGATTTATTACACCGCAACGCCTTCGGTCATAGAACGGATCCAACCCACAGCGGCCGCGACTTCAACATCCTTAGGGTCATTGATGAAAAGGGGTGCTATGCTCCACGCGCCTTTGATCACCATGTTCTCCTGGCCGACGATGCCCGTCACCTAAGCTTATCACCGTATGACGTTCCAGAGATCCTTAACCAGACTCTTCAATCCCAATCCTCCATGCCGTCGCCCGCCGTACCCGCGCCGTACCAGGAGTCCCGCTAAAGCCGACGCTTTTTTCCGCCGTGTGGGCTGCACATACAGGGCCGCTCTGTTCTCCATCAGATCGGCATGACGCGCACTGACGGTACTGAGACGACGAAAAAACACGCTCACAAGATCGTCTGGTTGCCCATTTTGTGCCATCCACCGGAGAAAATTGGCGCGCACATGTTGGTGTTCCGCGAACTTCTGGTACGCTGTCGCTCCTTGGGTTAGACGACTCCAGGAAGAGTCCGGTTTTGCCCCGCGACTGGCGTTATTCCCATGCCGGCGATATAACGCTAACGACTCGGAAAGGTACGTGACGGGGCCTAGGGCCTTGGCCGTGAGATAAATGGGCATCTCATGACCAAAATAATAAGCATAGGATTCGGGATAGTTCTTCAGGCGACGGAGCGCGGATTCTGCCACATCACGCCGAAATACTAGGCAGAATCCCAAAGGGAAACTCTTCATCGGTCCATCACTGGCTTTACCTTGCGGTAAGGTTTGGCTACGCACGATATGCGGAAGATGACCTCCGGTCTGCTCTAATCCATCGTCGACAAGCGTGGCCGTATGAACCACTAACGCACTCCGGTCACGATCCATTTTCTTCAGAACGACATCCAACTTCTGTGGTAACCAGACGTCATCCTGATCGCAAAACGCGATCACGTCGCCCGAACACTGCGATACCGTTCCAAGAAAGTTCTGGACATAGCCCGTGCGGTGAGGATTTTGATGAATAATCATTGCAAATGGGGCCACCTTTTGAAATTCTTGCAGGATTACAAGGGTATCATCGGTCGAGCCATCATCGGATACGACCAGTTCGTCAGGCAGCAGCGTTTGGGCGGCGAGACTATCCAATTGACTTCTGAGAAAGTTCGCTCCATTATAGGTAGCCATGGCAATAGACAGCTTCACGTATCCCACCTTGCCGATCCTCTTAGCGTTTTTGGTCCGATGGCCAATTCGAGACCCAACCCATCCCCAATAGTTCAGTTGATTGTAGCAAATGTGGTCGTGTTCACACAAACCCTCCGGTATCATGTGGATGAGGATGCCCGCCGTCAAATTTGGGGTGATCGCAGGCCGCGGAGCCTGCATATTTGATCTAAGGAAAACCAGAGAGGCACATGTTGGAACAGAAACCTCTAAACGCCGAGGCCACCTCAACGATCTTCCCCTTTTGGTTCCCTTGCAGGATTATGGAAGACATCGGACCCTAAAAAAGATTCGCGATGACTGGCACTGGGCTCCGGTTTTTATGGTCATGGAACCGATATAGCCGGAAAGCCCTGATATCGACGGATGTGCTAGGCAGAAGGGGGAAAGAGTCTCCTTTAGTCCGACTTCTCCCCAACCAGCAGGACTTTACCCCCCGGATCGCGAATCCCGTCTTAGGTGATGCTAAACGATGCCCAACCGACCGAAAGAATCCTATGCCGTCGAACCCCGCAAGCTACCATCGGGACACTGGAAAGGGCGGGTCGTCCGGTATGACTCGGAGACCGGCAAGCGACACGAGTGCACGCAGACCTTTGATACCAAGAAGGACGCGAAAAACTGGGCGGAGAAAGAGGCCGCACAGTACCGCGATGACCCCAACAGGAAGCCGCCGAGCGAGGAGACGTTGGGGGCGTATTTGAATCGGTGGTTGAACGATGTGGCGGCGGGGCGAATTCGGGACACGACCCTTATTGCCTACCGCAGATACGTCAAGCCCGTCACGACGCGGGCGATAGCCCAAAAACCGCTTAAATCCCTTACCGCGTTGGATTTGCAAGGAGTTTACACGGAGATGACAAAGGCCGGAAAAGCAGCCATGACCGTAAGGCATACGCATACTGTTGTGCGAGAAGCGCTAAGCGATGCTGTGGAGTGGGGGATGATTCCATTTAATCCCGCCGACCGGTCCAAGCCGCCGAAAAAGACTACGGCTCCTGTCGAAACCGCGCCCACCCCTGATGAGGCAAGGAACTTGTTAGAAGAAGCAGATTCTCATCGCCTTAAAGCGTTGTGGTATTTGCTTGCCTTGAGCGGATGCCGTCGAGGAGAAGCGTTGGGTCTTCGATGGTCCGATATTGATGAGAGCAAGCGGATTATTTATATCCAGCGTTCTTTGACCTCGGATGGTAGTCTACGGAGTATTCATGAACCCAAGACAGCACAAGGGCGTCGTACGTTGGCGATTACGCCGTATTTGCTAGAGCTACTGAACCAACATCAACACCAGCAAAAACTTGAAAGATTGGCGCAAGGTGTCGTGTGGAAAAATGATGATGGATATGTTTTTGTGACAAGGTCTGGCGGGTTGCTATGGCCAAATACCGTGTGGGCTACGTTCAAACGGCTCCTGAAACGGGCGGGTTTGCGCCACGACATTCGTATCCACGACCTACGTCATGCGATGGCCTCGTTCTGGCTTGCTAACGGAGTCCCTATCAAAATCGTGAGTGAACGTCTCGGTCATGCCAATATTAGCATCACGCTCCAAATTTACGGCCACCTGTTGCCCAATATGCAGGAACAAGCGACCGCGGACATGGAAGAAGCATTCTTAGGAAAACGGGCCGCAGACGGGCCGCAGAAACATCCAAAAACACCATAACACGGCATGACAATTCGCGACAGGAAAATCTGCATAGGCGCATAACCACGCCATTTTGGCTCAAATCTCAACACACTTTATGACAATAAAAAACACCATTTGGCGGGACTTTGGATCCCGCATTCGCAGGTTCGAGTCCTGCCTCCCCAGCCACTATTTTTTGAGGCACCGCAAGCGATTGCGGGTTTTTTGCTTTGCGCGGACTCCCGAAAATAGGCCACGGTCCGCAGGAAATTCCACAGTACTCTGCACTACTCTCCGAAACGTGGTGACATCCCAAAAAACAGGACGTCGGATATAAAAAAATTTACCAATCCTAGAGGGCCGATCGACGGGCGGAAAATTAGCCTGAGTGGTGAGGGGCCCCTAACCGCCGCACCAGCAACAGCACAGCGGGTTGCTCGTCCGCCTCCAACGGCCCCCACAAATCCATCGGAAAGTCGTCAATCATATCCGCTTCGGATGCCCGCCCTTGAGCTTGGGATGACACGTTTTCACCTATTCGCGAAATGCAGCAACCAGTGCGAGGGCATCTTCGTGCAATTCATCCACCGGCGCATCCGGGATTGGCACTCCCAACGCCCTGCTCCACGGCGTCCCACCAAATGAATCTCGGCCCGTCAATCGCAGGAAAAGCGGACAAAAACTTCCGGTCGGGAAACCATCGCTGGACCAGGTATGTGAGCCAGCGGGATCATTGCGATCAAGTGATCACCCGCGCCATCCGGGCCGTGAGCTTACAACTGGATGATGCTACCATGGCTGACATTCTTGATCCGTTTGTTCACGCCCAGGACCGGAAAGTCCACGGGCCAGGTATACCGCATGCCGCCATCCTCGTACCCAACACTCGTTATTGATCGTTACGACACGAGCACACGATGGTGCCTTCTCTGCCCGTATCCCGTGGCAATCCCCACCCCAGCAATGACGAACAGCGACGCGACGGCACCCCGTATCCCCATGGGCTCTCTGAGGACGACCCATCCCAAACCGTACCCGACAACAGGGGTGAGCATCAGCCACAAACTGGCTTGACTGGCGCCAACCCGTAGGAGATGAAACCACAGGAGCATCGCGGCAATCGAGATCCCAAACACCAACCAAACCAACGAGCCCCACCAGGCACCGTTAAGCACCACGGCCTGAGGCGACTCCAGCGCGAGCGACACAGGCCAGAGCAAAACAGAACCGACGAGCAACTGCCACGTGTTCAACACCGGCCCGGGCACGGATATGCGAGCGACATGAAAATAGACGCTGCCGACCGCCATGGCGATCTGCCCGCCGACCACCAGCGCAATACCCCAGAGGGGCGCATGAGACGCCGTGACAGCCTGCCAGGACCCCACCACCAGTCCGGCCACCGCAACCCCTAGACCCCACCATTTGTGGGGCGATAACGGGTGTTTGAGCCACACCCACTCCAGGATCATCACCACCAACGGATTGATGGCGACAAAGAGATTGAAGAGACCCGCCGAGACGACCTGTAGGGCGAGGAAGGTGGCCCCCAGGTACACCGTTGTATTGAGTGTGCCCAGAATACCGATGGCCGCCCATTCGTCCCGCGGAGGCACTAGAGGCCATCGCCTCAACGCGCCGAACCCCAGGAGCAAGAGACCGGCTAGGGAAAACCGCACGCTGGCGAGGATTAACGGGGGTGCCGAGTGCAGTCCGATTTTTGTCGCGACGGCAGCGGATGCCCACAAGAAGGTATAGAGGATGGCCTGAACGGTTGACATCGTGACCTCCAACGACCCCGCGTGAAGCGTAGCCACAATCAATTTCTAACCACAACTATACGGCATGATCAGTTAGAATGATCGCGAGGAGGAATTGTTCCATGAAATTACCGACCTTTACCGTACTCGGCGGTACGCTCGGAATTGATTTCATCAACACCGTGCAACATCATCGAGGCCAAACCGTCAATTTGCTGAATACGCCTGACGCTGTGGTCCGATGGCTAGCATTCATGAGGCATGCCGGGCGCCTCCACGCCGCGTCAGGGGAGACATTGGCGCCCGGACCGTGGCCCATCGAACGATTGATACGTTTTCGCGCAGACGTCCGCCTGTTTCTCGATGGCGGGATACCACGGGATGACTTTTTAACCCTATTGGCCCGGACCGTGGCCATATCCCCGCTGACTTTTCGGGCGGTCGAAGACGAAGAAGGTGTCCGTCTCATCGCTATCCCCACACGGCCCGGCACCCAAGGACTCCTGTCTTTACTGGCGTTTGACTGGCTCAACATGGTCGTCAGTGGTGCAGCGAACGCGGCGAGCCGCTGTCAGAACGGGCCCTGCCTGGCTTACTTTCTGGACCTGCAGGGACGACGTAAATGGTGTTCCATGGACACCTGTGGCAATCGTCAAAAGAATGCCCGACATTATGCACGACGGAAATGGACCGGCGTAGACAAGGGCGGCCATGACCATGACGCCGCCGGATCTTCGAATTAAGATTCATTAATTACAATGTCGTGGCTTCAGACTGAAATGGCTGGCTTTGGGACCATGCTTGGGGTGAGTTTTGGAAACTGGTGCGAAGGGCATCCAGGATGGAGCCATCCGATTGGCCTTCTGCATCGAACGACGAAGGCCAAACTGCCATAAACCACCAAGGAATTCAGGGGTCTATGCTTGCTATAAACGGCACCATTCCGATCAGACCTTGTCATGATCGTATCGCAGAACTTAAGCCTCCCCTGTGCGGGTGCCATTTTCATGGCTTACGGGGTTATGCGTCGGGCGTCATTTGGTTCGTTTCCGATCCGTATCGTTGCACTATTCGGACAGACGCCGCACCCAATATTGCAGCCACCATTCCTGTTACAGCAGTAAATGCCCACGCCGCGGAAATCCCTAACGAACCACGGAGATGAAGGTCGACTAGGGGCCCTATCGCCCAAGCTGCAGATCCACTCGCGCCAAAAGCACCCATATATGCACCTCGATTGCCGTCAGGAGCTAGTGATGCGGCCATGCCCTGCGCCGCAGGGCTCCAAATCATCTCACCTACGGCAAAGAGGGTAATAACGAGGGCGATTGACCAACCGGTTCCCCTAAGAAATAGAAGGAGGAACGGTATCCCCATCAGAACTAATGCCCCGCTCAGCTTACGTTTCATCGACACCTTGCTGACGACCTTGGTAATTCGCGCCTGAAGAGCGACGACCAGAAGGGGATCGATCATCGCAAGGATGCCCCATGAAGCGGGAGAAAGTCCATAGGAGGTCACCGTTGCGATAGGGAGCATGACTTCGTACGCTACATAGACAACAAATCCGGCAAAAGTTGACAACAATAACAACACAAAAGGGATGTCCCGTAGTAAGGTACGCAGATTGCCGTTTTCACGAAACACGACCAAGCGGTTTAAATGATCGATAGGTAGGCGTGTAAATGCAACGAATGCCGAGATTAAACCCATGGCGGCGATCCCGAAGAAGAAGACGGCCCAGTCCCTGCCAACCAACGCTATTCCACCCAGGGGTGGTCCAATCACGTAACCGATGTTGCTAATAACCCTCAATGTTCCGTAGCCGGATTCCTGGCGCGATTCGGGAACCAAATCGCCGACCAAAGCATTTGTAGCCGCAAATCCGGGGCCCGATGCACCTCCCGCTATCACCACCATAATAATTCCAAAGATTAAGTGATGACCATCAAAACCAAGCGCGATGCTTGCTAATGATTCGGCCCCCCATGCGATACTGATAGCCCTCTTGCGACCCATGCGATCGGAGAGACGCCCTCCGAGATAGCCCGTTATCGCAGCCGCCAGCGCATCTAAGGCGTACATGATGCCTATAGTCGTAGAACTCGCATGCATCATTGAAGCGGCCCAAATCCCGATGAAACTCCAGAGTGCTGAAAACGCGACGGTACTGAGGAAAGAGACTAGCAACAGTGGACCCAAGGGTCGATCAATGTCCAAACCTAGCGTTACATTTAGAATGCGATATAACAAATGTAATCACCTCAGTGATTGGGAATATTATTGCAACCACAAAACCCTTAGCACGTGGCTAAGTCGAGATGTGAGAATAGGCGATGGGAGTCGAACACGAAAGATTGCGTTGTATGATGAGACGGTTTTGCCATGACGAGTATCATGCATTGTTTGCAACACCCCAAATCCTTGTGCAAAGTATACCAAATTTGGGATTAGGTCAGGTCCCGAGTATGGATTTGACCGGTGGTTGTCCGCGCAAAATGCGCGATAACGTAGGCAGAGCGAACTTGGAAATTCCCGCCTCGGCCTCGTAGAGGCCCGTGCGGGACAAGAGTTCATCCGATAGAGACCCACCCCAGGAAGGCCCTAAACATACCTCCGGTGACATGCATAACACCGTCCTTGACATGGGCAGACTTCGTCACAGGGCGGGTCATGTAGGAGGGGGTACTATGGGACTACAACGCGTGGAGTGGTGGTGGGGCATTGCGCTGGCGTTAGTGCTAATGGTCATCGTGATTCCGATGCGAACCTCGCTTGGTCAAGGTGTCCGGGAGTTTCGTGTGATCAGTTGGCAAGAAGAGTATCAGACGGATACCGGACATTTTTACCTACGGATTAATGGGGCGGCGAGTCCCCCCATACGAATTGCCTTGGCAAAGACGCCGTTAAAGAACTTTAGCGATCATCGAGGGCTGACGTGGTTTACCCCATCAGATATGCCTTCCGTGATTCATCGAGCTTTCATAATGCATCCGCATCAAGTCGAAAGTGCGTTAGGAACCCGTCATAATGTGTTTGCGATCGGTGCCATGTTTCCCCGTCAGCCTGTGGCTTATACGCCACAATTCCTTTGGCGGTTAGCGGAGCTTCACCTTAATCCACGGGTTTGGGGAGGACCCAATGTGCCACCTAACGGTCAACAAACCCGGGTCTTACAGATAGACACCCGGGCGGATGCCAATACGCTACTCCAATGTCAGCCCGGTGAAATGCCTCCGGAATTGAAAGCCTGGGGAGAGTCTTTACGCAGAGGCCGCGCGTCGCTTAGCCCGGGCCACACCCATCTCGACCATGCCCATGGCGATTAACATCAAGACCAAATGGAGAATACCGAGAAGATTCCCGGAAATGTTCATAAAGAGAGCAATCACGGCACCTACTAAGATCATAAACAACGCTGCCCAAAGAGGACCTGAAGCTCTGGGTGTCGTTTTACTGACTTTGGTGGCCAGCACCCATACCGATCCTAGAAAGAGAAGCCCAGCAATGATATGGGTGTCGACCAGCAATCGCGTCGACGGCCAAAATCCGAACATATCGCCGATCCCGAGCAAAAGTGCGAGCATAAATGCCGTGCGATAAAACATCGTAGAAAACTTAAGATTTTGCGATGGATTCATGGGATGGCACCGAACCTTTCTTCTTGGTGTATTTTACCACGTCAACGCGTGGGACCACCCAAAATAATTCCTATAGTTAACAGGAATCCGAAAGCTAAGTGCAAGCGGCCCATAACGGGCACCGCGCGGTCCAGAAATTCAGGCTGCCGAAGCTTTCGATAGGTTTGCATGCCGATGGGCAACGCCAACCAGATTAAGAGGGTTGGCAACGGCAATTGGCGAAGCAAGACAGCACCCGTGATCCATCCCAGGATCACCAAAAGTATGCCGATTAATACGCGAAAACCTCCGGCTACTCCCAACACAATCGGAAGGGTATGGCGACCATGTCGAGCATCTTTAGCGTGGTCTCGTAAATTATTGGCTAATAAAATGCTGGCAACCGACAGACCCACCGGGATCGATATGATCCATGCCTCAGGGGTCATGGTGCCAGATGTCGCGAACATGGTGGACCATATCTCTAAGGGACCCATAATCATCATGACCATAAGTTCCCCGAGCGGTGTCGATGAGACCGGGCGTGGTCCACCGGTGTATAGAAATCCACCTAAAATGGCTAAGAGACCCATGACTAACAACAGCTCACCGCGGTAGGCGACTAACATGAGACCAAGAAGTAAAGATAGGGCATATCCAATAATGGCGGTGCAAAGCACAACAGACGGCTTGACTTCGCCCGAGACGATAATGCCGCCAATTCCTAAGGACTCGATATTGTCCTCGCCCCGCCGCCAGTCAAAATATTCATTCAGCATATTGGCTCCGATCTGCATGATGAAGGCAATCGCTAGAATATCCAGCCAACACCACCACACCCAGTGCCCGGTCGTCCAAGCAATGGCCCCGCCTGTGAAAAGCGGAACCACAGTGGCGGTGAGGGTTGGCGGTCGCGCTACTCTTAAGAATTGTCGTAAATTCACTAATGTAAGCCTCTTTCTAGTCAGGGAGTGGAACCCATACGTGGGATTCTATCTGATTTCGGACATGGCGGCGCTGTATCTTGCCGCTAGGAGTCCGGGGTAGAGCGTCAACGTGAAAGTAGACAGTAGGAATTTTATAGCGAGCAAGTCGTCTCTGCAAGAAGTTTGTCAGTGTTTGCCGATTTATCGGCGAGGGCGACACAAGAACGGCGCCGACCACTTCTCCCCATTCTCTATCGGGGATTCCCACCACCGCGACGTCTTGGACCCCTGGGTATCCCATAATAGCGTGTTCAACCTCTGTGGGTGAGATGTTTTCTCCGCCTCGAATAATAAGATCGCCCAAACGGTCAATCACCGTAAGCCAACCCTGCTTGGACATCCGCCCAAAGTCGTGGGTGCGAAGCCAGCCATCCGAAGTGAAGGCACGAGCCGATGCATCCGGATTGTTCCAATACCCGGCGAAGACCGTGGGCCCATTGACTAAAATTTCACCCGGGTGTTCTGGGGGAACTTCGCACTGAGAGTCATCCACGATGCGTATTTGAGTCGGGAATATGGGGCGTCCAGAACTTCCGGGCTCTTCGTCGACTTGATGCAAGAGACCAGTGACTACCTGCGAGCAGGTTTCGGTTAACCCATAGGTCGGAACGACCGGAAGACCGCGGTCACGACTCTGCGTGATTAAGTCGGGTGACGAGGGAGCGCCTCCCAGGAGTATTATCCGTAAAGACGGAACATCTTCATGGTTGATGCCGTCTTCTAAAAGACGCCAAAGCATCGTGGGCACCCATGAAGTGAGGCTTACCCTGCCTGTACGAAGGACGTCACGTGTCGTCGCGACAGAAAATGGCACGCGGATCCGAATGCTACTCCCATGAATGACGCTGCGAAAAATAATGGAAAGCCCGGAGACGTGGAATAGGGGCATGACAAAGAGCCAGCAATCGTCGGGGTGAATTCCCATATGCAGACCCCCAAAGAGTGCGCTCCAAAAGAAGTTGCCGACCCGAATTTGGGCCGCCTTAGGCACTCCAGTGGTCCCCGAGGTATAAACCAGGACCGCAATCCGATGGAGATCTATGGGTTCAGGGCTGCGGTCGCGCGGGGAATCGACGGGTAAATCGTCAAGCGCAGTGGCGTTAGGGACGGGAATGCGAGCACTCCCGTCCGATACCACGAGCACGGGTGCAGAGTCGGTTATGCGGGCATGGAAATCGTCCTCGGTCAAATTCGGATCTAACGGAACCAGGATGGCTCGTTGCCGCATGACGGCATGAATAAAGGCGAGTGAGGCTACATGAGGGCGCGCTACCAGCACCACCCGATCTCCTGGAGCAATTTCCCGAGCGATAAGCCCGGCCTGGTAGCGCCAAGCCTCCTCGTCGAGCGATTGAAAAGAGACCTGGCGTACCCCATCATCGATGGCCAATTGCGTGGGCCGGGTGTCTGTTTGATGTTGAAGCCAGTCGGGAACGGTGCGAATGTTCATGGCAATCGGGGGAATTTTTTAAAGTCTGGAGTCCGCTTTTCCAGATAGGCGTTCTTGCCCTCTTTGGCCTCTTCGGTCATGTAGTAGAGCATGGTGGCGTTAC
The DNA here is from genome assembly GCA_021795465.1 of Bacillota bacterium. Lineage (GTDB taxonomy): Bacteria > Bacillota > Sulfobacillia > Sulfobacillales > Sulfobacillaceae > JAKADJ01. The sequence goes on from JAJYPK010000003.1 coordinate 12,322, forward strand.
CGGCTAATTCTTGGATGCCCGCTAAGCCATCGGTGTCCGCATTGAATGCTGACTTCAAAAATCTTAGAGCAATGGGGCTCTTGGCCAGGATTTCTTGGGCCCACTCTACGGTGGTTGCTTCCAAATTCTCCAGCGGCACCACGGTATTGACTAACCCCATATCCAAGGCTTCCGTTGCGTTGTATTGCCGACACAGATACCAAATCTCGCGCGCCTTTTTATGTCCGACGATGCGTGCTAATAAGGTAGACCCGTACCCAGCATCAAAGCTGCCAACCTTCGGACCGGTTTGCCCGAAAATCGCATTGTCGGCCGCGATGGTCAAATCGCAGACCACATGTAAAACATGGCCGCCACCAATGGCATAGCCTGCCACCATGGCGATGACCGGTTTCGGAAGACTTCGAATTTGTTTTTGCAAGTCCAGCACATTCAAGCGGGGTACCCCATTGGGGTCGATGTAGCCGCCTTCTCCCCGTATTCGCTGATCTCCCCCGGAACAAAATGCCTTGTCACCCATCCCGGTTAAGATGGCGACGCCGATGTTCGGATTATCTCGCACCCAGTTAAAAGCATCGCTCAATTCGAATAACGTTTCGGGTCGAAAGGCATTCCGTACCTCGGGGCGATTAATGGTAATTTTGGCCATGCCGTCGTGTTCCTCCAACAAAATGTCCTGATATTTCTTGGTTTCGGTCCATGTGATTCCTGATGAGTTTCGCATCGATGAGTCATCCTTTCTGTATCAGAGATAGTTTTGTTCGCTAAAAAATCGGGAGACAATTTGGTCAAACTGGTCTGGTTTTTCTAAATGGACATTGTGCCCAGCGCCGTTCACCGACACCCATTGACTTTCGGGCAGTGCCTCATGCATGGCGCGGGCAATATGTCGGTATTTTGTATCTTCGGCTCCGGTGACCATAAGGACCGGGACCTTGATGGTTGATAGTGCGGGCCACAAAGACTCCTGGGTACCTGTGCCCGCCCCCCGAAGGCTCTGTGCGAGTCCCCATGCACTGTGCGCGCGGCGCTCATTCTCGAGTGATTGGCGGCGAGGCTCCGAAAGCGTCGCTTGCGAGGCGAAAAGTGGGAGACTCCGCCAATATCGAATAAACCAATCGAGTCCATGAGCCTCAATCTTATCGGCGAGGACCATGTCTTGTTGACGCCGCAAGGCACGCTCTTTAGGGTCGTCTATGCCTGGAGAGGCGCTTTCCAATACGACACATTGAAGCTCTACCGGGGTGTTGCGCATCATATGGCAGGCAATGCGCCCTCCAAATGAGTAGCCCAGCAGGAGCCACGGTTGGGCTGACAGGAAACTCATGAGGTGAGTTAGCGCCTCGGCCGTTTTGGCCACGGAGAGTTCCTCTGGCACCGGAGGAGCTTTGGAGGCCCCGTGGCCCGGAAGATCTGGGGCAACAACCCAAAAGTGAGAAGTCCAGACATCAGCCAGACTCTTCCATCCTAAGCTTGTACCTGTGAATCCATGTAGAAGGACGAGTGGGGGCTTTGACCGATCACCCCAGGTGCGATACCCGATCCTTAGCTTTTGATACCGGAAGTACTGGAGCCTCGTCATGGTCATGGTAGACGCATTCCGTGCACGATTGCTTGATGGGCCTCTCGATTAGCATCGCGTGATACAGTCTGCCATTCGATAATCCGGAGCCCGGGCAGGGGACCGAATCGTCTCATGGCATGACCCAATTCTCCGACGCTAGTAACCCGCTCATAGGCCCCCTGGTAGAGAGACGCGACATGGCGAAAATCTAGCGAAATGGGGGTCCCGAAATACGATTCAAATGTCTCTTCAGACAAAGCTTCGTGCTGCGGAAGAAACGAGAAAATTCCTCCTCCTTGATTATTAATGACGATGATTAAGGCGTTAAGGTGTAACCGCGACGCGGCTAAAAGCCCGTTCATGTCATGATAAAACGCGAGGTCCCCTATGATCAAGGTGACATCTCCGTAGTGTGCCGCCAATCCTAACGCCGTCGAGGTCACTCCGTCAATACCGTTAGCTCCGCGATTCGCGAAGAATCGGAGATGGGAAGGGCTCTCTAGGGAAAAGGTGTCAAGGTCCCGAATCGGCATGCTGTTGCTGACCATGACGGGGTGGATAGAAGGCCCTAACGGAGTGAGCCAGTGTCCTAGGTGGAAAAATAGCTGCGGTTCGTAGCCTGTACCCAGGGCCTCTATCGTGCCTTCAAGATGTCCTCTTACCGCTTGTTCTGCATGCTGCCAAGAGGATATCCATGAGGTGTCAACGTGATACGTGTCTGGGGGGTTAGCAAGTGTCGCAAGTGCCGTCCCTACATCTCCTCCCACAACGAGTAAATCTTGTGCATTGGGGTCTCGGCCTTCTTCGCTGGGATCAAGGTACACCCCGGGGAGACCGACCATCAATTGATTCAGGGCTTTGGATGTCGGGATGGCCCCAATGCGTAGCACCGCATCCGGTGTGGGAGTTTTTTGAGTCCGCAAGATGAGGTCATACGCGGTAATAATCGGAGAATTCCCATGGCGTAAGTTGCTGAGTGGATCGGCCAAAATGGGCCATCCCCAACTGTGCGCCCAGTGCACTAAACGCGATTCGATGCTGTCAGATGAACCTGGTCCGGCAACGACGATGCCGCGAGGGAACTGGCCTAAATACGTCTTAGCCTGACGAAAACATTGGTTTGAGATCTGAGTTTCTGGGATGATCAAGGGCAATGCTGGCGGTCCGTCAGGCACCCGCTCCCAATCCGGTAGGAGCGGTTCACGTAGCGGAAGATTCAGATGCACAGGTCCTGTCACCGGGGATTGCGCCAGTCGGACCGCATGCAAAACTTGATTGCGAACATATCGGATCACCGCAGGTAACGGCTCTGGGCTTGGCAAGTCGATGAAGTAGCGGACGTGCGTCCCGTAGAGTTTCACTTGGTCGATGGTTTGGCTGGCACCAACCCCACGCAGTTCTCGGGGACGGTCTGCGGTGAGGACGATCAATGGTACGCGGTCGAACGACGCCTCGACCACGGCGGGAAAGAAATTGGCCGCTGCGGTCCCCGAAGTAGAGACCAAGACGATGGGTTGGCGCCTGGCCCGCGCTAGACCCAAGGCATAAAATCCGGCGGATCGTTCATCCACTAAGACATCCAGGTGAATTGCTGGAGTGCGATCGAGAGCAAGCACCAAGGGCGTGGAACGAGATCCCGGACAGACGACTGCTCGGGTGATACCCACTCGTTGAAGTTGGCGCGTTATCGTGTCTAAATACCACGCGAGTGCATCTGGCTCTATAGCGGGTCCTCGACCCCCATGGCCTGAAGCATGGACTGAATTTTCCACTGAGACTCCACCCACTCCTCTTCCGGTCGGGACTGCCCCATGATGCCGCAACCACCAAATAGTGTAGCTTCGGATCCATCAACTAAGGCCGATCGCAATGCCACTAATAATTTTCCGTCGCCATTGAGTGCCACGTGTCCAACGATGCCTGCATACCAACCCCGATCGAAAGGCTCGTGGTCAAGAATCCAATCGACTGCGGGGGCTACGGGATAACCGCCTACCGCGGGTGTCGGTCCTAGACTCTCGGCGAGGTCCCATACATTAGAGTCTGGTCGGAGCTTGGCATGTATGGGTGTATAAAGGTGTTGGACGGTGGGTAGTCGTTTAATGGCTGGTTTTATTGGGGCATCGATATTTCTGCTGGCGGAGGCCATCACGCTTAAGATGTGATGCTTAACCGCTTCGTGCTCTTCGAGATTTTTCTGGTGCGTTTGGAGTCCTTGGGCCAAAAGATGGTCTTGGTGCGGTGTGGCGCCTCGGGGTGCCGAACCTGCTAAAGCCATCGTGAACACATCTTGATCGTGGGCGGCCAACAGCAACTCGGGCGTAGCACCGAGAAATGTCCGGGATTGCATGCGAAGTGCGAACACATAAGCATCGGGATTCGCGTTTACCAAGTGATCCAAAATGGCTGAGACCGATAATGGAGCGGAAAATCGCGTGGATACCGCGCGGGCTAAGACCACTTTGGTCAATGCGCGGGACTCTATGCTGTGCACAGCGGATGCCACCAAACGACACCATTCGTCATGGGTCGGGGTACTTCGATATTCGGAAATGGTCGGATTCAGATGAGCCCCGCGTTGAGGGTCAGGCACCATTATTTGCTCGATCAGGTTCTGGTAATAGGATATCAGGGGGGCTATGGGTACGGTGGCGTCGACCCGGGCCACCAAAGTGGTTTTGAGGTGATCCGCGTCAGTTTCGACTAATAGTGCCGGTAACGTCCACGACATCCGTGGGAACGCGGCCCAAGGGTCGCGGCCCGCCGTGTCGTCCAAGGAGAACGCCACGCCACCAGCGACACGAAGCCTGGGATCGAGGTTTTCCACGGTCGTCAGCCTCATCCATTGACGTTTCCATGAGGTCCACGCATCTGGACCACTGTAGTTCCAACGCTGGGAGACCCCAATCCCCAAAGCCGACCCGCTGGCTTCGTGAAACATCCAAGCGTCCGGGAAATGGCCCACGAGGTCGAGTAGACTTTGGCGCGGAAGTTCCAGTCGTTCGACCAGCCAGAGCGGCTTTCTTAATCGCTCTGAATTGCGCCATGACTCCTCAAATTGTCCCCTGATATGAGTGCTGACGTTGTCAACTGAATGCATGTTCATATTGTCATCATAAAAGGCCCTCTAGAAGAAATCAATGGGGATTAATGCGTTGCGTGATAGCTTTTCCCCAAAGCCGGACCCGACATCCAAGATTCGTGGGGACATGCGCCATGACCCAGGTTGTTGATGGCAATGGATGGAGATTAGGGCGTCAAGAACCGTCGACTGTACCATACTGGCACCAGGTTCATCAAAATCCAGCACGGCGGATGCCTCGGCTTTTAGGCCGGGAAGAAGCCGCGCTTTTTCCAGGTTGTGAGTTATGATAGAACTAGTGAATGGTTGGAGGTGTGTGCGCGATGGAACTCACCCTGACCGCCGAAGTACTATGATATGGCCGGAGCACGCGGCGTTGCTGGAGCATACCCTCGAGGCCTATCGCCAGGGTGCAGGTGGGATGTCCGGCACCGTCGCATACATGGAGGGACTTCTGTGGTGAAGGAGCGTCACCAGTGGTTGATGGAGCGAATGCGCCGAACCTGGCCCCATTTTGTAGTCGACGTCGATGAAATCTTTGAGTGTCCAACACCGGGCTGGGACTATCGGGTGTTCTATATTAGAGACTGGGTGCTAAGGATGGGAATATCGCCGCCGTCCAATACTCATTTGCGTTATGAAATGGAGAAGCTAAAGGATCTCCATTTGTCGCTACCCATTCCCGACTATTTGTGGCAAGCCTCGTGGGGAGGTCTCTACAAAAAAATTCCCGGCCGACCCATCAGCCCATCGGAACTTAAGCAACCCCGCGTGCAGTCGGTGCTTGCCGGCTTTGTCGGCGGACTCCATGACCTCAAGAACCTGCCGAAGAATTATCGTAGCGAGCGAATCCGATTTCGATGGAAAAATCGCTATCGTGTGTTAGAAGACGCACTTCGCGTGACTGTCTTTCCTCTGCTAACCGTGAAACAACAACGGAAAGCCCAAGAACAGTTTGGTCAGCTATTTGCCACACTAGACAAACCTTGGTGGCCCTGTCTGTTGCACGGAGATTTGTCGCGTGACCATATTTTGGTAGAACAGGGACATATCACGGGCGTTATTGACTTCGGTGATTTAATGATGGGGGATCCCGCGTTGGACTGGGCAGGATGGGAAGTAGATAAGGCACCCTCTGAATATATCGATCGGATTCAATTCTATCGTTGGGTGGCACCTACCTACAAGATTCGTTATGTGCTAGAATCGGGAAGTGTAGAAGAGGTCGAACGAGCCATGCAAGAATGGCTTTCCCTTTGGTGAAGTTGATCCGGGGGCGAGGTCTAGGAGTTCACCGTTCGGCATATGTCTTTGGTAGAATCAGGATCGTCATTGAACCCAAAAAATTTATTTTGAAATCTAGCAGGAATTTGAGTTTGTTACGCGAATCACTAATACCTATAAGGCTTCATTCATCACCATTACCAATTTAGTCGAAGTGTACCTAGGGATCCGTCGGTCATTGGCCGGAAGGACCAAGCGGTACAGGGCTCTCAGTATGATGAGCTACACCGTGGGGATAAAAAACCCGTGGCAGGTTCGGCGCTTTAATTGAACTTGTACGTGGGGCATTTGCCTCGCTTACCTACAGGCTATGACAGGGAATAGATGTGGGAGTGTAGCACACAGCGACTTAGGAAATGGTGAAAGCCTAAGGTTACATCTATATCTTCTCACCCTTGAGCTGATGCTTTCCGAACCCTACGGGGTGTAGATAAAGCCGGGTGATGTCCGTTATCCATTGCGAGAGGCCCTCGATTTGAGGGTAAACAAGGGTGGTACCACGCTGAGGCGTCCCTTTTCTAAAAAGGGGCCATTTTTGTTTTGCGAAAACGGGGAGGGACTTGCGTGATGAACCAAACTATCGGGATAGAATTGCAGGATGGTCTGGGGGCTCTACAACGTCTGTTGTTGGTACTGGGTCAGCGCAACATTGTGATTCAACACCTGACCGTGCAGACGGCCCCTCAGGAACGGTTCATGGTGGCCCATGTAGGAATTGAGGGAGATCCGTTTCGCGTCGAATGGGTCATGCACCAATTATTTCGGCATAAAGGTGTGCGCCGGGTATACCGGGTAGAATCCTCGGAGCAACCGACATGGATGGAGGTTCAATTGTCACCACACCAAGAGGTGCAGCGGACACCCGGTGTCACAGTTTTGGCAGAAGACCGTGCCCGGGGTCGGTATCGGGTGACAGGATGCCAAAAGGACCTTACCTATTGGGTCAAAACCCACGACGGGCACGTCGAGGCAGTATCACAGACCGGTCTTTGGCCGCACGTGAGAAACGACGACCCGGTGAGTGTTCGTGGGAAATTACAAGGAGGAATGGGCAATGAACGCAAAGTTATATTACGACGACAGCGCCGATCTCGCGTGGTTAGCGGGTAAGACAGTAGCCATCGTAGGGTATGGGAGTCAGGGGCATGCGCATGCACTGAATCTACGCGATAGCGGCGTCAAGGTGGTGGTGGGAATACGCCCCGGTGGATCAGCGAATCGTGCCAAAGCCGAAGGCCTCACCGTGATGTCGGTGCGAGAAGCATCAGAAATCGCAGACGTCGTGATGATGTTAGCGCCCGACCATCTGCAAGGAGACATCTACGAACAGGAGATTCGACCGGGTCTAAAATCTGGGAACGCTTTGGCGTTTGCTCATGGATTTTCGATTCGATACGAACAAGTGGTGCCGCCGGCCGATGTCGATGTGTTTATGATTGCGCCGAAAGCACCGGGTCACTTGGTGCGTCGCCTGTATGTGGAAGGTCAGGGGACCCCGGGGCTCTTGGCGATTCATCAAGATGCGACTGGGCATGCGGAGGAGATTGCGCTGGCCTATGGCAAAGGCATTGGCTGTACGCGTGCCGGAGTGATTCGTACCACATTCGCGGAAGAAACCGAAACAGACTTATTTGGTGAGCAGACCGTCCTTTGTGGAGGTGTTACCGCGCTTATCCAAGCCGGTTTTGAAACGTTAGTGGAGGCAGGATATCAGCCGGAAATCGCCTATTTTGAAACCTTGCACGAGATGAAACTCATCGTGGATCTAATGTACGAAGGAGGTCCGCGCGCGATGTGGTACTCGGTGTCGGACACCGCGGAGTACGGCGGGATGACCGTGGGGTCGACTCTAATAACGGAGGAGACCAAAAAACGCATGGGATCGGTGCTTGAAGACATCCAAAATGGGAATTTTGCGGAACGCTGGATAAACGAAAATCGCCAGGGACGTCCAGAATTTAACAAATTGCGTCAAGTGGCAGCCACGCATCAAGTCGAGACCGTGGGCCGCGAGTTGCGAAGCATGATGTCCTGGTTGAAGCCGTCGGTTGTGGACCAAGAGGTCTCGAACTAGGAAGGAGAATGGACGTGGGTAATTCGGTTGGGGATCGGGTGAAGATTTTTGATACCACATTGCGGGATGGGGAGCAGTCACCTGGAGTTGCGCTGTCCTGGCAGGAAAAGCTTGCACTAGCGGAGCAACTTGCCCGGCTCGGTGTCGACGTGATTGAGGCCGGGTTTCCCCAAGCTTCGGTGGGAGACTTTGAAGCGGTGCGAACGATTGCAAAGAACGTATCGGGTGTCACCATTGCGGGTCTGGCACGATGCCACGAAGTGGACGTGAGACGTGCGGCAGAGGCTCTTGATGTTGCTCAGAAACCAAGAATTCATGTCTTTCTTGCTACCTCGCCGATTCACATGCGATCCAAGTTGAAGATGACTTCCCAAGAAGTGCTAGACCGCGTGGGCAGCATGGTGGCTCTAGCTCGATCATATTACGAGGATGTCGAATTCTCGGCTGAGGATGCCACCCGATCGGACCACGAGTTTTTATGCCAAGTCGCCCGGGTTGCAGTACAGGCGGGAGCCTCTACCATCAACCTGCCCGACACGGTCGGTTACACCACTCCTGACGAGTATCAAGACTTGGTGCGGTGCGTCAAAGACGCGGTGAATAATGACGCGGTGACGATCTCGGTACATTGTCACAATGACCTGGGGTTGGCGGTGGCCAACACGTTGGCCGGCATTGAAGCGGGATGCCGACAGGTGGAGGTGGCGGTGAACGGGATAGGAGAGCGTGCCGGGAATGCCGCACTGGAAGAAGTGGTGATGGTTTTGTCGGCAAGAAAAGATGCTTTGAAAGTGACCCATGGAGTTGATACCCGGGAAATTTATCGGGCGAGTCAAATGGTGAGTCGGTTGACGGGCATGGCGATTCAATTCAATAAGGCTATCGTGGGTCGCAATGCGTTTCGCCATGAATCTGGTATCCATCAAGACGGGATGCTGAAGGATCCGAGCACCTACGAGATCTTGTCGCCGGAAAGTATCGGGATTGGCTCCACGGTGTTTGTACTAGGCAAGCACTCTGGGCGCCATGCACTCCGCCAACGGCTCGACGAACTGAGCTTGTCGGTAACGACAGAGCAACTCGATGACATTCAGCACCGCATCAAGGCGTTAGCGGAGGAAAAGTCGGCCATCAACGATCACGACCTGGAGGCACTTTGGCAGGACGTGGTGGGCCGTGGAATCGAGGCTCCAACGAGTGAACTTTTGTCATGGCAGGTTACCACCGGAACGCAAGTGCGTCCAACAGCGCACGTCGTCATTCGACAAGAGGGGGGCGTTGTGGAGGATTCCGGAAGTGGAGATGGACCGGTCCACGCGTTGTTTCAAGCCATCAGTCGTGCGGTGGGTCAACCGCAAGCGGAGTTGTCCGATTACCAGCTTATCACGGTGTCCCCGGGTGAAGGTGGTCTAGCTGCGGCCAGAGTCTCTGTGACGGTCGACACGATGGAATGCCTTGGCCAGTCTACCGACAGTGATGTACTAAAAGCCTCCGCCATGGCTTTACATCAGGCGTTAAGTCGTGTCCGAGAAAAGATAAAGAAAGGTGTTGTGGCGTAAAACATGGCAGGGAGACACCTCTTGGTTTTGGCGGGCGATGGTATTGGCCCCGAAGTAACGGATGCGGCGTTGCGGGTGCTCGATGTTGTGGTGCGACGCGCAGGCGTCGCGGTTGAGGTGACCACCGGTGTTATTGGGGGGGCCGCCATCGATGCGACGGGAGAACCGCTACCGGCAGTCACCTTGGCTCAAGTAGATCGCAACAGCCCCGTGCTGTTAGGTGCGGTTGGAGGGCCCCGGTGGGCCAAAGGACCGCGACCCGAGGCGGGATTATTGGAACTACGGCGTTATATGGGGCTCTGGGCTAATTTGAGACCATTTGAAGTGTTTGCAGGGTTGGAAGATCAGTCACCTCTTAAACGGCCTCACGGGATCAAAGGACTTATTATTCGCGAATTGACGGGAGGTGCCTATTTCGGCGAACCTCGGGGGCGAGGTGGAGAAGGGGAGCAAGGTTGGGCGCTCGACACCATGATTTATCATCGCTACGAAATCGAACGCATTGTTCGTTTGGGATTCCAATATGCCGAACGAGCTGCCGTCCCCCTAACCTCTATCGATAAGGCGAACGTCTTAGAAAGTTCGCGATTGTGGAGAGAAACCGTCGAGCAGGTTAGGGAAGATTTTCCGGCAGTAATGGTCCAGCATCGGTTGGTGGATGCGGCTGCGATGGACCTGGTGATCCACTCGGATCAATTTCAAGTGGTGGTCACCGAAAACCTATTTGGCGATATCTTGAGCGACCTAGCCGGCGGTCTGGTGGGAAGTTTAGGTCTTCTGGGGTCGTCATCGGTATCTGGCCAACCCGGAACCCGCGGCCTCTTTGAACCCGTCCACGGATCCGCTCCCGACATTGCGGGTCAGGGACTGGCTAATCCAGTCGGCGCTCTATTGTCCCTGGTGGGTTTGATGCGATGGTCGTGGCAGGATGACGCCTTGGCCGATGCTATCGAAATAGCGGTAAAAGAGGCCTTAAGATCCGGGGCTCGCACGAGAGATATCGGTGGCAGTGACTCCACGGAGTCTTTCACGCAGGCGGTCATCAAGCAATTGCAGACATAAGGGAGGTGTAGAGCCATGACGGGAGCAGAATTGGCATGGAAAGTCTCGACGGAGTTGGGGGTTGCCAAGATATTTGGAGTTCCGGGTGGAGCCATTCTGCCATTGGTCGATGCCATGGTGGCTCATCGAGACGCGTTAGACTTCATCGTGACGCGTCACGAGTCCGCCGCGATCCATGCCGCGGATGGATATGCGCGAGTGACGGGTAAACCAGCTCTGGCTCTAGCGACGTCCGGCCCTGGTGGTACCAATGTGATAACGGGACTCGCTACCGCGATGACCGATTCGGTGCCGGTGGTCCTCATTCTGGGCCAAGTGCCGACCACGCTTATCGGTACGGACGCCTTTCAGGAAGCCGATCTATTTGCGATGACAATGTCGGTCGTTAAGCATAGTTGGCGGATTACCGAAGCGGACGAAGTGGCGCCCATTTTACGCGAAGCCTACCGTGTAGCGGCTGAAGGTCGCCCGGGTCCGGTAGTGGTAGAGTTTCCTAAGAATATCCAACTGGCAGAAGTACGGACGAGTCACAAGATCCGTGAAATGCCTGACGTGCCTTCTCGTTGGGTACCCCAAACTTTGGGCTGGGCCAGAGCTCGTGCCTACCTGGCTCGGTCCGAGCGTCCCGTGCTTTATATCGGCGGTGGAGTAGCCTCAAGCGGAACCGCACCATGGATTCGGGTCTTGGCGGAACGATTTAACTGTCCGGTGACGACGACCCTCTTAGGACTTGGAGGATTTCCCAGCTCACATCCGTTGTCGTTGGGAATGTTAGGGATGCACGGCACTTGGTACGCAAATCACGCAATGCAGGAGGCGGATCTGATCCTTGCCTGCGGCGTGCGGTTTGATGATCGTGTAACGGGAAAACTTGATGAATTTGCTCCCAAGGCGCGGATTATTCACATTGAGGTGGACCATGCCGAGATCAATAAGTTGGTTCGACCTGATGTCGTGATGCATGGCGACTTGGTCCAGGTGTTGCCCCGATTGGCCAATATTGTTCCTGCAAGAAAGCATGCGGCATGGCGCCGCACGATCGACCAGTGGAAAGCTGAACATCCACTTCGAGTGCCTCCGGCACCGCCTGGTACCATCGCCACGGCAGAGGCGTTTGAGGTGCTGCGAGAGACGGTGGATGCTGAGGATGTGATAGTAACAGAGGTAGGCCAACATCAAATGTGGGCGGCGTTATGTATCCCTCGGGATCAGCCTCGACGCTTTATCACGTCTGGCGGGGCGGGGACCATGGGCTACGGGTTTCCGGCGGCCATGGGTGCCAAGGTGGCCTTACCCCATCGCCGTGTAGTGCTATTGGCGGGTGATGGGAGTTTCCAGATGAATCTACAGGAGTTGGCCACACTGGCTCAATACCGTATCGGGGTGACAATTCTGGTGCTTAACAATCAGGGGCATGGAATGGTGCGGCAGTGGCAGGACCTCTTTCATGGGAAACGGCGCTATGGTGTACATTTGAACAACCCCGACTTTGTTAAGTTGGCCGAGGCATTTGGGATCCAAGGATTTTCGGTGAATACCGTAGACAGCTTGCGAGAAACTTTGACGGTGACACGCGGTTTGGACTATCCGGTCCTCATCGAGGTGGCGATTCCGGAAGATGAACATGTGTATCCGATGGTGCCCGCCGGGCAGTCGTTGTCGACCGTGCTCGAAGGCTAGACAGTCATCAATAAGGGAGAGAGAATCATGGAACATGCGGCAGAACGCTTAATTTTCATCAATGGGGAACTGATTCCGGCGTCGAAAGCTTCGGTGTCCGTCTTCGACCATGGATTCTTGTACGGAGATGGTATCTTTGAAGGAATCCGGGTCTACTCGGGCCGAGTTTTTAAACTCGAAGAACATCTCGAACGGCTCTATGATTCCGCTAAAGCCCTATTATTACAGATCCCTTATACGCCAACAGAACTGAGAGAGGCCGTACGATACACGGTTCGAGAGAATGGTCTACAAGATGCCTACATTCGATTAGTGATATCCCGAGGGCCGGGAGATCTCGGACTCGACCCCACCAGATGTCCTCACCCCACCGTCATTATTATCGTGGACACCATACGCCTATATCCCGAGTCCCTGTATCAAAGTGGTATGGAGTTGGCCTCGGTCTCGATTCGGAGACCGGGCACGGACGTCTTGAACCCGGCGGTGAAGTCTCTCAATTATCTCAACAGCGTGCTAGCCAAGATTGAGGCAAATTTGCGTGGCCTGTCGGAGGTGTTAATACTCAATCAATTCGGGCAGGTGGTGGAAGGAACCGGCGATAATGTATTCTTAGTCAAGGGGGGCACTCTCTATACGCCACCAACCTATTCTGGGATTTTAAATGGGATTACCCGTCAGGTGGTATTGGACCTGGCTCGAACAGAGGGTATTCTTAGTCAGGAAGTGCCTATCACCTTACATGACGTATATACCGCCGACGAATGTTTTTTGACAGGAACAGCAGCAGAAGTGATCGGGGTGGTGTCTTGTGATGGACGTCAGATTGGAACCGGAAAAGTCGGACTGGTTACCCGCCAAATACGTGATGCCTTTTTCACGTACGCCCGTAGCGAGGGATTGCCCGTGTACACGGAGGATACCCTAAGAATATGAATTCAGGTGCCAGCATTTTTTATCAAGGAGAACCAGGTTGCTTCAGTGAAGCAGCAATCTTAAGTCACTGGCCCCAAGCGCGTGCTATCCCGATGGCGTCGTTTGAGGATGTGGTAAGGGCACTGCTGGAGCGTCCCCAGTCGGTAGGGCTTTTGCCGATCGAGAATGCTTATCGTGGGCCGGTCTATGAGGTACTAGACCTCTTAACCAACGCGGCCACGCCCCTGGGAATCCGGGCTGAAGTGGTGCAGCCAGTGCGTTTGGCACTCCTGGCATGCCCGGGAACGCGTATAGAAGACGTTGTTGTGGTGCGTTCTCATCCCCAGGCGTTAATGCAAAGTCGGGGGTTTTGGGGTAGGCGCGGGTGGCGGGCCGAACCTACTCTAGATACGGCGGGTAGTGCTCGGGAATTGGCAGAGGTCGGGGGAGATGGAATTGCCGCTATTGCGAGCCCGAATGCGGGCCATCTGTATGGACTTAACATCCTGGCGGACCATATTCACGACCATCACGATAACCGAACCCGTTTTTGGCTGATATCTAAGACCAGGTTAGGTGACCATCAATCTCCTTTGGGACTTTACAAAACCAGCGTGATCTTTGACGTGCCAAACATACCGGGAAGCTTGGTCGCGGTCCTGTCGCATTTTAGTCGGTACGGGCTCAATATGAATAAAGTTGAATCGCGCCCGCGCCCTGGCGTACCGTTCGCATTTCGATTTTGGGTGGATATTAGTGGGGAACCCCAACGCGTGACGAAAGCTATGGATGACGTGCGCCATGATACAGAATGGAGTCGGGTGTTGGGGGAGCAATATCCCGTATTGGACCAATAGTGGAGCCCTCTCGTCATGTGATGGATTGTAGATCGGTTAGAAAACAGGTTAAACCACATTGAGGTAGGAGGTGCGGGAATGGAATATAAACATCTCGGAACCAGCGGTTTAGTCGTGTCTCAAATAGGACTCGGGACTAATGCTTTCGGGGGGCGCGCAGACCAGGACACGTCAATCCAGATCATTCACGCGGCATTAGATAGCGGAGTCACGTTGTTGGACACCGCAAATGGGTACTGTGGAGGAGAATCGGAGCGGATTATCGGACAAGCCATTCGGGATCGACGAAGCCACGTGGTCTTGTCTACTAAGGCTGGATTACCGGTTCGCGAGGGAATCTATGGGCAAGGCGCTTCACGGCGCCATTTGATGCAGGAGCTTGAAGCCAGTTTGAAACGTTTGGATACCGATTACATAGATTTATATTACGTTCATACCTTCGACCCCCTCACCCCGCTACAAGAAACTTTGAGAACCCTAGATGATATGGTGCGAGCGGGCAAGGTGCGCTATATTGCGGCATCCAATTATGAGGCGTGGGAACTCATGAAAGCGTTGAGTATGAGCCATCAGCACAATCTTACACCGTTTATCGGAATCCAGTCGTCGTATTCGCTCGCCGATCGCACACCCGAACGAGACCTGGTACCCCTATGTGCCGACCAAGGTCTAGGTATTATCGCGTATTATCCGCTTGCGGGCGGAATCTTGTCCGGTAAGTATCGGGATGGGCAAGTGCCCCCAGGGTCACGGCTTGCAAGTACTCCACGGTTTGCACGCATGCTTGCCACTTCTCGCGTTGAGTTATCGGAGACCCTAGTCGATCTAGCAGGACAACATCACGTGGCACCGGCTGCGTTAGCCTTGCGCTGGCTCGTGGAGCAGCCCCAAGTTAGTAGTGCGATTGTGGGTGCGACTCGAGTCCCGCAGTTGCAACAAAATTTGGAGGCACTTAGCATTCCTTATGGCCCTGACCTCCACGTTCAACTCAATCAGGCGACCCTAGGATTCGTTCACGAGGCCCGCTTTGGATGGTACCGACTCGATACTTGAAAATGTCACCAAGGGGCATATTTTTCTTTCATCAACGATAGAATACACCACCCAGGACGAGACGTATTCACTCCGGAATCCTGACCACGTCCCATCCCGGAGTACTGGATCGTATTTGGGCCGTACCTTTCGTCGCGTCGCGAATGTTGGATGCAAGTGGCGGCCAAGCGCGAACCGAGACGCGAAACGTTGCGGTGATTTCCTTGGCAAAGGTTGTGGTGAAGTGGGAAACATGCGGGTCCAGGATATGGCGGATCGCCTCATAGTCGGGATACCGCATGATGATGTCAATGTCGAGGGTCTCCACTAATTGCCCCCATTCTGTTTGGTCGAGGGCTAGTTGGGCAGATTTTTGATAGGCGTGGACCAATCCCCCATGACCCAACTTGGTTCCGCCAAAGTATCGGGCGACCACCACCATGACATAGCATAAATCGCGACGTATCAAGAGGTTGAGAATCGGTAGACCTGCGGTGCCGTGGGGTTCGCCATCATCATGCGCCCGATCCATGCCGGACGGTAGCCGATATGCATAGGCGTAATGGTTAGCGTTTGGCCATCGCGTCTCTGCGTTGTGGAGGATCGCGTCCACCTCGTCTAGATCGCGGAGCGCTTCGGTAATGCTAAGAAACCGAGACTTCTTCACTTCTAACGTGGCAGGCTGGCTGACCAACGGAACCCAATTCAATGGCAACGCTCCTAGGGTGTGGCGTCTGCGAGACAATCGACACGAACTATCGTACAATAAGCCCGACCGAATTAGGTCGTAGTAGTATTATGGGAGGTCATGGGTTTTTTGGTCAAACCATCCCACCCGGCATTTAGACCTCCAGCGGAAACGAGGTGACGCATGGATCCAGCATCGTGGGACGCTCCCCAGACGGCTCTGTTGGCTGAGTGGGTTAATTGGTTGCCCAATCACCATGAGGCGACTGTGGCCATGCACCCAGAGGTGATGATTTTAGCGGCGCGTTATGGTGATGGCCACTTGCGTGCGGCGAAGGCGATTGCCTTGCAATCTTTGTTGCTCAACCCAGACTTAAAATTAGGAATTTTGGACTATTATCGGTTTGTGAATCCACGGTTGGATCGAACGATCCGTTGGGCATACCTCAATAGTGTGAAATTCGCTCCGTCGGTATGGCGGTGGTTTTACACCACAACTCAAAAAATTGATCCGTTATCTGGCACCCAACAATTTTTGAATCATATTGGAATACACCGATTTTTTGAGGCCATTAGTTTATCACCGCCAAAAGTTATTGTGTCGACCTATCCCACTGCCGCGGGCGTGGTGTCCACGCTAGTAGAAGCTGGAAAGTTAAGCGTAGTGAATTATGTGGTGATGACCGATTACAGTGTTCATTCGCAGTGGATTCATCCTGCGGTGGATATGTACTTCGTGGGAAGTGAGGATATGCGAGCGGAATTGATCGAGCGAGGCATTGGTGCGGACAAGGTGGTGATGTCAGGGATTCCCGTGGATGACAGGTTTCACCAGCAAGTCGACGTGGCGGCGGTGCGCGAGCAACTGGGTATTGATGACCGACCAGTCGTCTTGTTCATGGGTGGATCGTATATGCCGATAACGGAGTATGCAAGTATTCTAGAAGCCATTGATCAGGTGACGGTGAGTCATACCACGATTGTCATTGCGGGAAGAGAACCCGAACGACACCAGGTGGCTCGGCGGTATCGTGAATCGGCCAAGAATCCTATGGTTGTCTTGGATTACGTAGACAATGTCCATGAATTAATGGCGGTGTCGGATCTTTTAGTGAGTAAGGCAGGAGGATTAACCACGACCGAGTCACTCTGTCGGGGATTGCCCGTAGTGATTTACCGACCCATTCCTGGTCAAGAGGATGCCAATGCCGACTTTTTGGTCCGTCACGGAGCAGGTCGACGTGCCCGTACGGAGGCGGAAGTGGGGCCCATCATTACATACCTGTTGGAAAATCCGTGGGAACTAAGAGCCATGAGCCGACAGGCACGGCAGTTGGGCCACCCGGAAGCAGCGTCGATCATTGCTCGCATGGTCAATGAATCCTGGTCAGGACGTCGCGCGCATGCGCCAGCCTAAAGTTCACCTTTCTCAAGCCCAAGTGATCTTAGTGGGCATTTTAGGCTTGGTCGAATTTGCCCGTGGAGCACTGATTGTGGCTTTGCTCCCCACGTTCGTGACAGGGCCATTGGGAGCTCCGATTACGATTGTTGGGTGGGCACTTTCCAGTCATTACTTTTTAGATACCGTGTTTCGTGGACCCTCGGGCTGGCTTGTGGATAGAATTGGTCCGCCGCGGGTGCTGACTATTGGAGTGGCGATCGAGATTTTGTCGCTAATTGGGGCGATGAATACACGGAGCCCCGACTGGGTTATCGTTTTTGTGGCCATCCTCGGTATCGGTACCGCTACTCACTGGCCTGCAGTGGTGACGGGTACCAACCGCCTAACCCCGCCTGAGCGCCGTGCGTCCATGATGGGGTTGGTGTTTGCCGCATGGCTCACCGGTGCTGGACTTGGGCCGGTTTTAATCAATTTTCTCCTCCATGGGCGGGATCGGACGGCATTTTTAATATTGATTGCTGCGGATATTCTCGCATTCATACTCACGATTGTGGTGTACGATCCCCGCTTGTCTCACATTCATAAGGCCGGGCATCGTGTGCACCATTGGGTTAGGACCTTAAAACCATTTCGGGCGGTATTACCCGGTATGTTTGTGCAAAATATGACGATGGGAATCATGTTGCCTATTTTTCAGCCGTTCGTCTCACGGATCCTGCACTTTAGCCACTGGCAGTTTGCGGAGTTGTTGGTGGGAAGTGGGGCGTTCACCGTATTGTTGCTGGTGCCCATGGGACGTTTTACGGACCGATTCGGTCTTAAGGTCCCCCTTATCGTCGGCTTCTTTCTCGCTGCGGTTTCGCTGACCGCGGTGGGAATCCTTCGCCACTTTTGGCCCTTAATTCTTGTCGGCGGTGTGTTGGGATTTTCTTATGCCATGATTCTGCCTTCGTGGAATGCGTTCTTGGCAGGGATGATACCGAAAGAAATCGAGGGATGGCTCTGGGGTGTCTTTATGACGGTAGAAGGCATGGGCATGGCGGTTGGCCCAATCATTGGAGCTAGGCTGTTTGCCTATCGGATTTGGGCACCATTCATGGTGTCGGCCATGATCTTGTTTAGTATGGGTATATTTTATACCGTTTACCCTTTGGGTAAACGATCCCGGTCCTAGGGGGATAGCACAGATGATCACGGTACTTGGTATCATTGTGGGCCTATGGCTTCTCACGTATGGGATTCCTGACCTCTTGTGGCACCATGCCCAGTGGGGTGGGTTTCAAGGAACTCGTGATAGTCATCGCATTGCACTCACCTTTGACGACGGCCCGGGTGCGGATTCTCCCGCAATTTTAGATGCTCTGATGGAGTTTGGGGTCTGCGCGACTTTCTTTCTAGTCTTAGATCACGCTGAACGCCATCCCGATATCGTCCAGAGGATGATCCAAGAGGGTCACGGAGTCGGGTTGCACGGGGTGCAGCATCGGTCCATGTATCTCTTGTCTCCCTGGGGGAGCTGGCGAGCCATTCGTGACGGGGTGCGACGCCTCCAAGCTATTTCGGGAAGTCGTCCGGTATACTATCGACCACCATGGGGACACATGAATCTTGTTAGTTGGTGGGCGTGTCGACACGAAAAGCTGACGCCGGTCTTTTGGACGATTGCACCCAACGATTGGGACACACGTCGTGATGCCCAACAAATTGCGAATCATGTGACCCAATTGGCATTACCGGGAGCGGTTGTGGTGTTGCATGACGCCGGGGGCGATCGCCAGCGCACGGTAGACGCCTTGAAGGTGGCTATTCCGAAATTGCTCAAATTAAATTTAATGCCTGCATTGCTCAGCGACATCCCTCGCGAAACGTCGGAATGGCGGCGCATATGGACGTGGTGGGAGACGCGATTCACAAAAGCCTGGGATGTAGATACGGTGGCGTCGTCTCTCGGGGGCGATCCTATCTTACGTCTTGGGCGCCAGGTCTATCGAGGGCCTTCTGTGCGGTTTGGTAATGGATGTGTGTTGTCGGATAAGGACATGATTGCGGAAATTCATTTTGGCAACGCCGCGTTAGCGCAGTTAAGTAAGACCGCTACGGGAGGGCTCCGGGCCTTTCATGCCGTGCTTCGGGGCTTAACGGATGTGGCGGAGGTCGTGATCAATGATCCCAAGTACCATGACGTCCAAGCCCTGGGTGGTATTACGCTGCTCGATGCCTCTACGGCCATCGAAAAATTAGGATTTCTTCGCGTGCCAGTACGGGGGTGGAAAAAATGGTCCATGTGGGTGTACCTAACGTGGCTCATGACTATCTACCACGCCGATGGTTGGCACACCTGGCGACGGTTTTTTAAGCGTCAACCGGTGTCGTTGTTGATGTCGCGCCAAGAGTTACAAACCCGATATTTGCACCAGCATTGACGAGCCTAAGTCTTAGGCCAATCCGGGTTGAGAGCGAGTGCGATCTTCTCCCGAAATCCTGGCTGTTCCCTAAGACGCCCGACCAATTGCAGCACAATCTGCTCCAAGTAATTATCGGAGTCCGATGCTCCAGGCCTCATCCAAGCGAAAATCGTTTCAGCTAAGACATCCGCAATGAGCGCCTCGCCCTGGGCAGAGGTCATGAATCGGTGGAGCCAGTGCTCGATTCGGGGCTCGATTACGGCCTCTAAGCGTTCCTCAATCATTTTTTCTATGGCCCTAGGCATCATTGTCGGGCACCTCCCCCCTTAGTGTCGCGGAACATGAGGGATTAGTCAAAGTGACCGCGAAAGGAAACAGACTAGAAAATAGACGGTATCAAGGTGATAATAGAGACGTGAGAATGGGGAGAGGGGATGCAGATGGACTTAACTGGCCACAAAGTCTTAGAGGTTTCGGTAGAACGTGCTTATGAGATCATGACTGACCCCGAGGTTCTTATTCGGACGATGCCGGGATTGCACAGTCTAACCCCTCGAGAGCCCGGAATATTTGACGCCCAACTGGAACTTGGGGTAGCGGCCATTAAAGGCCGGTATGCCGGGGAGATGCGCATGGTGGACCCGGATCCACCGCGATCCTACCGCATGGTCATGGAAGGTCAGGGACCCAAAGGATTTGTATCGGTTAACATGCTCGTGACCCTAAGTCCCGCAGAAACTCACCCGGATTACACCGATCTCCACTACGAAGGAGAAGCCCATGTGGGGGGGGCGGTGGCTGGGGTGGGGCAACGCGTCTTGGCGGGCGTGGCGAGTCTAATCATGGGAAAATTTTTTTCGGCGTTGGCGAAAGAAGCTAAAGCGACTTAAGCTCGGAGGAGTGACGCGATGTCTTCAATTCGAGAGGCGCGACAGGTGTGGCAGGCCGTCATCCAGGCCCACCAACGCGGGGTACACACGGCCATGCTCACGTTGGCAGCGGTCCGTGGGTCGGCTTATCGGCGACCTGGAGCCAAGATGATGATGGCTGGGGATGGCCAGATGTTCGGCACGCTAAGTGGGGGCTGTCTTGAAGGAGACCTCTATCATTATGCGGAGCAAGCGATGAAGTCGGGACAAGCGATAATCCGTCAGTATGATTTGACCGAGGACACAATGTGGGGGCTAGGGATTGGCTGCAAGGGAACGATTACGGTGTGGGTGGAGCCACTAAATCCTGACGAGCCATTTTGGCAACAATTTGGGCGGTTGGTGAATCAGGACAGGCGTGTGGCTCTTTGGGCTCGAATCCCGACCGGATTTCGCCGGCTCTGCACCCCAAAGGATCCCTGCGACCCGGATCCATCATTGTCGGTCGTGCGGTCGTGGCATAGCGTAACGCAGTTTGATGACAGAGAGCTCTGGGATGTCATGGTTCCCCCCGAACGCCTGATTGTCGCAGGCGCCGGACACGACGCCGTCCCCTTGGTCAAACTCGCCGAGCAAGTTGGGTTCGAGGTGACGGTTTTAGATCCGAGGGCCCACTTTAATAACGAGAAGCGATTGCCAGGTGCGACCGCCTATGTCATACGCCAAGCGGAAGAGGTCGACCCCGCTGAAGTTCGGGACGCCTTTTGGGTGATCATGAATCACCACCAAGCGCGAGATAAGGCCGCTTTGGCCTTGGCTCTACGAAGCGATCCGCAATTCATGGGCATGTTAGGCCCCAGGAGTCGAAGTTTGGAGATCTTAGGGGACCTTGCCTCTCCGATTCCAGAGATGTGGCATGCACCTATAGGATTGAATGTGGGAGCTGAAACCGTGGATGAGGTAGCATTGAGCATTGTAGCCGAATTACTGGCCGTGCGTAATCGGAAACATGGGGGATCGTTAAATGGGGAGGACCGCATCCACGGCTAGTCCCATCGCGGTGGTGCTTGCGGCGGGACAATCTCAACGCATGGGGACACCGAAGTCCGACTTACCATGGGGATCTACCACATTGCTTGGGCATATCATCCAGGTGGTCCGAAGCGACTTGCAGTGGCCCGTTGTGGTAGTACAACGCCCAAGGGTGCCAGAAATTGTCGGCGTTACTACGATACGCAATGTATACCCAGAGCGCGGGCTCGCGAATTCTTTAAAACTAGGGGTGGCGGCCGCGGTTAGGATCGGTGGCAAAGACTCGGCTGTCGGCGTGTTCCTCGCGGATCAACCTTTTGTCACCGGGCAGGACGCCATGACCGTATGGGAGACCTTAAAGATGCATGCGGACTGTGTCGCAGTGCGACCGCGGTATAATAAGGAGTGGGGGCATCCGGTCATGCTGTGGGTCAATCGGATCGAACGAGGACTGGACACTTTGCATGGTGACCAGGGGCTCGGCACCTGGCTTCGGGATCGTAAAGACGTGTTCGAGTTAGACATTGCGGTTACTGACCGACCAAGCCCGGCTTGGGACCTAGATCACCCTAACGATTATTTATTGGCACGTTTGGCAGATGGGGGGAGGAAAAGTAATGGGCGCGGAAAACTACTTTGATGAGGTGCCAATCGTATGGGCTCCGACTGCTGAACGAGTCAATGCCGCCAATATTACGCGGTTTATGACAAGACATCAGATTGGCACCTTAAAAGAATTACGGAGCCGAGCCGAGGGGGACCCAAGCTGGTTTTGGGGAGCGGTAATGGAGGATTTGCGATGGCCCTTTGTAACACCCTATAGTGAGGTCTTGGACATGAGTCAGGGGAAACCCTGGCCGCGATTTTTTGTTGGTGGCCAGACTAATGTGGCGATGGCAGCCCTGGACCGTCATCAGCAGCACGACATGGCCCACAAACTCGCCATCATCGGGCATCCAGAGTCCGGAGCGATTAAATCTTGGACGTACCAAGACCTTTATCGTGACGCCAATCGGGTGGCCGCGACCCTTCGCTCTTTGGGCGTCGACAGAGGTACGGTGGTGGGGGTATATCTCCCCATGATCGGGGAGGCTGTGGTGGCGATGTTGGCACTGGCTAAGATTGGGGCCATCTTTATGCCCATCTTCTCCGGATATGGGGCCGAGGCTATGCGGATACGGTTGGACGACGCTGGAGCTTCCGTACTCATTTGTGCCGACGGGTTTACTCGTCGCGGGCGCTTCGTTGAGATGAAGACCACCGTGGATGAGGCGATACACGATAGTGCTACCGTGTCCACGGTGATTGTGGTACAGAAAACCGGAGCTAAGATCGATTGGGTTGAAGGACGCGATCGATGGTGGTCAGATCTACTCCAGGGGGAGTCAGTGTCAAACCAGACGACCCCACTTCCCGCGGATACCCCACTTATGATTCTTTATACGTCGGGAACGACCGGAAAACCCAAAGGAGCGGTCCATTCCCATACCGGATTCCCGGTCAAATGTACCCAAGATTTGCAACATAGTTTTGATCTAAAACCGGAGGACATCTTGTTTTGGTTTACGGACATGGGCTGGATGATGGGGCCTTTCATGGTATACGGCGGGCTTGTGACAGGATGCACCATAGTGCTTTACGACGGCACTCCGGACTGGCCTGACCCGAGTGCCCTGTGGCGCATCATTGCGCAGTATGGGGTCAGCGTCTTCGGGATTTCGCCGACGGTCATCCGCTCGCTCATGACTGTCGGTACCGATCCCCTCCAAGGCCATGACTTGACATCACTTCGCATTCTCGGCTCTTCAGGAGAACCTTGGAATCCGGAACCGTGGCGCTGGTTTTTTACCCACGTGGGTCAGGGTCGTTGTCCCATTGTGAATTACAGTGGGGGCACGGAGATCTCGGGGGGGATTTTGGCTGCTTCGGCGGTCGAACCGCAAAAACCTTGCGCGTTTTCAGGGCCGATCCCGGGTATGGCAGCGCGTGTGCTCGATGACCAAGGGATGCCGATGTCAGGAGACGTGGGGGAGCTTGCTTTGCTGGGCCCTTGGCCCGGAATGACACACGGTTTTTGGCACGATGAATCGCGGTATCTCGAATCCTATTGGAACCGATTCGAAGGCATATGGGTGCATGGGGACTTTGCATACATTGATCAAGACGGGTTTTGGTATATCCTCGGCCGTAGTGATGACACCATCAAAGTCGCCGGGAAGCGAGTGGGACCGGCGGAGGTGGAATCGATTTTGGTGGGCCATGATGCGGTAAGAGAGGCTGCGGCGATTGGCGTACCGCATCCCGTTAAAGGAGAGACCATTGTGTGCTTTGTAGCTCCAAAACATGCGGCAATTGAGGAGACCGAACTAATTGCCTTGGTTGAGAAACATTTGGGGAAAGCCTTACGTCCCAGTAAGGTGGTGATGGTCCAAGAATTGCCGAAAACCCGAAACGGAAAAATCGTGAGGCGAGCACTGAAGGCGCAGTATCTCGGCAGGCCCTTGGGAGACGTCTCCGCAATAGAGAACTTGGAGAGCCTTGCGGCCATACCCCAAGTCGTCGATCCAGTGCCGCCGCGTGATACGTTATCCACCGAAGTTTAGGGAAGGGGGCATTCTTCAATGAAAGCACCAAACGGTCTCATCTATTATCGTCAAGGTCAAGGACCGAGCACCCTGTTATTGCATCCCAGCCTGGGACTCGGACGATTTTTGTTCCATCGGCTCACACCCTTATTGGCGCCCTTTTTTTCCGTCCTTACGTGGGATCCGCGAGGGATTGGGGATCATCGCGAAATGGGGCCTAGTCTTGATGGGTGGATTGAGGATGTCGAGACCCTGATGGGATTGGCCGATGGTCCCGTGCATTTATTGGGCGTGTCTTTAGGTACCTGGGTCATGGGCCGTGTAGCGTCTAGGAGGCCGGACCAAGTGGCAAGCTTGGTTCTCGTGGGTAGCACGCTGGGATTTACGCAAGGCGGCGCAGAGGTACAAGCACGTCGCGAAGAGTTAGCACGCATCGGAATGCAAGAGTTCGGACGGCAGTATGCAGAGACCACACTTTGGTCCGAGACCCAGTCGGAAGTGCGCGATAATTTAGCTCTGGAATTAGCGGTGGTGCAACCCGATGTGTACTTGGACTCCATGCAGGCCATTTATACCGAGGAGAATGCGGAGGTGTTTGCAAAAATTTCTTGTCCCACATTCGTGATGGTGGGAGCAGAGGACCGGCGTACCACCCCAACCGATGCGGACCGCGTCGCTGACACCATTCCCCATAGCGTCGTGCGTGTAATCCCTCGGGCCGGGCACCTCGCCGTCCTCGACCAACCGCAACGGGTGGCTGACCTTGTGGACCAGTTCTGTCGATCTAATGGTCAAGCCCCATTATTATAGACCAAAGTTCACGTAGCGGCGTATGATACGTTACAATCAAGGCAACGGCGCCGCGAAAAGGAGGGAGCCCGATGGGATTTAATGATCGGCGGCGTTATCGCCGGCTTAAAATTCTTACGACAGTGGGACCTACCTTATTCGTGGCGGTGGCGGAAACCTTTCGATTTTATTATCTGCGCCTGGTTCTGCCGCCTGCGAGTGTGAGCTTGGTGGCGGTGGCTGTGACCTTAGTGGGAGCCGCAGGATTTTCCACGTATGTCTTTGACCTGGTGGAGAAAATGGAGACGGAGCGTCGCGAGTATAAAGACGCCATGTTTGCCCTGCAAGAACGCGAACACCTGGCGCGGGAGATGCATGATGGCCTGGCCCAAAATCTTGCGGCGATTAATTTAAATGTCCATCGCGCCAAGAAGCTCATGGAGGGTCGAGATTTAGAGGGGTTGGAAGACGAGCTCGGACGGATTCAGCATGCCGTGAACTTGTCCTATGCCGAGGTTCGGCAATCCTTGTATGATTTACGCGCGGCCCAGGGGTTAGCTGACGGATTTTGGCCGACGTTAAGGACGCAGGTTCAGGATTTCGAGATGAGTACCGGTATCCCGGTGACGGTTGACGCTTTGCCGGAAGACCAAGAGCCTTGGAGCACGGTTGCCGCGGTACAAATTCTGCGCATTATTCAGGAGTCTTTAGGCAATGTGCGTAAGCACGCCCAAGCCCGCCATGTCTGGATTTTTGCGACACAGTCTGAACGGAAGACGCAACTTACCATTAAAGACGATGGCACGGGGTTTATGCTCCATCCATCGGAAGATTTAGGACATCATTTTGGGCTAAGCATTATGCAAGAAAGGGCGGCGTCGGTGGGCGGTACCGTCGCTATCGAATCCGTGCCGGGATCCGGCACGGCGATAATTATTACCTTGGCCCAGAATGGTCAACGGGGGGGAGACGGCATTGGAAAAAGCAAGAGTCATGTTGGTGGATGATCATGCGCTATTTCGTTCGGGACTGACATCCCTGTTGTCGAGTCAAGACAGTATGGAAGTGGTAGCTCAGACGGACAATGGGAAAGATGCGGTGCGTCTTGCCGAAGAGGTGATGCCGGATCTTATTTTAATGGATATCCATATGTCTGGTGGTGACGGTCTGGAGGCCACGCGACGAATAAAGGATCAGATGCCGTATGTTAAGATTGTGATGCTGACAGCGAGCGATGAAAACGATCTGCTATTTGAAGCGGTGAAGGCAGGTGCACAAGGCTATCTGTTAAAGCATTTGGACCCGGATACGTTTTTGACCGAGATCTCGGCACAGTTACGGGGAGAAGCATCGATTTCTGGCGACGTGGCATTGAAAATTATTCGCGCGTTCTCGAACAAGGGTGTAGAACGGCATGACACCCAACTGACGGCTAGGGAACTAGAAGTGTTGAAGTTGGTGGGGGAAGGATGTTCGAATCGGGATATTGCTGGCCGGCTTTACATAGCGGAAAACACGGTGAAAAATCACTTGCGTAACATTTTGCAGAAATTGCATTTTGACAACCGAGTGCAGGCCGCGGCGTATGCGATACGCCGTGGATTAGTGGACTCCCATTAGCCGATGAGTGATACCGAAATGAGCCTAACGGAACACTTGAGCGAGTTGCGCAATCGACTCTTCGTAATGCTGGGAACCGTTGCGGTCCTGTTTATGGTAGGCTTCTTTTTTGTTCATCCTATTTTGAATTGGATGGTACGCCATACACCAGTGCACCGAGTCATTGTAACCGGGGTTACGGAAGCATTCGTCTCATTGATCGAAGTCGATCTGGTCATGGCACTCATTGTGGCCTCGCCCCTGCTTCTTTACGAATTGGCTGCCTTTGTTTTACCTGGGCTGAACAAAACGGAACGTAAGGTGCTTATAGCTGTGGCCGGGCCTGGACTCGTCCTCTTTGTGCTAGGATTGGCCGCGGGATATTTCTGGGTCGTTCCCTTGGTACTGAAAATTATGTTGAGCTTTACGGGTAGGACAATCCAACCTTTGTGGCGACTTGGTAGTCTCTTGAGTTTCATCATTGACTTATCGGTTCCATTTGGAGTCCTTGCCGAATTCCCTCTCATCTCGGGTGTGTTAGCGCGTCTGGGTATTTTAAACCCCAGTTTGTTCCGCCGCTATCGACGCTATGCCATTTTTGTCGTGTTCGTTATTTCCGCAATCATCGCCCCACCGGAGGCTTCGGCCATGATATTAATGGCGATTCCTATTTATTTAATGTATGAATTGTCAGCATTGGTGGCGCGGATCTTTTATCGTGGTCCGGGATCAAAGGATCGTTCCGATGAGGAATCCTTGATGCCTTATGACGGCGATGACCGCTAAGCACACGATGCAAATACTTGCAATTGTAAAGCATTTGGGCTCCTGCTACACTACGAGGAGATAAGGAACACAGGGGGACCTTGTATGACATTGAGCCATCTGTTATTTATGGTGATTTTGTTATTTTCTGTCCTATGGTTTTTGCTTCTCGTGGAGGAGAAGCTTCGGTTTGTAGGGGTGGGGATGCCCACCGACCGAAGTTCCCAAGCACCGGCCCGATGGCGGAGTGTGCTGGTGTATGTGTTGGGGCAAAAGAGACTATTCAAAGACAAGTACTCGGGTCCTATGCACTTTTTCATTTTCTGGGGCTTTATCATCTTAACCATTGGTACCTTGACCTTCTTAATCAAGGGGGTGTTTCCGAGTTTTGTGGGATTCGGCGGACCTGTGGCGGTGGCGATTAACTGGCTCTCTGATGTGATGGGAGTCCTGGTCCTGATCGCGTTGGCGATGGCGGCTTACAAGCGCTATGTCCTGCGCCCTAAACGTTTAGTGCGTAATGTGGATGCCCTATTGGTATTGGTGCTTATCGCGGTGGTGGTACTGTCGGATATGGCCATCGAAAGCTTTACTCTGGCCATCCATCCGCATGCCCCTTATGCGCCGATAGGTTCGTGGCTAGGAGGATGGCTGCGGGGTTATGGGTCGGGATTCGACCGCACCGGGATGATGGTGGCAGATTGGACCAAATTGATTTCGTTGCTCAGTTTCTTAGTGTATTTGCCCTATTCCAAGCACTTTCACTTGGTGATTGCACCTTTTAACATCTATCATCGAAATTTGGATCCGTTGGGCAAGTTACCCAGCCTAAACTTTGAGGATGAAAATGTTGAAAGCTATGGGGTGGGTCAGGTCACCGACTTGACTTGGGCTGACTTACTGGATGCTTACGCGTGTGTCCAATGCGGGCGATGTACCGCTCAATGCCCTGCCAACGCCACCGGAAAGACCTTATCCCCTAAAGAAATCATGGTGGACTTGCGTCATCAGTTGGAACGCGTAGGACCTATCTTGACCCGAGATCCCGCTTCGCGAACCCCGGAAGATGAAGCTTTGTTGGACATCCCGATGGCTGGAGGGATCACACAGGCTGACGACCTATGGGCCTGCACGACCTGCGGGGCCTGTGTTGAAGCCTGCCCGGTCTTTGATGAGCATGTGGTAAAAATCGTGGGGATGCGTCGACATTTGGTACTTACGCAAGGTGAGTTTCCTCAAGAGGCTCAGAACTTCTTCAAGAATGTGGAGAATACAGGGAATCCATGGGGATTGGGTCTAGATGCTCGCCAACAATTCGCCGAAACCATGGGCATCAAAGATGTGTCCCGTGGGGATCACCCTGAAGTGCTCTATTGGATGGGCTGTGCGGCAACCTATGATGATCGCGCCCGTAAGGTGGCCGAAGCCACGGTCCGCTTAATGAAAGAGGCTGGTGTGGATGTGGGTGTCTTGGGGGCTTTGGAAAAATGCACCGGGGATTCCGCGCGCCGGATGGGAAATGAGTATCTGTTCCAGAGTTTGGCGCAAGAAAATGTCCAAACCTTGAATGAAGCGGGAATCAAAACCATCGTGACCACCTGCCCGCATTGCTTCAACACCCTGAAAAACGAGTACGATGACTTCGGCGGTTCCTACCATGTGGTGCACCATGCCGAATTCTTATCCACTTTAGTGAAGGAAGAACGATTGACACCAAAGAACGACAATCCAATCACGATGACTTACCATGACTCATGCTACCTCGGACGGTATAATGGAATATATGATGCGCCTCGTGAGGTGCTCGAGGCGGTGCCCGGCGTGCGATTAGTGGAAATGGAACGGTCGCGGGAGCAAAGCTTTTGTTGTGGGGCTGGCGGTGGCCGCATGTGGATGGACGAAAAGGTAGGACAGAAGATCAACCAAAATCGCAGCCAACAGGCGATCGCTACTGGCGCTACAACAGTGGCCACCGCGTGTCCGTTTTGTTTGACCATGATGAAAGATGGCGTGCAGTCGCTCGGATCAGAGGAACATGTCGCGGTCAAGGATTTTGCGGAAATCCTCATGGATTCTGTTCTCCCGATGGCCCACTAGCGATGGGTAACGCGCCACCAGAGGCTCCGGGGGTCCGCGAGTGCGCCAGGTCCGACGGCGATAGCCATGAAAAGTACACCACCCGCAAACCGCCAGACCGACGAGAGCACCATGGTGTCAGGGAGATTGAGCCAACTCAGGCACCATACGCCGAATTCTGGAGCCAAGAAAGCAATAGCACCCAACACGACGTTATAAGTGGCGATGTAATGAGGCCGGGATTGGTGGGGAATGACTGCTAAAAGTTGCGTAAATAACAGGAGATTAATTCCGCTCAAGAAGACACCGCTTTCTAGATTGACCGCGGTGAGATACCAAAAGTTGGTGCTGAGTATGGTCAACCAGGGAACCGTTGCAATCCCGGCACTGGCCAGCGCTAAGGTTCCGAGCCCACCGGAGCGCACGGATTGCCGACCCCACCATCGAAATGTGGCGATTTGTCCAAACTGGGCGGCAACGGTAAACAGACCGATCCAGAATCCCGTAGCGTGAGCATCCCGAATTTGGAAAATGGTGAAGAGCGGCCAAGACAGTTGCCAACCGAAATTGAAAAATGCGGAAGCCAAGGTGTAGCGGACGAAATCTTTATTGCGGAAAAGAGACCGCACACGGAGCGGAGGTACCGTGATCGGGGCGGGATGGGAGAGGAGGGTTTCTTTATGCTTTGAGAGGTAATAGACCTCGGCGCCACCGAATCCCCCGGCCAAAACAAACAGCACTTGGTAGGGCCATAACCAATGGGGATTAAACCACTGCAAGAGTCCTCCTGTGACGGCCGTAGCCACCAGTCCCACCAGGGTGATGACAACGTTGCGCTGACTGAAGAATCCCGCTCGGAGTCTATGAGGAATTAGTTGGGCGATCAACGCTTGCCAACCCAAGGTTCCCAAAGCTTGGGGAAAGTTGCCCAATGCCACCAGGTCGACGGTTAGGGCTGGCGACCAGGTGACACTTAACCACGGAATGCAAGCCAAGAGCAGATAAGAGAGGCGGGTTATTGCAATGGTTAAGACTGTGAAGCCCTTATAACGCAACAGATGAGGAATGATCAGGAGGCCGGCGATTGACGCTGCCATGCTGACAATGGCCGGTAACGAATTCAGGAGCGCAATTTGCTGATTAGAGGTATGCAGCGCATCAATCAGGTATAAGGGTACGAAGGTTCCGATAATTCCCGTCGAAATCATCGTGTAGCTGCCGTTGAGAATGGACGCGCGAATATTGTGACGCACGCTGCCGCGTGCTTGGCGGTCGATGGACACCCGAATCCGGCCTTCCTTGGGAGAGGTTTGTCTAATTACTTCGAATTATAGAGGCTCTTCAATTTTCATGCCACGGGGATGCATGGAAAATCCACGATGTTTGTAGAAATCTTCCTTGCCTTCGGCGGCGAATAGCGCAATAAATGAGAATCCTCGACTCCGATAGGGTTCGATGGCACGGTCGACGAGGGAAGTGCCAATGCCCTGTCCTTGATAATTGGGATCCACAATAACATCCCATAACGTGGCATAGTAGGCGCCATCTGTGAGGACCCGCGCGGTGCCGACAAGTCGGTCGCCATCCCAGGCATGCACTATGCGCTGGCTATTCAATAGGGCGACCGCAATGGTATCAAGGTCACGCCCGCGGGCCCAAGGAATTTTGTCCCATAAGGACTTTACTGAGGCCAGCGAAATGATGGCCCCATCGTCGTATCGAATTGTCACGCGGTTCCTCTCTTCTCTAGACCATTGAAGCAGATCGAGACCCCCAACGCCAATGAGTTTTGGTGCAACTGGAATCCGGTCGTGTCACGGAAGGCTTTGCCACACCTTTGCGTGATGTAATGGTCGCAACGTCATTTCGTCTGCAACAAATTGTACCATCACCACCCTCCACCGACCAACTTTTGGTCCGGATAAGATCGGCGCATAATTCCGGTCCAAGGACCCGGTATTACCCTGATGTGGTCCAATGGCAGGCCCCGTGTGCTTGCCTATATGTTGTCAATAAGGAAGGGATCTTGGGCCAAATACATTCCCCAGGGACAGTGAGGCAACATGCAGTGAGGTTGGTGATCGGGACTTGCGGCCGGAGCAAGGGATCGCTTTCGGGTGCCCTAGTTGGGGCGAGATCCATAAAATGCCGAGTGAATCGACCGTGCGTCGCGTACTCGGGGTTCGAGTAGCGAAACGAAACATGGAGTAGGTGCAAGTGCACTCGTCGCGTCGATGCTGACCAACATTGCGCACCAACAACCAACTCCGCTAAAAGCCTGGTTAGCGATTTAGACCTGAAAGCGGATGGGGAATTGGCAGAGATTTGCATTAGTCGGCCCGGGAACTTCCGGAGATCCCTACCAAATTGGCGAGTTTTTCGTGCTTCAGAAGTTTGGGGGGAAGGCGTGGGAAAGTCCGCCGCCCAGCGACTTTTTGTGTGTTTCCTGGGACCTAGCTGACCTACGAAATGTGGAACAACTATAGGGCATAGGCGTTTGGGGGGAGTGTGGTCAACGCTTATACGAACAGGTACTATGAAGAATAATACGACGTACTACGACGGCTTCCCAAGAACGGTAGAAATCCGTGGAGGAGACCCGCGGGTTCCTGGTCGAAGGTAATTCCTCCGCGATTACATTCTGGGTGCCCTCACCAAGGGGATTTTGGGAGCGGTTGGGTTCTATCAAAAAGACGCCGCGAACCAGAAACATTAAGGGCTATATCTGGTTCGTGCACGTGCGTGCGGAACACCAGGGGCGGGGCTGTCTACCCGATTGCTCGACAATGTGGTGGACTAGGTGAGAGGGCATTTAACCATCGAAACCATCACGTTTTCAGTGGCGGAGGGCCTACAGCCGGCGCGACGCCTGTACCAACGATTGGGATTCCCAATATACGGCTCGGAACCACGGGCGCTTGAGGTGTCGGTATGCTATTATGAGTAGCACTGGATGGTGTTGTTTCTCCGGTAAGCCACCCGATGGACCCTATCCTGAGAATGGTGACTGGAGTCCATCTCAGAAACAGAACGAGGTGATCGTTGTGGACGTCACGGCATACCATTTGCGAGAAGCCGTGGCTCAGGATGCTGAGTTGATTGCGGGGTGGCTTGAGGATCCGCGCGATTGCCGACTGACGATTGGGCACGCCCCGCTCAGGGACGGTGAATTCCATGAATGGCTCATGGCTGAAGACCAAGGTTGCTGGATTTTAGACGGACCGGAAGGCCCACTGGGCTATGGAGAAGTTTGGATCGACGCGGACGCGCGTGACCTGGAATTAGCGCATTTGATGATTAGGCCCGAGCACCGAAACCGAGGCTGGGGCCGGTTGCTGACCCAGTTACTTTTTGATAGAGGAAGGCCCTATGGATTCCCAACCGTGTTCATGCGAATCTATCCGGAGAACGCGTCAGCGTTGAGATGCTATGAATCGGCGGGTTTCGCCCCCGTGTCGGCTATGACTTCCGATATAGGGCTAGAATGGGTTTGGCTTTCCAAGTCGTACGACAGTGAACATTCCGTCTAAGTCCTGGCAAGGAATCCGGCGTTAACGGCAGCAAGCTGGGCTAGCGGAGTAGAATCCACAACATAGAAATGCTCGCCAACAATATCGAATGTATCATGGGATTGGGGGAATCGGACCATAGCTGTCCCAGGGAAAACTCTGAGTGACGACTGTCTCACATTGCGTCCCATCGACGTAGAGCGCGACACGCCAGAGTGGTATAGTGCCACGCAAGACCCGGACATGCACGCGTGGACGGGTAATCGGGTTCCCAACGATATTGACGAAGTGCGGGAGTTGCTCAGAGGATATAACGCGCATCCAGAGGTCATGGTATGGTGTATTTGGGATCGTCACGCCACCCGGATGATCGGCACCTATTGGCTGGCGGTGCCGTATATGTCGGAGCGCAAGCGTATTAGCATCGATGCACAGCGCATTGCGAAACCCTTCTGGCGAACCGGACGGACGATGGCCGCCCGTCGATTGGTCTACCTATACGCCTTTGAAGATTTGGCGATCGACGCCATCCGTGCTAGCGCGTGGGAAGGGAATGTGAACTCCTGCCGATCCATGGAAGGCGCGGGGTTCGAGTTGGTGGAGGTCACGCCTCGGTTTAGCGGGAAACACGGTCAAGAATTGATCGAACGGCATTATGTGTTGACCCGGGAACAGTGGCGCCGGGTTTACCGTCCTGTCTAAAAGGGTTTGAGAAGCGGATGCCAGAGTCGTCGTTTGCGAGGGCCAAGCGGATAGTCCGTCGCCGTATGCAGGTTCCTGGACTCCACGTGGCCCTGCTAAACAGGTTTCAGCCCGACGAACTGGAATCGATTATGGTGGGAGAGGCTTCAGTTGCTGGATGTTGAGCTTCCGTTTACCACAGGGGTCACCCTACGCCGCGTAAGCGAGGAATCGGACGTCTGCGCCCATGGCCTTCGGACGTACCAACGACCACATGGCTGAGAGTTTGTTTAAGCGTCTAGCGCTCGCAACCGGGATGCAGCTGTGGGTGGCCGAGGTCGATGGCCAAATTGTGAGTGCAGGGCGTAATGAACCCGTCGCCAGCACGGATTTCGCAGGGATTTGGGGCGGGTCCACACGGGGAAGTTGGTGGTTCGGGTTCGGGCCGCACGTGTGATGGGCAAGACGTTGATCCACAGTGATTCTACGGAATACTCGCGGCCATGTGGGAGCGAGCGGGATTCAGCAAGGTCTCGACCACGACCCTCTACTACTGGCATCGCTAACTCTGGTCCGCAACAGAAGGGTGCCAGGTACATAGGCTGCTGCGGGACAAACGGGGGTGTTAGTACCGTAGAGATAGGGCTCCCCGCGCGACGCACCGGGGTCATGAAACAAATATCCTTGACCGTCAGATGATTGGTATCGCGACTTGCCAAGATGCCCAGAGCGCAAGGGCGAAACCGTTACGCTGCTCAGTGTAGATTCGGCAACGTCTTTTAGACAGCCCTGGTTTTAGCCGAAGCCATGCCATTGTTCTGCCGTTCCTTGATCCGTTCAGCTTCGAATTCGACAATCTCGACCACCACCGTGATGAGGAGCCTACCAATCGCGGTGGTGGTATCCACCACGGACCCGGGCTGAATCCCCGTAGTCATCGTTGCCATGGTATTTGAGGGCATCTTGGATACGGTGGGCATCTTTCAATTCATCGGTATTGATCGCTGGCTTTTGGTACAAATTGCGGGTTGTTGGAACCGAGGATATTACGGTTAACGGGCAGAGGACCACCGCCCAGATGGAGTTAGGTCCAACTTGAACTACACTTTAATCAGCGGGATCCAACCAGCAGGAGTTCCAGCCATCGGGCAACCGGATACCTTACACCAAAATCGCCAACAAGAAGGGCGCCACTTCCACTTGCAGTCACCTATACCCACAACACCGTTGCGGATGGATCGTGATAGAATCTGAATAGTACGAGTGTTTGTTCTTGTCGGGTAACATGACCAACCGCAAGGGATTGTGTCATGATAGGGGTTGAGGAGAGCCCGGAATTAGAGTCTGGCGGGCGGGGAAAGACATCATTGTTTACAACCGATAATCCTGAGGAGGCGTGGCGATGGGTTCTGTAAAGGGGAAAGCGATTACATATCAAAACGGGAAGATAATGGTTCCAGACCAACCCATTATTCCCTATATCGAAGGTGACGGAATTGGGCCGGACATCTGGCGAGCTACGGAGAGAGTGGTCGATGCGGCAGTGGACAAAACCTATGCGGGACGCCGTGCGATCGCGTGGCATGAAGTCTTGGCTGGCGAAAAGGCCCATGCCCAAACCGGGCAATGGTTGCCGGATGCGACATTAGAGGCCTTGCGGCAATATAAAGTGGGCATCAAAGGTCCCTTAACCACCCCGGTAGGTGGTGGGATTCGAAGTCTTAATGTGACATTGCGGCAAGAACTCGACCTGTACGCTTGTGTCCGTCCGGTCAAGTATATCGCTGGAGTGCCCTCGCCAATGCGTGAGCCGGGGAAAGTCAACATGGTGATTTTTCGTGAAAACACAGAAGACGTGTATGCTGGTATTGAATGGGCCTCTGGGACGGAAGAGGCGAAAAAAGTTATTGAATTCATTAATGCCAACACGAATAAGCGGATCGATGGGACTGCCGGAATCGGGATCAAACCCATCACAAAAAAGGGCAGTCAGCGCCTAGTCCGCAGAGCCATTCAGTATGCTATTGACCATGAACGCCGATCCGTGACCTTGATGCATAAGGGCAATATCATGAAGTTTACCGAAGGGGCATTTCGCGACTGGGGATACCAACTGGCCGCTGCGGAATTTGCCGAGGTCATTGTCACCGAGGAAGATCTCTACAAGAAATACGAGGGCAAGGTTCCGTCGGGGAAAATCCTGCTGAAAGATCGGATTGCGGATATTACGTTCCAACAAGTGTTGTTGCGTCCCGATGAGTTTGATGTCATTGCGACCCCGAACTTAAATGGCGACTACTTGTCGGATGCGTTGGCGGCACAAGTGGGAGGGGTCGGTATGGCACCGGGCAACAACATGTCAGATGAGGTGGCCGTTTTCGAAGCGACCCACGGCACGGCTCCCAAGTATGCCAATCTCGACAAGGTGAATCCGAGTTCACTCATCTTGTCTGCGATTATGATGTTGGAGCACTTAGGATGGCATGAAGCAAAGGAGTTGTTAAGCGGAAGCCTAGAAAAGACGATTGCTGATGGTGTCGTGACCTACGATTTGGCTCGTCTAAGGCCAGGGTCTCGTGAGGTCAAGACATCAGAATTTGCCACTGCCGTCATTGAACGGATGGCGTGAGTCCTAAGAACGGGGATAATAGAGGAGGGGAAAATATGTTTAAACGACACAAAATTACGGTTATCGGCGCGGGGGCGACAGGGGCTACCACGGCCCATCTCTTAGCGCTCAAGGAATTGGGGGACATTGTCCTGGTTGATGTGGCGGAAGGCGTGCCACAAGGCAAGGCTCTTGATATGTGGGAATCGGGTCCGGTGGAAGGGCTTTCAGTGAGGGTATCCGGGAGTAATGATTACGAACCGACCGCCAATTCCGATGTGTTGGTTGTCACAGCTGGGATGCCGCGCAAACCCGGTATGAGCCGGGATGATCTCTTAAAAGTTAACGCAGATATTGTCTATCAGGTGGTCGAAAAGGCTTCACGACTCTCGCCGAATGCGGTCATTGTGGTTCTGACCAATCCGGCGGATGTCATGGCCTATGTGGCTCAAAAAGCCAGTGGATTTCCCCACCAGCGTGTCATGGGTCAGGCAGGTGTATTGGATTCCGCCCGGTTTCGCACCTTCTTGGCAGATGCTCTACAAGTATCGCCGCGGGACATTACGGCGTTTGTGATGGGTGGCCATGGGGATGACATGGTACCTTTGGTGCGGTATTCGTACGTCGGAGGAATACCGGTGGAGAAATTGCTTGCTAAAACAGCGTTGGACGCTATCGTCCAACGAACCCGGACAGGTGGTGGGGAGGTCTTAAGCCTCATGAAGACGTCCGCCTTTTACGCCCCGGGATCATCTTTGGCGGAAATGGTTCAAGCAGTTCTGCGCGACGAGCGTCGGGTATTGCCCACCATTAGTTATCTGAATGGCGAATACGGTGAACGTGATATCTACGTAGGTGTACCCGCCGTATTGGGAGGAAACGGAGTCGAAAAAGTGTTGGAGATTGAGTTCACGCCTGAGGAGAAGGAAGCATTCAAAAAATCCGTGGCGTCAGTGCGGGCACCGTTTTCCATGCTCAAGTACTAGGCATTAGCACTCCACTTGGAGTGATTACGCGTTGGTAGGAAGGGACGATACTGGGTGAAACAATATGAATATCTGGCAAAGCAAATCTTGGGGACCTACGGCATCCCGACTCCACCGGGTCGGGTGGTCGACACGCCCGATGATGCAAGCCAAGCGGTCCGAGAGATCGGTCCCGTGGCCCTTAAGGCCCAAGTGTTAGTTGGAGGCCGCGGCAAAGCCGGTGGGATTCGGTTTGCCCAAACCTCGGAGGAAGCACGGACGATTACGCAAGCCATGATTGGCATGGACTTAAAGGGGTACGTCGTCGAACGTCTCTATGCGGAAGGTAAACTGGAGATCGATCAAGAACTCTATATCTCGGTTACGACCGATCGAAACACTAAGACGCCGCTGGTCATGGCATCGCGCGCTGGTGGAGTGGAGATTGAAGACGTGGAAGACGGTGCGATTGTGCGACGTACGGTAGACCCTCGTGTCGGTGTAGAACCGTATTTCGGGCGTGAATTAGCATCCGCCTTAGGGCTCGAGGGAACCTTGTTCAAGGAGTTTGCCGACCTGGTGGTTAAGCTCTATCGGATTTATCGCGACAAAGACGCCGAACTGGTCGAAATTAATCCCTTGGCGGTTGTCAAGGGCCATTTAGTGGCGGCTGATGCGCGCCTCAATATTGACGATAGCGCAATATATCGGCACCCCGAGATCCAACGGATTGACGAGGGGTCTCTCCTCGAGAAAAAGGTACAGGAAATTGGACTCGCATACGTGGAACTTGATGGAGACATCGCGGTGATGGCCAATGGGGCTGGAATGGCGATGGCGACCCTCGATGCGATCCAGTTCTTCGGAGGAAGACCTGCCAACTTTCTCGACGCTGGTGGCGGAGCGTCTGTAGAGCCCACCGCGCAAGCACTAGGGGTTTTGGTCTCCATGGACCCAAAGGTGATTTTGATAAATATTTTTGGCGGGATCACCCGGTGCGATGATGTGGCCCGGGCAATCTTGCAGGTGAAAGAAGGCGTTGGGATTCCGGTTCCGTTGGTGGTTCGGCTGGTGGGTACGAACGAAGCCGAAGGTGTTCGCCTCTTGGCCGAGCGCGGCATTGACGCCTATTCCGAAATGGCTGAAGCGGCTGAACAAGCCGTGAAATTGGCCGGGGAGGCAGGATAAGATGGCGATACTGTTGACTAAAGAGTCCCGTGTCATAGTTCAGGGCATGACGGGGAATCAAGGACGTTTTCACACGGCCCAAATGCAGGCATATGGCACAAATCTCGTGGGAGGCACTTCGCCGGGCAAGGGAGGCCAGCGAATTGACGGAATTCCCGTATTCGACACGGTGTTGAGTGCCGTCCAGGAAACCGGAGCCGATGCGTCTATTGTGTTTGTGCCGGCACCGTTTGCGAAAGATGCAGCTTTTGAAGCCATGGAGAATGGCATTAAACTCCTGGTCATGATTCCTGAACATATTCCCGTTCAAGATGCTATTGCTATTGTCACCCGAGCACGCGACTTGGGTGTGGTGGTCATTGGTCCCAATACGTTTGGGCTCATCTCTCCGGGCGAGAAGACTAAAATGGGCATCATGCCGAACCATATTTACCAGGCGGGGCCCATTGGGGTGGTAGCCCGATCCGGCACCTTAAGCTATGAAATAGCGTTTAGTTTGACCAACGCGGGTTTGGGACAGACCACCGTAGTCGGGATGGGGGGCGACCCGGTCGTGGGGCAGAACTTTGTGTCGGTGTTGGAGGAATTTAAACGCGATACCAAGACCCAGGCCATCGTGATGGTGGGAGAGATCGGGGGAAGTGCTGAAGAAGAAGCGGCTGAACACATTAAACAATTAGGCAAGCCAGTGGTGGCCTACCTGGCAGGGAGGGCAGCACCGCCTGGAAAACGTATGGGTCATGCCGGAGCGATCATCGAACGAGGCCGTGGAACGCTCGAAAGTAAAGAAAAAGCCTTAAGAGCCGCGGGCGCCACGGTTGTCACCATGCCATGGCAGGTCGCTGACGCGGTAAAGAGCTTAGTCTGATAACCGTAGCACAAAACGGTTGCGGGGGGCACGCAGCGGGTGCCCTCCGTTGTTTGTGCCTTGACGTGACTTACCGGGAACGACGCTGACGCAACATTTTCTGACGAATCAGGGCTACGACGTCTTCCCAGTCGTCGCGTGGCAACAACGCGTTCGCTTCTAACCACTCAGTGGCTGACATTCCGTAAGGATGTGACAATTCACGAAGGTGGGAGCCGGGTAAACCGGCTATATTGGACAAAAAGGCAGGGTCAATTTGCAGTGCATCTGCAACTTTTTGGATCAAGAGCAAGCCGGGTACGGATCTCTCCCCGCGTTCAATTCGAGATAAATATGAGGCACTAACGCCGGTTTTTTCCGCGAGAGTACTTAAAGTCATGCCCTGTTCGACGCGTCTTTGGCGAATGTAATCCCCGAACATACCATTCCTCCTAGCATCGACCGTGTTGTCTAGTCCTAAACGCCATCGTACCCAAGTTGTTGCCTATAGGCAACACATAGCCATTAGATTGTATAAAAGTTGCCCCAATGGCAAAAAATGAGGTATGATTTTGCCAAATTGGCAAGGAGAATGACGCGAATGCCGACGTTACGAGTCAATGTTCCGGAAGTCCGGCGATTCATGCAAGAACGGGGTTGGTCCGAGAGAGACTTGGCTACACATATGGACTTGGCCTATTCGTATGTGAACCGAGTGCTGGGTTTGAAAAGGCAACCCGGAGCTAAGTTTGTCGCGGGTGCGTTGACTGTCGGAATGCATATCGAAGACGCCTTCATCATTGATGGGACAAAGTCGTAAAACTGGGCTCGGATGTGATCCGGCATCTTGCCTAATAGGACTACGATTTGTTTTAATGAGAATAACTTATGGCCTGGGGTCATAGGATCTTGGATCCTGGTGCAATCTAGAGGACGAGGTGACGTAGGTGCAGATACAGGTGGTGGGATTGAATCACCAAACGGCGCCGATTGAAATTCGTGAGCGGGTCAGTCTGGGACCAGACCAGATTGCAAGGGCTTATACGGAGGGACATCCGTATCTGGCTATTCGTGGTGTGGTCATTGTATCGACGTGTAATCGAACGGAAGTGTATTGGGCAGGAGCGGCCACCCTAGCCGAAATTTTGTCCTGGTGGGAAGTCTTGGTGGGAATTCCGCGGGGGGACTTCGTCGATCATTTATATTGGTACGCAAACTCGGAAGCGTATACGCATTTATTTCGGGTGACCTCGGGCCTCGATTCCATGGTGCTCGGGGAGACGCAGATTCTTGGACAAATTAAAGCTTCGTATCAACTGGCCAATGGCTACCAAGCGGTAGGGGCGTTACACCGATTGTTTCAGTATGCGTTACGTGTCGGCAAGAGAGCTCATGGGGAAACCGG
Organism: Bacillota bacterium; assembly: GCA_021795465.1. Classification (GTDB taxonomy): domain Bacteria; phylum Bacillota; class Sulfobacillia; order Sulfobacillales; family Sulfobacillaceae; genus JAKADJ01. The sequence continues at coordinate 52,843 of JAJYPK010000003.1, forward strand.
AATTTCCCACAACGCCTTATCGGTCGGACATGCGGTGGTGGAACTCGCCAAGAAGGTGTTTGGCGATCTGGAGCCGTTGACGGCATTGGTGATTGGGGCAGGGGAAACCGGTTCACTGGTGGCTCGACATTTGGCGGCAAGTGGAGTCGGCAACATCGTGATTACGAGTCGGACGGCGGATCATGCGCATCGCCTTGCCTTGGACGTGAAGGGGGTAGGAGTAGAATTTGGTCGCTTGACGACTGCGATGCGCGAGGCGGATATTATTGTGTCGTCGACGAGTGCACCTCATCCGATTATTACGTTGGAAAAGGCACGGGCTGCCTTTAAAGGCCAGGGGCAACGGCTGCGATTTGTCTTTGATCTCGCCGTGCCGCGGGATGTAGAACCCGACGTTGCCAAGGTCGGGTCGGGTATTTTTCTCTATGATGTCGATGACATCGAACAAATCGTTGTAGCAAATTATCGGCAGCGCCAGAAAGAGGCGATTAAAGTCGAACGCATAGTACAGGAAGAACGGGTGGCATTGGAAGAAGAGCTAGGTGCCACGGAAGTGGGGCCGGTGATTCGATTGCTACGCGAGAAAGCGGAACTTATCCGCCAACAAGAGTTGTCTCGAGCGATGCAGCGGTTGTCTACGCTTACCCCTGAAGAACGGTCGGTCGTAGAAGAGACCACGCGCATCATGATGAATAAGTTTTTGAACGATCCCATGACCAGTATGAGGCGTTGGGGGAATGACGGAGGTAAAGCGGTTTATATCGATGCGATCCGTGAGTTGTTTCGCTTGAGGGAAGAGAAGGCTCCTTCAATCACGTTACCGGCATCGGGTGATATTGCCTCTCGGGAAGCCTGAGGCTATTTTTGGTGATAGTGTTCGGGCTTATGAGTTGCACGTTTTTAGGGTATTTGGCAGCGTCGGGATTTTATGTGGCCGCACTCTATGATCGGCGTCGTGAGCTATGGGCACGGGGGGCGGTGTATTTTGGCTGGACGGCACAGACGGTCTATTTATTTAGGCCGATCGTGATTCTTGGCGTAATTTCCACAATGTCCCTATACGACTGGATGGCTTGGTTTGTATGGGTCGTGACGGGCACATTTTTAGTGATTCAACATCGACGTCAGTATGCGCAAGTCGGAAGTTTTTTGATTCCGATTGTTTTTTTGCTGTGGGTGGGCAGTCAAGGTCTTAATCATCCGGCGGGTACCCAGCGCCCCTCGATTTTGGTGGGTTGGCTCGGCCTATATATTGCTGTGGCCACGGCGAGTTATGTGGTGTTTTTATTGGCTGCGATATTCGGGATTATGTACATGGAAAAAGAGCGTGAGCTTAAGAAAAAACAGATACGCCTGTTTTATTATCAATTGCCCCCTTTGGAAGATATGGACCTTATTGCGTCCCGACTTATCATGGTCGGAGTTCCGCTCTTCGCAGTGGCCCTGTACTTTGGCGCACAAACGGTGAAATTGGTGTGGGGTTCCTACTGGGCGTGGACTGCCAAAGAGACCTGGTCATTTATAACTTGGCTCGTGTATTTGGTATATTTAGGGCTGCGATGGATTCTAGGTTGGCGGGGGCATCGGAGTGCAATCTATGCGATGTTGGCGTTTATCGTAGTCATGTTCAACTTTATCGGCGTCAACCTCCTCTTCCCGGGACCTAGGGGCTATTAAACAGGGATACAAGCATCGTCGTTCGGGGCGCAGAATGCCCGGCGAGATAGGGGTGACGGACGTGAAAATTGGCACACGAGCGAGCATTTTAGCGGTCAGTCAGGCAGAATCGGTTCAAAGCGCGCTCGACCAACAGGGAATGACATCAACGCTAGTGCGGTTTGAGACGAAGGGTGACCAGATTTTGGACCGTGCACTGGATAAAATTGGGGACAAGGGACTCTTTACCACGGAATTGGAGCGGGCCCTTTTATCCCACGAAATCGATCTCGCGGTGCATTCCTTAAAAGACTTACCGACCGAAATGCCACCCGGGCTTTTCATCGCGGCTTATGCGCTGGCGGAGGATCCTCGGGATGTGTTTTTAGGACGCGACGTATGTTTAGATCGCTTGTCCGATGGCAGTGTGGTAGGTACCTCAAGCCTTCGACGCACTGCCTGGTTACGTCATATCTGTCCTAATGTCACTACCACTGCCGTTAGAGGCAATCTCCATACGCGAATCAGTAAGTGGCGGGAGCATGAATGGGCGGGACTTATATTGGCTGCTGCAGGCGTTCATCGCCTCGGATGGCAGGCATTAATTACGGAATATCTCGACCCTAAGGAATGGGTGCCAGCTCCGGGCCAAGGAATCCTCGCGATCCAAATGCGAGACGATCATCCTCGATGCCATGATATCAAGCATTGGCTTAACGACGGTCAACAAGAAACTCGTGCGATAGCCGAACGAGAAGTCTTGGCTCGGCTCGGAGGTGGATGTCAGATACCATTGGGGGTTTACGCAGAACTCGACGTGGCTAAAGGATTAACGCATGTGGTGGGCAAGGTGGTGTCCCCGGATGGGTCCCGAGCCATCGTAACGGAGGCCACCGACGCGATGAATCAGGCGGTGCGAGTGGGGCGGGTGGTTGCGGAGGATCTATTGAGAAAGGGGGCGCATGAGCTTATTGGGCTCGTCTAATTCGCCCTTAAAAGGGAGACGACTCTTGTTCTTACGAGAGAGTGCAGCTCTTCGCCGTGCTGCATGGGCGTGTCAGCAATTAGGCGCGGACACCGTGACGGCACCGGTTATGGATTTGCGGGATCCCGGTCCCGAAGATTACCGGGCGCTTAACCGCGCGATCGACAGGTTGGCCCATTATTATGATTGGGTGGTGTTGACGAGCCAAGAGGGAGTCGAGCGCTTTGTCACCCAATGTGAAATCCGTTCTCAAAAACCGATCGGTGATCATCCGCAATTTGCCGTGGTGGGAAGGCAGACCGAGACCGCGCTTAGGCGTCATGGCATTCGGGTAAGTCTGGCGCCACTCTCGGATTTTAGCCAACAGGGACTCATCGACGCATTGGGAAAGCTTCCAAAGCTTTCCGGAGAACGGTTCCTGCTTCCCTTGGCCGATCAGGCTCGTTCTCTCCTAGAACACTTTTTGGCTCAGCATGGTGCTGTGGTGGAACGACTGGTCCTCTATCGCACGGTGTTCTTATCGCTTGATCCAAAAGCCGCACGGCACTTGGCTGATGGGGCTATCGACGGGATTTTTTATACCTCTCCTTCGAGCGTTCAGGCCTTTTGTCAAAATCTCGGGCCGAATCTTTATCGACGATTCCAAGATGCCCCGGCGTTTAGTATCGGGGACCAAACGTCTCGCGTCTTGGCCAATCATGCGGTGACTTCCATTATGCAGGCGCCCACGGCCTCAATCCCAGCTTTGGTGGAGGTGGCGGTGAGTTTTTTTGGAACCCGAAGCCCTGGTCCCTGATTTCAGGGATCTTTTCGATTTCCGGGGCCTGTCGGCAGTCCACCGGGATGCCCTCCTTCGAACGAAGTCATCATGGACCTCCGGTCCCCTCATCATGAACACGGCTGAGCTTTGATCATGGTAAAATAGAGAAAGTATCACCTTGAGGAGTGTGGTTACTTATGTATCCGACTCAACGGCCTCGTCGCCTAAGAGGATCTGAGACAATGCGGGCTTTGGTTCGCGAAACACATCTTAGTGTGGACCAGTTTATTTATCCCGTTTTTGTGCGTCCGGGAAAGGGACGACGCGACCCCATCGGTTCCATGCCGGGGATTTATCAGTGGTCTATCGACTCCCTGGTCGATCATTTGGTGGATGTCTACGCGTTAGGTGTCCGTAGCTATTTGCTGTTCGGCATACCCCATCAGAAGGATGACGTGGGGAGTGAAGCCTATGATGAAAACGGTATCGTGCAAGACGCACTACGGGCCTTACGAGAACGATTACCCGAAAGTATTCTGATTGCGGACCTCTGTTTATGTGAGTATACCAGTCATGGCCATTGTGGGCTGTTGGATCCCGAGGGCCACGTTGCAAACGATCCCACGGTGGCACTCCTCGCTCGTACTGCCGTGGCGCAAGCTCGGGCAGGAGCGTCGGTGGTGGCTCCATCTGACATGATGGATGGGCGCGTCGGAGCCATTCGCGAGGCCTTAGATAGGGATGGTTATTCGGACGTCCCAATTATGTCTTATGCCGCCAAATATGCCTCGGGATTCTACGGACCATTTCGTGAAGCGGCCGAAAATACCCCGAGTTTCGGGGATCGCAAGAGTTACCAAATGGATATCACGAATCGTCGCGAAGCGTTAAAAGAAGTACAGTTGGATTTAAGCGAAGGTGCCGATATGATCATTGTTAAGCCAGCACTTCCGTATTTAGATATTCTCCGGGAAGTACGCAATGAGACTTTGGTACCGATCGCGGCGTATCAGGTATCCGGCGAATACGCCATGATCAAGGCGGCGGCAACCAATGGATGGATCGAGGAGCGACGGGTTGTCGAAGAATCCCTGATCGCCATTCGTCGGGCCGGGGCCGATATGATCGTTACGTATTTCGCGCCCCAAATGGCGCGTTGGCTAGGAGAAGATTCATAGGGGCATACCAGCGTCGAGGATGAGAGTTCCCCATAAGGGAGGCATGACACATGTCAGACAATCCAAAAAAATCGCCACGGGCTCAGCGCGTGCGAAACGAGTCGGTGTCCTTATATGATATGGGTGTCGACGATGTCTTGGAAACAGAGGGGTTTGTGGTGTTAGACTCGAGCTTGGGGTTGGTGCCGCCGAGTCGTGGGAAGACCCCATTGGCAACCCACGACAAAAAGAAAGCGTAATAGAGGGAGGAATCATCATCAGTCAGGGGGAGAATCGGTCCGGAAAATGGTCTGAGATACCGGCGGTTCATAAAATTTGGGGTGAATTTAACTCCCCATGGCCGCTACCGAAGGCATGGATCGAATGGGCTACACGCGACATTTTGGATGAGATCCGTCGTCGCGTTGGTGACGGGTCGCCAGTGCCTTCGTTAGCGCGGATTGCGGAGTTGGTATTGCGTCGGGCCGAACATTTGCGACGTCCGCACCTGCGACCGCTGATTAACGCGACAGGGGTCATTATTCATACCAACTTGGGCCGCTCCCCCTTAAGCACTGAAGTTATGGACTACGTGAAGACCGTGGCCACGCAATACTCCACGCTCGAGTATGACTTGGATCGAGGGGCGCGTGGGTCTCGACATGACCATGTGTCACGTCTGGTCCAAGCCGTGACCGGGGCGGAGTCGGCGATCGTGGTCAATAACAATGCGGCGGCCGTGCTCCTGGCCCTGTCCGCACTGGCGCGAGAGCGCGAAGTGGTGGTGTCTCGGGGAGAACTGGTCGAAATTGGGGGAGCGTTTCGGATTCCCGAAGTGATGGCATTGTCTGGGGCCTACCTGCACGAAGTGGGGGCAACTAATAAGACGCACTGGAGGGATTACGAGACGGCCATCACCGAGCGCACGGGGCTTCTCTTAAAAGTCCATCAGTCTAACTTTCGAATGATCGGATTTACGGACGCGGTGACGACGGAGGAACTGGTACGGCTGGGTCGTGCGAAAGGGGTCCCCATCATGGAGGACCTGGGTAGTGGCGTCATGTTTCCCTTTCAACTTGATGGTGTGGACGAACCGAGTGTGGCCATGGTCGTGGCAACCGGTATTGATGTGGTGACTTTCTCAGGAGACAAGCTGCTGGGAGGCCCGCAAGCCGGTATTATTGCGGGGGGCCGAGAATGGATAACGGCCATGAAGTCGCATCCACTTGCGCGAGCAGTGCGTGTAGACAAGATGACACTGGCTGCTTTGGAGGTGGTGCTCCGGGCATATCTCGAGGGTAATCAACGAACGTTGCCCCTGTGGCAGATGGTGGGGGAAACCCAGGAGGCGTTACATGAACGCGCGAGTGCGGTGGCGGCTATCTTGCACCGGAACCTTCCCGATACCGTGACGATCGCTGTGACCCGCGATGTGAGCGAAGTCGGCGGGGGTTCGATGCCGGGTTCCCAATTGCCCACAGCGACGGTAAGTCTAAGCTCCAGGGACTGGACTGCGGCCGCGTGGGAACGGTCCCTACGTCAAGCGGCGATGCCCGTTGTGTGTCGCCTTCACCGAGATCAATTAATATTTGATCTACGCACTATTTTCCCTAGTCAAGAATCTCAGTTAATTGATACCATATTAGAGGGGTATCGGTCGATGACTGAATCCCAAGATGGACCCGCTTGACGATCTTACGGTGTCTTAGTTTGGGTGCCTTAAGATCGACGACATAGTGTGAGCAGGAGGAGAGAATAGCCGTGAAAATTCTCGTAATGGTCAAGCAAGTGCCGGATACGGCGACGCGTATTCGGGTTGGCGGGGATGGTGCATCGATTGCATCGGATGGAATTAAGTGGGTGATTAATCCGTATGACGAGTTTGCTATTGAAGAAGCTCTACAGATTCGCGAACGATTACACGGGGAAGTGGTTGTGGTATCGGTTGGACCACAACGCGTAGAAGAAGCCATCCGCCAAACGTTAGCGATGGGGGTCGATCGCGGAGTCCACGTGAAAACCGACGTCGCCCTCGACTCCTATCAGGCCGCGGCTGCATTGGCTGCCGTAGCGCGCCAGGAAACCTTTGACTTGATTTTGACAGGTAAGCAGGCGGTGGATGATGATGCGGCGCAAGTGGGGCCTTTGATGTCAGTGTTGCTAGAGGTTCCTCAAGTGACCGTGGTGCTTAAATTATCGATTAACCCGGATACCCAGCGATTGATCGCGGAACGGGAATTGGAAGGGGCTATTGAGGTGGTCGAATTGCCTTATCCAGCCGTTATCACTGCGCAACGTGGCCTAAACGAACCACGCTATCCCACCTTGCCAAACATCATGAAAGCGAAGAAGAAAGAGATCAGGGTAGAACTCTTGGAGTCGCTGGGGATCGACGTTGTACCAAAAGTCAGAATCACGGCACTCACTGAACCCCCGGCCCGCCCTGTTGCCAAAATTTTGACCGGGGATCCCTTAGAGGCAGCAGAACAATTGGTGAATTTGTTACACCACGAAGCCAAGGTCTTATAGGACGAGGAGGATTAGGATGGGCGAGCAAATTTTAGTAGTCTTGCAACAGGAGGCCGGCAAAGTTCGGCATGTGGCCCTAGAGGCTTTGTCTTTGGCGCAACACTTAAGACCTGGACAGGTTACGGCATTGACTTTTGGTCCCGGATCCGAGTCGGCCCGGGATGTATTGGGACGCTATGGGGCCGATCGATTGGTTTCTTTAAACCACGAGATGTTTGCCAGTTATAGCTCGGACGGTTTTGCTGAGGCCGTCCGTCAAGTAGAGAACATGGTAGAAGCTTCTGCAATCATCTTCCCTGCGACTGCATGGGGAAAAGATTTGGCGCCGCGGGTCGCAGGCCTTCTAGAGGCTGGATTGGCGTCAGACTGTACCGAAATCACTTCCGATGCCGATGGGCGCCTGGTTGCGATTCGACCCGTTTATGCTGGTAAGGCATTCGCCACGGTGCACATTGATAGCCCCGTACAGACCTTTTCGATTCGTCCCAACATCCAATCGGTCAAAGAGACTAATCGGTCTGCTGAACCGCTTAGTTGCCCCATCGAGCTTAGCGCGGAGTCTTTTCAGTCGAAGGTGGTTGAGGTACGAACGCAGGCGACCGACGCCGTAGAATTGACCGAGGCGGAGATCATCGTTTCCGGGGGCCGTGGGATGAAGGGCCCTGAAAACTTTAAACTCTTGGACGACTTGGCCCAGGCACTCGGTGCCGCCGTGGGATCGTCGCGACCGGTGGCCGACGAAGGATGGGTTCCGCATTCTTATCACATTGGACAGACGGGAAAAGTGGTCAGTCCCAACGTATATTTTGCTGTGGGAATTTCGGGAGCTATTCAACACTTGGCCGGGATCTCAGGATCTAAGTATATTGTGGCGATTAACAGTGACTCCGAAGCCCCTATTTTTAAAGCGGCTAACTATGGCATCGTGGGAAACCTCTTTGATGTGGTGCCGTCTGTGACCAAAGCCGTTCTGGCCTTAAAGGCCGAGCAATAACTAGCGAAAATTGTTCGCACCAGCGCCACTGGGCCATCCGCTCAGTGGCGCTGGTGATCGATGACAAGGATGACGAGGAACCACGCGAGATACCTGGGTGCGACTTGAGGGCCGATCGGGCGGGTTTTGTGGTGCCCCACTATATAACGGAATCTTTATGCAAAAGGACGTGATGCGCGATGCATCTTCTCTGCGTAGGAGCACATGCCGCAGATATGGAAGTGACTGCCGGTGCAGTCGTGCTGACGGGCCGGTCACACGGCTACCTTTTTAGATTGCACGCTTGGAGAACAGGATTTGAACAGGTGATCCGAGTCTAAGTCCCACAATCTATGCTGGGGAGAAGAAAAAAGAAGCGAATGACGCGGCACGACTTTTGCGGGCTCAGGCGAGATTTTTAGACTATCGAGATGGGGAACTGCTGGAATCGGAAAAGGCGGCCATGGACATTGCGTGGGTGATTCGCGAGGAGCGCCCAGATATTTTAATCACCCATCCACCGCATTCGATTCACGATGACCATGCGCGATGTCTCGTTAATACCATGCGTGCGAACTTCCTGGCCGATCTACCAGCATTTGGTCCTGATCTTCCGACGCATTGGGTGTTGCGTCTGTATTTTGCGGAAAACTGGAGGGCATGGAAGAATTTGCTGCGGACAAATTTTTAGATGTGTCAGACCTCTTTGAAGACCGAATTGGTGCGGCATCGGCGTACCGTCTCTTTCGAGGTGGGGTGTCGGCCTTTCGTTATCAAGATTATTATACGGCGTTGGCGGTGATGCGAGGATGTCTCGGCCGGATGGATAAGGCGGTGGCGTTTATACGCCCCAGAGGCTATGGACTATCAACGAGGAGCTCTCGTTTTGTAGAGACGGGCATAAAGCGTGCGAACGGGCATAGGGTAGGGCAAGACAAGGTTGGAATGTCCACCTTGTGGTAGGAGGAATCCCCCGTGAAACGACCGCTAACGTTGCTCTTGCTGTTTGTATTTGTTGCTGCTCAAATTTATTTTGCGAGGCAACCGATTTCACATCAGGTTCAAGGGTCGACTTGGATCGAAGTCAGTACCATGCCTGGAGGATTGGTGGAGCGCGGTCAAACGTACTATGTGGTTGGGACGACCCAAGCTTTGGCCCTCCATGCTAATGGAGTCCATATTACCTCACGACATGAGACTCTTACCTGGATGGACGTGCCGGAACCTTCTGGGCAGAATGTCTGGCATCTTGCCGTAGGGGGTGGCGTCGGTGTTCCGCTCGTAGGAGTGGGTGGCCAAATTTATCCGGCCCCAAATGGACAGAGTGTCGTGTGGGTCGATGGATCAACGAAAAGGGCCTATGTATCGAATCCTGCAGCAAGTGCTCTAACACCTATTCAATCCAATTTTGGCAGTGTTCAGCGAGCGGTGTGGGCATCTGACAGTCGCGCTTTGGCCTTATTAGGTAGAGGTTCTGAAGGCCAGGGGATCTATGTGTGGGATGGAGATCATCGACTACAGGCTGCCATTCTCCCTAGTGGGGGCATGAAAATTTTGGGATTCGGCATCACGCAGCATGAAAGTGTTATCGCGGCGCTCAGTTCGGGAAGAGTCGTGCTCCAGGGTACGGGATTGGTGAGTCAGATTCCTTCCCTGAGTCCCATTGCCATAAGCCGGCATCATGCGACCGTCTTGGGTATGACCTCGACCCAGGTTATTTTATGGCATCGAGGACAAATTGCCCGCATCAACCGCCCCGACCTAGCTTGGAATGGAGTCCCGAGGTTTTCGAAAAATGGTGAGTACGCCGCGGTTCTCGCACGTAATATGGGTGGTCAAAAGCAATTATTACTTTATGGTTTCCATCAACATTGGAGTATAACCCTGCCGTACGCACAAATTTCTTGTCATTTAATTGGATTTGTAGGCGATCACTGGGTGTTGGTCACCGTGCCCCATGGCCCCCATCGTGGGACCTATGCGTGGTGGATCAATGGATAATTTCGGCTGATATTTCCAAGCGAAAACACTTCCATTCACTAGAGGGGCATGGTATGATAGGCGCTGTGGTTTGAATCTTGACGAACGCTGAGCCTTAAACTACAATGTAACTCGCATCTTTTTTATGGGCGAATAGCTCAGCGGTAGAGCACCTGCCTTACAAGCAGGGGGTCACAGGTTCGATCCCTGTTTCGCCCACCAATTGCATAAACGGAGGCGTGGTGTAGTCGGCCTAACACGCATGCCTGTCACGCATGAGATCACGGGTTCGAATCCCGTCGCCTCCGCCATAGATGCCGCGGTAGCTCAGTCGGTAGAGCAGAGGACTGAAAATCCTCGTGTCGGCGGTTCGATTCCGCCCTGCGGCACCATTATTCAACTCATAGATGGTCCCGTCGGTTAGTGGCCCAAGCCGCCGCGTTGTCAGCGCGGAGATCGCCGGTTCGAATCCGGCCGGGACCGCCATTTTAATCTCCCTAAGACGAGGGAGATTTTTTCTGTTATTGTCGAATCCGCAAATTCTTTCCAAATTCGCATGGCTGAGGCCGATGGCAGTGGTGCCATGGACCGGTCGCACAACTTATATATCTCCGCCCTGAACGACGGATTGGCTACCGGTACTGAATGCGAGGATCTACGAAGCTGTAGGCCAGGTCCGACAACAGGCCGCCGATTACCGTCACTAGGGCCAGCACTAGAGATACCGTCGTCGCTTGGGCAAAATAAAGCCCGTTCAAGGAGCTAATGAGAGCAATGCCAAGACCGGGCATGGCAAAAATAATTTCGAGCGCAATGACCGTGTTGAGCATGGTGGGGAGCGATAACCCAATCACGGTAATGAGGGGCAGGAGAGAATTCTTAAAGGTATGGTGCCGTACGAGATTGATTGCTGCCACCCCTTTGGCGCGTGCGGTGCGTACGTAGTCGGCCGCACCGGCCTCATCGAGGGAGGATCGCAGATGCCGTGACCAAGGTCCCACCACGGATAGGGAGAGTGTCGCGATTGGCATGATTTCGTGTCGGATCCACGAGACGAGTCCGTGATGCATGACCGCCACCCCTGACGCGGGCAGGATCGGATAGTTTACCCCGAACAAAAACACCAGTAGACTTCCTAGCCAAAATCCGGGGACAGCACTCAGAGTATTGAGAATGACCCCAATCGCTCGGTCCAAAATAGTGCGCGGATGACGCACTTGGACAGTCGCCACGCCAATCGCCGAAAGGACGGCGACCAGCATTCCGAGGCCTAACATCTCCAAGGTAGGGGGTAGAGAACGGATCAGAACGCGACCCATTCCACCGTTCCAGAATGCCGCCTTCATCCACAAATAGAACTGAATGGGTAGCGGAAGATTGAGTCCCATTTGATCATTCAATTGAGCTATGCGTTGGGGCGTGACCTGCTTCCCTAGCATAGCGGCAGCAGGACTCCCATGATACAAGTGCAAGAGAGCAAAAATAAGGACCATAATCCCAAATAGTGCAACAATCGCTTCCACTAAGCGTCTCAACAGGAACCGGGTCATGAGGAGACCTCCTTCTGGACCCACAATGTTTCGCGCAGGGCGTCGGCAATGAAGTTTACAGATAGTTGTATCAAGACAAGCGCAAAACCCGGGAATACCATGGTCCACCAGTAGCCGGCTGACATATTTGCCGTGCTGCTGGCAATCATTTCGGCCCAATTAGGGTACGGTGGTGGGAGCCCAAAACCTAGAAAGCTAGCTGTTGCTAGTACCAGAACGGCTGAACCCACCTGGGCGGTCGAGGTTACCCCGATGGTACTCCATTGACTGGGGAGTATATGTCGGAACGCGATTCGGATATCGCTGGCACCGAGCGATTGGGCTGCGATGACATATTCCAATTCGCGGCCTCGGAGCGCTTCGGCGCGAACCAGTCGCGCCACGACCGGCCACGACGTGACCGCCACGACAAAAATCATGGTAGTTGGGCTAGGACGTAGGAGAACATCGATGAGCAGGAGGGGGACTAATTGTGGAATGCTAAGGACAACGTCCGTTGTCCAGGTGAGAATAAGGTCGACGGCCCCTCCGAGGAATCCACCGGCAAGCCCGATCAGGGTTCCGATTGCAGTCGCTACCAGCGCCGAAGCTACTCCGACGGCAATCAGTGACTGCCCTCCCAACATGATTCGCGCCAATTCGTTGCGACCGAGTCCATCGCCACCCAACGGCAGCGAGGACGAAGGGCCGTGACCGATCCAATTCAAATGGATCGCATAAGGACTTGCGTGATAAATAAGGGGGCCAATAAAACATAGACCGATGAGTCCAACCAGGATAAGAGATCCAAGCCAAAAAGAGAGTGTGAGTTACGATGCTCGAAGAATGCCCGCGAAGAGGAAGATGTTGGTCCATTGTGAGGGCTTTGGGGTGGTCCATTCAGTCACCTCAGTAAGATGTGTATTGTGCGAATCGCGCACGAGACAGTGATGCTTTGCCCAACATGCACGTTTTTTCATTCGGACCCGTGGCTAGGTGTTCGTGACGTGGGGCACAATGAATAGAACCTGTGTCTTTTTCGATATTTTGTAGTGCTTCTATTGCTTTGATAGAGGTACACTCGTTGTATTCGCCGTAAAGGACAAGAAACCCTGCTGAAATATTATGGGAGCGAAAACCGCAATAGCCGCCGTAAACTACCTCGATCTCTCAGAAATCAAGCCATGAACTTTGCCGCCTGTCGTCCGGTCTTTTTCTTGATCTTGGGACGCCCTCTCGAGCTTCTGAAAGAATCGGCAGTCGCCTTGGTGGAATTTGACCGCCCTATGCCGTAAGATCTGGGACGGCACCTTTCGCGGGAACGCGGTGCGTTCCGTGATGAACTGACTATACGCTTGATCTAATCAGCCGTTGCGAACCAATCCATGGCAGCAAGACCGATTGCTGTTCGTGGCCGGATGCACCCCCTCCCGGCTTTGCCTGGAAAGGGGAATGCGCGAGCATTACGTGCAACTTTCCATAGGAGGTTACGTGGTTAGTTGCCCTGATGTGAGATGATATTTTGACAAACACCATCGTGTGTAAGGCTTTCAGGATCTATTTCACTTTCGATCGGTTCAAACCCCAATTTTATGCGATGGGTATTACCGATCTTGATTGCACGAGAGAATTTATGGTATATAAGCATATAGTGATATACTTATGGAGGTGGAGAATGTACACCGAATGGGCAGAACGCTTTCGCGTACTTGGCGATGCTACTCGGTTACGTATTTTGAGTCTGCTATCCGTGCGGGACGCCTGTGTCTGCGAGTTAGTGGAATTATTGCCGATAACTCAGCCTGCTGTTTCGCAACATTTGCGCAAACTTAAACTGGCAGGCCTGGTCGATGAGTATCGTGTGAAATCCTGGAGATTTTATCGTTTGCAAGCCGATATGCCGCCCTATATTGGCTCCTGGATTCAGGAGTTGAAAGTCGGGGACAGCGATATCGTGTGGCTTAAGACGCATCAGGTGGGGGCTACATGTACGATCAACAAGAGTGCGCGAGTCAACTCGACGGATGACGAAGTGGGGATGCTGGATGAGACCGATGATCATCGCTAGTCATCGTGGATCATTCAAGGGAGCGGGAATTCTATGGCGATCGCGTTAGCCTCTGGATTATTTGTGGTAGTGCTGATATTAATCATCACGCAACCACGGGGATTGTCGATTGGATGGACGGCCGCCGGAGGGGCCGCGGTGGCTCTTCTTTTGGGAATAGTATCATGGAACAACGTCGGGACTGTGGTGGGAATTGTCTGGGATGCCACCCTGACGTTTGTGGCAGTCATTTTGATTTCGCTGATTCTCGATGCGATAGGGTTTTTTGAATGGTCGGCGCTCCATATGGTGCGCTTCGCGCGCGGTCATGGACTTCGACTCTTTTTACTGATGGGAGTACTAGGGGCCCTCGTTGCCATGTTCTTTGCTAATGACGGAGCCGCGTTGATTTTGACCCCGATTGTCTATGAACAAGCCAAGGCCCTAAAACTCAATACCAAGGCCACGCTAGCTTTCATTATCTCTAGCGGTTTCATCGCGGATACCACGTCACTCCCCCTGGTGGTGTCCAATTTAGTAAACATTGTTTCTGCGGGATACTTTCATTTGGGATTTGCCTCCTATGCCATCCGTATGGTGCCGGTAGACGTGGTGGCGTTGGGTGCGAGTTTAGGTGTCCTATACCTCTTTTATCGGCGTGACTTACCGGACACTGTGTCCTCGACGGCACTGCCTTTACCGAAGACCGCTATCAAGGATCCCAAAGTGTTTCGTATCGCATGGATGGTCTTGGCACTCTTACTGGTGGGTTATTTTGCGAGCCAACTCTTGCATTGGCCGGTTGCCGTGTTTGCCGGTGGTGCGGCGATGGGGCTCCTTCTCATCGCTTATCGGAGTCCTGTGGTACAGGTTTCTCAATTAATGAAAGAGGCTCCGTGGAAAATTGTGATCTTTTCGATTGGCATGTATGTCGTGGTGTTCGGACTCAGAAATGTTGGATTGACGCACCTCCTAGGTTCTTTGTTATCAATCTTGGCGACGCATGGCGCGTTTATCGGCGTCATCGGCACCGGCGTAATTGGTGCCGTGTTGTCCTCGTTTATGAATAATATGCCTACCGTGCTAATCAATGCACTAGCCATCCATGAGGCGACCGCGTCAACAACACTGCACACGGCCATGGCCTATGCCAATGTTGTGGGGTGTGATTTGGGTCCTAAGTTTACCCCGATCGGGTCACTGGCCACACTACTCTGGCTCCATGTGCTCGAGCGCCGCGGGATAAAGATTACGTGGGGATATTATGTTCGGGTAGGTATCATGCTTACGGTTCCCGTTTTGTTGGTGACGTTGGCCGCGTTATGGGGTTGGTCGGCGTTGATTGGATGATTAAAACTAGTTGGATGAAACAATTTTCTCTCAAAAGGTATGGTAAACCTGCTGGCTAGGGAGATGTGGGTCGATCCATGGAGGAGGTAATAAAAGTGTCATCCATTCTAATCATTGGGGGCAGTGATGCCGGAATTAGTGCCGCACTACGGATTAAGGAGCTTCAACCCAGGGCATCGGTGACGATGCTCGTGGCGGACGCCTACCCCAACTATAGCATTTGCGGGTTACCATTTTATTTAAGTGGGGAAGTACCGGATTGGCATCAATTGGCACACCGTACATTGGAAGAGATTCAGTCGGCGGGAGTCACAGTGCAGTTGAATACCCGAGCGGTCGAGATCCACCCCAAAGCCCATACGGTCGTAACCTTATCAGATGACTGGGGTAAGGGCACACTGGATTATGATCGTCTTGTGATAGCCACGGGGTCTGAACCCGTGTGTCCTCCGATTCGTGGAATTGACGAGCGGGGAGTTTTCCTACTGCATAGTATGGGTGATAGTTTTGCTGTGGCGGAATTTTTACGCCGTCATCAACCACGACGGGCGCTTATCATCGGGGCCGGTTATATTGGCTTAGAGATGGCTGATGCACTCACGCATCGGGGCCTAGCGGTAACTTTGGTGGAGCAGCAAAACACGGTGTTGCCTACCGTAGACGCACCGATGGGTACCGTTTTGGGTCATACGCTCGCCACCCAGGGAATTGATGTGCGGACTGGCGTGAAAATCGATCAGATTGAGCAGACGGGGCATTCCTTGCGGGTTTTGGGGACCTTAACATTCGACCAAGAAGTCGATATGGTTTTGGTTGTCGTGGGTGTGCAACCGGTCACGAGTCTTTTCAAGCAGACGGGGTTGAGATTAGGCGTGCGGGGGGCTATTCCCGTGAACCGTGCGATGGCGACTGAGCTTCCGGATGTTTATGCAGCCGGGGACTGTGTAGAGACCTACCACCGCATTCTAGGTACGGATACTTATCTGCCACTGGGGACGACCGCACACAAACAAGGTCGCACGGCGGGAGAAAATGTCGTGGGGGGAACGGCTCAATTCGCCGGAACGCTCGGTACTCAGGTGGTCAAACTGTTTGAACTGGCTGTGGCTAGAACGGGATTACGAGATCATGAAGCTAAAGCCGCTGGGTATGCCCCAAAGACGGTTCAATGTGAAACCTGGGACCATAAAGCCTATTATCCGGGTGCGCAGTCGTTGACTTTTCGGATCACCGGTGATACACGAACGGGCCAGCTCTTGGGAGCGCAAATTCTTGGGCATTGGCAAGCGAGTGTGGCTAAACGCGCAGATTTGTTTGCTATGGCCCTTTATCACAGCATGACGATCAGCGAACTAATGGCTGTAGACCTTAGTTACACTCCGCCATTAGGGAGCCCGTGGGATGCGGTGCAAATGGCCGCACACCAGTGGCTCAGTGAGGCCGGAAAGCCGACCGATTAGTTTTTGACAAGGATCTACCCGGCCTTAGAACACCGTGATGTTCAGAACGTTCGGTGTTTAAAAACGATCCGAATGGCTCTTATATCCCGCGATACGCGCAACGAGCCCGGGGGATATTAGAGCCATCCTTCCTTATGTAATAACTTTGAGAAGTCGGGGGATTAAAGAACGCCCCGGAGTTCACACTATTATTAAAAAGGGGAGTTTCAGCATGCGTCGTCACGTCAGATGGGGGATCGTCGGAGTCGGGGCGCTTATGACGATATCTTATGGTGTGGCGTCCATGCCGAAGCATTCACGGGTCAATGCGAGTGTTCCCTCTGGAGCAGGCGGACTTGCGACATGGCCCTGGGCACCACGAGGCATAACCTGGAGGTCGTCAGGATTTAACTTGGTGCCATATTCGGTGCGAGTGACCCATGATCCCAGCCTGCCAAAAGGACAACGGATGCTTATTAGGCCGGGTGAGTCTGGAACCATTTATCGGGTGGGATCCATAAAGACCTTAGTGAGCCCACCGGTGAATGCTCATGTCCTTGTGGGTACCGCGACTGTGCACACCTTGTCCATAGGAGGCCACGTCTATCGATATGACAAAGTGCTCTCCATGCTCACGACGGCCTATAACGGATCGACCAGTATGAATGGACCATGGGGAGCTGTGGCGGCATGGGATGGGAAGCCGCTACACCCCGGAGATGTGGCCGTGGATCCGAGTGTCATACCCTTTGGAACGTATCTCTACATTGACGGGTATGGACCCGCTCGGGCGGTGGATAGTGGATCGGCGATCATCGGCGACCATGTTGACCTGTTTTTCAAGGAGTCGTCGGCTAAGATTTCCGCCTGGGGCCTTCAATGGCATAAAGTTTATATCTTAGCTCAAAAACCTGGCAACTATGCTGGATAGTTTTCTCCCAACCGGGATTGCGCTATGATAGTCCCAGAATGCAGAATTAGAGGAGATATTTATGGGACTATTATCCGGTGTGCGTGCCGTTGTCGTAGGCATTGCGAATAAGCGAAGCATGGCTTGGGGGATCGCGCAGGCTTTCGATCGAGAGGGCGCAGATCTCATCACCACCTACCAAAACGATCGCTTAAAGGGAAATCTCGACAAGTTAATCCCGGAACTTTCGCATCCACCCCTGGTGTTTCCTCTCGATGTGACGGTGGACGGAAACATCGAGAACTTCCAAACGCAGATGGAACATGCGTGGCCGGATGGCGCCCATGTTTTGGTGCATTCAATGGCCCATGCCAAACGCGACGATATGAAAGGACGATTCGTCGATACCTCGTGGGATGGATATATGTTAGCGCAGAATGTGAGCGCATATTCCCTAACGGCCCTAGCTCGGGTCATGTTGCCGTCATTTGAAAAAACAGGCTCGGGCAGTATCATCACCTTGACCTACGAGGGATCCACGCGGGTAATGCCTAATTATAATGTAATGGGTGTGGCCAAGGCTGCGTTAGAATCCTCGGTTAGGTATCTCGCGTTGGATCTCGGTAAGGATCACATCCGGGTCAATGCTATATCGGCTGGCGCTGTGAAAACATTGGCCGGCGCAGGTGTCAAAGGTATCTCGACGGCGTTACATGCAGTGACCGAAAAGGCACCCATTCCCGAAAACATTTCCATCGACGACGTGGGTAACGCGGCGGTATTCCTGGCCTCACCTTGGGCGCGGCGGATAACGGGGCAGATTCTTTTTGTTGATAGTGGGATGCACATTATGGGAGCCTAAGGAGACGAATGATATGAAGCGGATTGGTATTATTGGGGCCGGTATTATGGGTAGCGGAATTGCGTATCTGGCAGCGCAACAGGGCTTCGAGGTGGTTCAATATGATGCGTTGGAAGGTGCCGTAAAGCGGTCTCACGCCGCAGCACTCAATCGGTTGGACAAAGCCGTCGAATCGGGGAAGATAACCACCGAAGACCGTGACCAGGTATGGAGTCGGTTGACGGAAGCCCAGGACTGGCATGCTTTTGGAACGGTCGACGCGGTCATCGAGGCCGTCGTCGAGGTATTGGATGTGAAGGTGGATATATTCCAAAAACTAGACGCGGTGGTTCCTGATGGCGTGCTATTGGCGACGAATACGTCGTCCTTATCCATCACGGCGATTGCCCAGGCAACACGACGGCCACAGGACGTGCTGGGTCTCCATTTTTTTAATCCGGCGCCTGTGATGAAGCTCGTCGAAATTGTGCGCGGCGAAGAAACCTCGGATGCCACCGTCACGATGGCCCAAGCACTGGCCGAAGAATTAGGAAAAGAGACCATTGTGGTGCAAAAGGACACACCGGGATTCGTTGTGAATCGGGTTCTGATGCCTCTTTTTATCGAAGCGATGCGGATGTTAGAAGAGGGCGTAGCGACCGCGGAGGATATTGACAAGGGAGTGCGACTGGGTCTCAATCACCCAATGGGTCCTTTAACTTTAGCGGACTTTACTGGGCTTGACGTAGATCTTCATGTCATGGACTACATGTATGATGAGTTTCACGATGATCGGTTTGCTGCGCCCTTGGTATTGCGCCGTTTAGTGCGGGCGGGTCACACGGGAAAAAAGAGCGGGCGAGGCTTTTACCACTACACGTTACACAAATAGTGTGCTTGATT
>JAJYPK010000199.1 GCA_021795465.1 Bacillota bacterium
ATAATCCACCGAGAAACCCTCCGCTCTAAGCGATTCGGCCAGCCGGATAGCTTCCATTTGGAATCCCGGCAGGTTTGCCACATAGACCCCGGGCTGGTTGTCGGCTATAAGAGAGGGACCAATGGCCGACAGCATACGTTCAATACCCATCCCAAAGCCGACGGCAGGTGCATCGGCTCCCCCAAGAGCCCCGGTCAGGCCATCGTAGCGACCTCCGCCAAAGAGTGCGGTGTTCTGCCCAAGGCTCGGGTGCCCAACCTCGAAGACGGTTCGGGTATAGTAATCTAACCCACGGACTAAGAATGGATCTCTGCGAACCGGGCGACCAGTGACCGCTATCCCATTCATTACTGCTTCAATATGGCTACGGCAAGCATCGCACCAAAAAGTGCCTAAGTCGGGGGCAGCGTCTTTAATGGCTACATCCACTTTGCAGTCCAAAAGGCGCAAGGGGTTTTTATTTAGGCGGCTTTGGCAATCTTGACAGAGTTCGGTGCGTCGTGCCGCATAATAGTCAACTAAAGCTTTTCGGTAGGCTGGACGACAATGGTTACAGCCAATGGAATTGATCCGCACATCCGGTTCTTGAAGACCCGCCCGCTCCACGACACGACAGGCGAGCAGAATAATTTCAATATCAGCCAGAGGCGCTTCGGACCCATAGAGTTCGGCGCCAAATTGCGTGTGCTGACGATAACGTTCTGCCTGGGGCCGTTCTCGGCGAAACATCGGTCCCCAATAAATCAACTTTAAAGGTTTTGGTAGATTATATAGGCCGTTTTGAATATAGGCGCGAGCCACCGCAGCGGTTCCTTCCGGGCGGAGGGTAAGATCATCGCCCCCAGCATCCGTAAAGGCGTAACGTTCGTGTTGAACAATGTCCGTGGATTCCCCGACTTTCAAAAAGACTCCACTCTGCTCGAAAATCGGCGTCTCAATCAGATCAAATCCGTAAGATTTTGCCACATCCAACGCAATCCGGCGAAACTTCTCAACACGCCAGGATTGAGGCGCCAAGATATCTTGAGTGCCTGTGGGACGTTGTAACTCCGGTTTTATCATCCAGCTCCACCTTTCCTATTTACTGTTTTTTCATCGCGGAGATTCCAGCCACACTGTGACGGGTCCGGAGTTCACCAATTGAATGTCCATGTCTTCAGCGAAAACCCCCGTCTCAACTCGGCCCCATTGCGCTCGACAAGCCTGCACAAAGTTGTCATAAAGAGGCCTGGCGACAGGTCCAGATGCCGCGGCTGCAAAATCAGGGCGTCTTCCTTTCTTTACCTCCCCATACAATGTGAACTGCGACACAATCAGGAGGCTGCCATCCACCGACATCACGTCCTTCGACATTTTACCGCCAGAGTCCGGAAAGATCCGCAGGTGTATCACTTTGTCGGACAACCAACTCACATCGCGCTCAGTATCGTCAGCACTCACTCCGACGAAAACCAAGAGTCCCTGACCGATTCCGGTCACCCGGGTTGCTCCAATCCACACTTCGGCCGCTGTGACTCGCTGCACTAACGCTCGCATTATGTCCGCTCATGGCTTACCCGGTCGACCCGAAGCACAAACGGGAGTGTCTCTAGTCGTCCAATAATCCGGGTGAGCTGCACTAAGTTTTTTACTTCCAAGCGTACATTGACCACTGCCGAGCGGTCCCGAAAGCCTCGTGCTTTGGCAGAAATAATATTAGAATCTGACACGACGTTGGCCACATCGGCCAGGAGACCTGCACGATCCCAAGCATAGACAGCCAGTTCCACTGGGTGTTGAGCCATGTCGGTTTCCGCGTTAGCCCAACTCACCTCGATAAGCCTTTCCGCATCCCGGCTCAGTTCTTTTTCATTGGGGCAACCCAATCGGTGCACCGACACTCCGCGGCCTCGAGTCAGGTAGCCAATGATCGGGTCACCCGGCACGGGTTGACAACAGCGAGAGAGCCGGGTCAACATGCGGCGTTGTCCGCGCACCAGCACTTCGGAGTCGGATGGAGCGGGGTGCGCCTTGGCCCTGGATTTCTTGGTCACCACCGTCGGGGTGACCACCGGGGAGGCCAGCCGAGCCACCTCTTCTTTGATCCGGGATACTGCTTGCGCGGCATTGATGCCGCCGTCACTGATGCCGATCGCGAGTTCCTCACGGGTGCCCCAACCAAGTTTTCGTGCGAGTTCGCCGAGTCGGTCATCGGCAATTTCAAGCCCGGTACGCCGAAGTTCACGGTCTAAGATATCTTGGCCTCGAGCCATATGTTCTTGGCGCCGTTCCCGGCGCAACCATTGTCGAATCCGCGCCTTAGCTTGAGATGTATGCACCAGGTTAAGCCAATCCGCACTAGGTCCCGGTGACTTTCGATTCACCAGCACTTCGACGATGTCACCATTTTCCAGCGCCGTCGCTAACGGCACGATGCGACCATTAACTTTCGCGCCGACACAATGGTTGCCCACGTCGGTATGGATACGATAAGCAAAGTCGATGGGAGTGGCGCCCGCAGGCAAGTCCAACACATCCCCCTTCGGTGTGAATACAAACACTTCTTCACTAAACAAGTCGACCCGCAAGGTTTCCATGAATTCGCTGGCATCACGCATGTCGCGTTGCCATTCGAGTAACTGCCGCAGCCATGACAGTTTCTGTTCAAATTCGCGATCTTCTTTGGTTCCCTCTTTGTACCGCCAATGGGCTGCAATGCCGTATTCGGCGGTGTGGTGCATCTCAAAGGTCCGGATCTGCACCTCGATGGGCTCCCCTTGGGGACCCATGACCGTCGTGTGCAGACTTTGGTACAGGTTGGACTTCGGCATCGCAATGTAGTCCTTAAAGCGTCCCGGTACCGGTTTCCACAACGAATGGACTAAGCCAAGCACTGCGTAACAGTCCTTAACCGATTCCACTGAGACGCGAACCGCCACCAAATCATAAATCTCGGCAAAGTCCTTGCCGTGCTGAACCATCTTTTGATAAATACTATAGAGATGTTTCGCCCTACCTGAAACTTCGACAACCATCCCCATCGATTCTAGTCGACTGACAAGTTCCGTGGTCACGGCGTCGACGCCGGCTTCGCGCTCTTGTCGTTTCTTGGCAATGCGTTCCTTCATTTCTTGATAAGCATCCGGTTGCAGGTGCTGAAAAGCTAAATCCTCTAGTTCCCACTTAATCCGAAAGATTCCCAACCGATGGGCCAAAGGCGCGTAAATATCCATCGTTTCACGCGCTATGCGTTGCACGCGGTCCGCCGTGAGATGCTTTAAGGTCCGCATGTTGTGGAGTCGGTCCGCCAGTTTGATGAGAATCACACGAATGTCTTTAGCCATGGCCAATAACATCTTGCGGAGATTCTCGGCCTGCTCTTCCTCGCGCGTGCGCACTTCTAGGCGATCTAATTTCGTCACGCCGTCCACCAATTGCGCAACTTCTTGCCCAAAACGAGCTTCGACATCGCTTAGGGTATTGGAGGTGTCCTCCACAACATCATGCAGCATCGCGGCAACGATCGTCGGCGCATCCATTTTCAAGTCTGCTAGGATGGATGCCACCGCAAAAGGGTGGGCAATGTAGGGTTCACCAGAGGCCCGGCTTTGCCCTTCGTGCGCTGCTTTCGCGAACTGAATAGCATCCGCAATATGCTGTCCCTCTGGGGTCTCGCTACTAAACCCTAATTGCTCCACCATTTCAAGAGCTGTCATGTGTCACCTCCCCACGTACCACGCAAGTTATAATGTCAGTAGACTCGTGATGCCTGCATGCTCAAGGTTGAGTCGCTGGCGGCCGGCCAGGGCTCTGAGTTCTATGATAAATGCATAGCCAATCACGTTCGCGCCCAAGCGCTCCGCAAGCCGGGCGCAGGCGGCGACCGTACCCCCGGTCGCTAACACATCGTCGACAATCAAAACCCGCTTCCCCTCCAGGGGGGTATGGGCTTCAATTTCAAGCTGGTTATCTCCGTATTCTAACGAATATGCCTCTTGGAGAATAGGGGCAGGCAATTTCCCCGGCTTGCGCACGGGTACCAATCCCACCTTAAGCCTATCGGCGAGGGGAGCCGCGATCAAGAATCCACGAGCTTCCGGAGCCAAAATTGCCGAGGGGTCAAGATCTTTCACCGACGCTTCTAACCCATCCAGCACCTCTTGCCAGGCACGTTTGTCCGCCATCACCGGTAACACGTCTCGAAAGAGGACGCCGCTGACCGGAAAATCGGGAATTTCTCCTAAAAGATTAGTCCATCCCATACCTGGGTCTCCTCCTATAATAATTCTAGCCAATGTGTGATGGGATAACCCCAGCTCTCCCGATGATCTCGGGTAAGCATGGTGGCGAGTCTATATTGAACGCTACGTTCCAATGGAACTCTTTGCTCCACCTTTTGAGTGGGATCCAGACCCAATTCGTGAAATATCTGTCTCCCCGCAATTAGGGGAGGTTGGCCCAACACCCAGTGCCGCCAATAACGCGCTAGTCGATCGCGACGCATCTCTAAGAGGCTCATTTTACGTGCCACCGGTTCTCGTTTCAGGGCGGGGTCGACCCATAGGATCCCGGTGGGTTTCAAGAGTGCCGAGGCCGCGCGGAGCCATTGAGGACCCGGAGGATGGCACAAAAACACCACGTGATCGGCCCACCCTCTGAGGCTGGGCCAGGAGCGCCACATGTCGATAGAGAGTGTCTTTAGGTATCCGCGCCTGGCCGCTTCTTCAAGAAGACTCATCTGACCTAGATCGGTGCCAGGCCATTCGCTAGCCGCCCCTGCTCCCACGCCAATTTGGATCACCTTGCCAGTGAGATTGGAGGGAGCGGCGGTAAACTGCACCTTAGGTTTCCAATCTGGGTCCCGGGTTGCCACCAACATGGCATCCAAAGTCCACTGCGGTGTGGTCTGTCCACGAAAGGTATTCCATTCCAATTGCGCCACCATGCGTAGAGGTTCTCCCACCTCCAGGCTCGATGCCAGGAATCCGTGCTTAAAGGCCAGAATTTTGGTTGGGGTCTCCTTAAACGTCAACGTGAGATGGCTCTGATCTCCACCAATTCGACGCACGTGAGCTACCGTCCCGCCAATCATAAATCGGGGTCGCTCAAAACCATGGCCGAAGGGCTCGAGACGGCGTAATTCTCCTAATACGTCCGGGGTAAACTGATCGGCAAGACCTTCCCAGTCTATGAGATCACCCCGTTTGGTGTGTCTTAAGGCCTCTTGCGGCATCTCTTCGGACAAGGCACGGCTCAAAAAACGGACGTCCTGACGCAAAAGGCTAAAACCCGCTGCGCCTTTATGCCCTCCAAGTTTGGTAAAAAGATCTTCATGGCGGCGCATGTGTGCTAATAAATTAAGGCCGTCCAGGCCCCGGGCCGACCCTTTCCCCTGATCATC
>JAJYPK010000200.1 GCA_021795465.1 Bacillota bacterium
CCATGGCTATCGCCTCTTATTTCGATCTTGGTTGGTGCGCATTTCATTGTAAAGACTACCATACCACCTCGGGAGTGGGAAGATTGCGCTGTCCGGCGTCGCCTCCCTTGGCGGTCAGTCTAAAGACCCCAGTGCATCCTGCAGGATGTCCCACGAGAAACCCGCACCGGTCGGTTTACTGGCCAATGTGCAGGCGATGTCATGGGCTGTTTCTGTCGTTAAGGGGAGTGCAGAGGCGATCCAAAGCGTGTCCAAAGAGGACGGAGGGGTGGGGCCAATCACCGTTCCTACACGGATATGGGGGGCGATAGCGGTCTGACTGAGATAGATCTTGGGCGTGTTCAAAAACTTTAAGCCTTCAATTAATAAATGGTCACCTTGGGAGGCATACCAGGTCACGAAATCGCTTAACTTTGGATGCCTGCCGCGTAAGACGATGCCGTCCTGGTGCAGGCGGACCGTGGTGGCAGCCTGACTTAAACGATCCGTGTCGCTTCCCTGAGCATCCCCTTCGAGGAGGTGGTGACTATGCTTCAGAACTCGGGTGGTTCCGGGTAATTGGGTAATGAGCGCCTCTAGGAGAACCGTTTTTCCCAACCCCGAATCGCCTGCGACGTGCCACACGATCATAAACGACCTCCGGTAGTTCTTTGCCACCGTTCCCAGTCAGTCATCGTGTTAAGATTGACTAACCAATCGGCGTCGGCAACCCTTACGTATTGAACGATCACCCGATTCAGAAGCATCCCAACCTTAAATTGGCCGGCATCAAGTTGTGCGGTTATCGGATTGCGGAGGGCTTTAGACCATAAGGCCGCGAGTGGCTGTGTTATATCACCAAAATAGGGCACGACTACCTCATCCCCCGGACGCCGTGTGGCGTATAGGGTCTGAAATAGTTCGGGCGGAACATTCGGGCAATCTACCGCGAGGACGGCAAGCCAATCGTGTTCCGCACGGTTAAGTCCCTGAAGAATCCCATGTAAGGGCCCTTGATGATCGACGGTATCCACAATATCGGTCTCACGGGGATTAATCCAGGTCAAGGGCCGGGACACCCATATGGCACCCGAAACGGTGTTTCGTAGGGTGTCACGGGCATGTTGCGCCAAGTTTGTCGAAGCGTCGTAAGGAAGCGCGGCCTTGTTTTGTCCCATGCGGCGTGCCATTCCCCCCGCAAGAACTAAGCCATCAGCTGCAAACTGCATGCTAAGGATTCTCCTTCCCAGTTACGAAGAGTGTATCATAGGGAATGGTATGCACCATACTGCCGATATCTCGCCATAGAAAGGTGATGGAGTCCTATGGAACGAACCATTCTCGCCCTGGGTTTAGATCTCGATGGCACACTGCTCCGGCTGTCGAACCAATTTATCCCGAAATATTTAGCGGATGTCGATCGGTGGGTTGCCCCGCGACTTTTAAGGTCCCGCACGGTGTCTCAAGACATTATGGAAACCACCGCGTGGGTCGTTTCGCAGAACCATGGGGAGGGTCTCTTGGCGGATGCTTTTTATGAACACTTTCATCAGAGGACCGGGGTTGACTCGGCGACTGTTAAAGCCGTCTTTGAAGCGTATTACCGCGACAGATTTCCGCAGTTAGGGTACTTGGGGAAACCTATCCCGGGCATGATGGGATTTTTGACACAGCTTCAGGCATTGGATGTGAAACTCGCCTTACTCACGCACCCCCTATTCCCTCTGGCCGCGATTGAAGAACGCTTACGCTGGGCGGGAATTGAAGGGTTTCCTTTCGATTGGGTCTCTTGTTTCGAAATTGTGCACGCTTCCAAGCCACACCCGGCTTTTTACCTGGAAGCCGCTACTCGCCTTGATATTAGTCCCCATCACTGGATGATGGTCGGTAATGACCTCGACGAGGATATTCGCCCAGCTTTAGCAGCGGGGATGCAGGCTTGGTGGGTCGGTGACACCGGATTACACCAAGACCTCCGGGAACAGGTATTAGCGGGACCGATCTATGAGGTGCTTGATTATCTGACCCGCATGGCCGATCTGGACTAAGCTCAATCGGACGTGATTGGACGATTAAACTTTAGCATAAGACTGGGTCAACATATCGCGAAAACCGGTCAATGAATCGGCTCGATCCGGATCTTGGGTGCTATAGATTTGGATGAGATTGGTTAGCATTCGAACTAACATAAATCGGGTAGGAGTCGGGCTCAAATAGGCGGGGTGGAATCCAAAACCGTTGTTCATCAGATACTGGACACATTCTCCCCGGTTCAACAGTTGACCCTTTTGAAAGGTATCAATGAAGAGGCTGTCATTATATTGAAGGAGGAAATGGCCCGGCATACTAATGCCGATCACCGGAATTCTCAGACGACGTGCAATTAAGAGGTAGACCATCGATAGACTAATGGGGATCCCGATGCGCCGGTCGAGCACTTGGTTAAGATAGCTGTTGTCCGGGTCGTAATAGGAGGTGTGGTTGCCGGTAAAACCGAGTTCGTTGAAAAAGTAGTCATTAAGACCTTCTATCAGTTCACGGCCTCGCGTCAAGCCGCGTTCTTCCCAACGGGTTTTAAAGTCTCCAGCAATGGTGTCGAGCATCTCCCGGTAGTGGACGCGATTGATATTGGGGTAGCCTGATTCGGCGATGAGGAATGCTCCCTCTTCAAGATCCAACCATGCCGATGGCATGGAAGAAAACTCGTCAAACCGCGCTCCCAATTCGTCGAGGCGCAGGCGTTCCAAAATGCTATAAACCCGAGTCCGTACATGAGGGTCAAGAGAGTCTTGGGCTTCTTCCAAAAAGGGCTGAGCATCGTGACGGGATTGCAGGAGTGTTTTCCTGGCAATGTGCGCGGTCTTGATATCGTCATCCCCTAATAGGTGAATGAGTGCCCTGATTTCTCGTTCGGTTAGCGATTTCACTCGACGCCGCTCCTTTCTGTACCCACACTGCCGATTGGGTTGGCTATATCCCTATTATATAGAACAACCGTCACCTGTGTGACGGCAATTGTCAGCCGTATCGTATTATTCGCGGTTAAAGGGCATTTTCCTGCTTCCTCATTAAGATTAATGTATACGAATATAGTGCCTATCGATCATCAATTTTTCCGGTTCTAGAACGATGAGCGATTTGAGGATGTTATCAACATTATGCCCAATAGCGCTTGGGTTAGCACTGAAAGACCATCAGATCCCTTAATATGCCAGGGAAATAATTTACTTGCCCCAAGGCATGGAGCCCTCTCGAATCGTTTCCGCTACGGTACCGAGAATCGCGGCCCCATTAGAACCGGTCACCGTCGGTAGATTGGCTGCCTCTTTGTGGATTGTAGCACGAGCCAAGAGGGCAAACGCAATCGTTTCCACTTGGTCCACTGGGAGTCCTAAAGCGTCGGTGGTGTGTACCGGGATGTCTTTTAAGGATTCTTGGAGACGGCTAAGAATCCATGGATTCTTAGCCCCTCCGCCCGCTACGTAAAGAGCCTTAGGAGAGCCAAGACGGGTAATTCCCGTTGCGATGCTTTTAACCGTAAGCCAGGATGCGGTGGTAATGGCGTCATCTGGAGCAAGATGCAAGAATTTCTCGACGTAATGCGAACCGAAAGTTTCTCGTCCCGTCGACTTAGGCGGATCCTTTTCAAAAAACGGCCCAGTCAGGAGCTCATGGACGAGTGTTTGATCCAAGGTCCCGCGTGCGGCCATTTTGCCGTCCTTGTCCATTAACTGGCGACCCTGGGAGTGGGATTGGCATAGGGCATCAATAATCATCGTGCCTGGCCCCAAATCACTGGCTACCGGGGCACATATTGGATCCGGATCGATAAGGGTCACATTACTAATGCCGCCAATGTTCAAGACGCCCACCATGCGGGATGGATCATAGAACAAGACCCGATGTGCGTAAGGAGCCAGTGGTGCCCCATGTCCCCCCAAGGCAAGATCGCTCAGGCGGAAGTCTCCTACGGTCGTAATGCGGGTTCGGTTGGCCACCCAACTCGGTGACCCCAATTGCCAACTATAACCCAAGTGGTTCGCTTCTGGCGGTTCATGCCAGACGGTTTGTCCATGCATGCCGATTGCCACAACCGCGTTGGGATCCGTATGAAGCTCTTGGAGGAGGCGTAGGATCAGAGTCACGTAGGCCTCAGAGACGGCTTGAGCCAAACGGACAATGGATTGTGCTACGAAAGCGGTGCCGTTCCCTAGCGAGAGAAGGTCTCGACGTAGATGGGGATCCCACTCCATAAAACGATGTCCGAGCACTCGCACTGCAAGGGGTAGCGTCTTTGTGTCAGGAATGTCGACCATCGTCGCGTCGATTCCATCTAAGGAGGTACCAGACATGACTCCAATATATTTCATGTGGCACGCCTCCTCGCTCGACTAAGATTATTCTAGATGCTAACAGTTACGACGGATTTTATCGACATCTCGTGCAATGATGGTATTCTAGGTAAGATGTCTTTACGGACTTTTTGGGTTCTTAAATTGGGAGGAGAATGCCTGTGTCAGAATTCCTAACCGATGTCCGACGCATCTTGACCCACCTTGCGCGAATTTCCATGTCCGCTCCCGCTGTCCAAATCGCTGTAGGGTATTTATTGGCGAACCCGAACCGCGTGCGATTTGTTAGCCAAGTTGGGGATGTCTCGGGTCTGGCCATGGCGATTTCTGCGCACCGACGCATTGAGATTCCCATGGCTCCGTGGCAGGGCTTTATTAACGGCGTACCTGTTCCTGATCCCCTACTCTGGATCGACGCAGCATCTTCGAAGGCTAATGATGGGATTTCTATCAGGATTTCAACCGACGACTTAGAACTGGTCCAACGGTTGACGCCTTTGGTCAGTAAAGATGAGGAACGGCATCGTCGGGCCGAGTTAACCGATCGGGTACAAAATCTAAGGCAAGATCTAGACCGGGCGTTAGACCTCTATAATGAAGTGCGGCATGTCATGGAAGTCGATCAAGAACGGCAAATCGAACTCTCCAAGTTCCTCGGGATAGCCGAGCACGAGATGCAAGGTATTGGGCAAGAACTGAAGTCCCTACGAAATCGTCTCGAATCGGCGGAAGAAAGCGAATAAGGGCCGAGCGGCCCTTATTTATCAGATGCGCCGTAAAACTCCGCCGTTTAGGGCGGAGATATCAGGCGCTGACCCCGGAGGGGTCAATCCGGCGTTTCCTGTTGCTCGATGTATTGCTTGATGATCGACAGGGGGGCTCCTCCAGCCGACCCGGCAAAATAACTGGGGGACCAGAGGCTGCCGCCCCACGGCTTTCTCAATGCTTGGATAGTGCTGCTTACGGATCAGTCGGGAGGAGACGCCCTTGAGGCTATTCACCAGTCGGGAAATGGCGACCTTCGGCGGGTAGGTGATCAGC
>JAJYPK010000044.1 GCA_021795465.1 Bacillota bacterium
CCTGTGGTGGTTAACCGGACCATATCCAATCCTTCGACGGCGTCTACCAACATTTCCGCTAAACGAATTTCATTCGGGTGCGGGGTTCCCAGCAAGGTACCCTCGAGGGCCGCCTGCTGAATGGCTTCTGTAACCTCAGGATGGGCATGTCCCAAAATAACAGGGCCAAAAGCCGCTAGGTAATCGATGTATCGACGTCCCTCGACGTCGATGAGATACGCCCCTTCACCACCAACCATCACCAGTGGCGGATCGCCGCCAACGCTACGGAATGACCTGGCCGGAGAATTGACCCCTCCGGGTATCACTGCGCTGGACCGCTCAAACCAGGTTAATTCGCTCAACATCTATCCGCCTCCTCATTTCACGGTGATATCATAGCAATTTTTACGGTCTTGCATAATCTCGGATGGTTTATGGGAACCCTTTCGGGATGAGGTGACCGGTGTGTCGGAGACATCCTACTCTCGCCCGATCTATCGTGCCAAATGGGTACGGCTCATCCTATTAATCTTCTTGGGCATCGTATGCGGCCTCGCGTTAGCGCATGCCTTCCCCCGCGTGGGCATCTTCCTGCATGTCGATACGGAACTCTACGCCCTAGGTGCTTTGGTCGGGCTCATTGCATCCTGGCTCGGTCTGGGAGGATCGATCCTTCTAGTCCCGGCGCTACTAAGTCTTCCCGGATCCCCGCTGTCCCCCCACCAGATCGCGGGCAGCGGGGCCGTACAATCGATGACAACCGCATTCATTGGATTCTTATCCTATCGGCGCCAAGGGCTCGTAAAATGGCGTATGGCATGGAATATGGCTCTCTTTGGAGTGGTTGGGGCGGGCCTCGGAGCTATCATGTCCGCCCACTGGCATAGAACGGGGATTGGTTTCGCCTTTGCGGGCGTCAGCTGTCTCGCTGCCGTAAGTCTCATCTTTCCGCGACAAATTCGAGTTCCTCCAAAATATCGTTACGCGTTATATGGCACTACGCTATTAATCGGGATCATGGGGGGAATTACCGGCACTCCGGGTGCCTTTATTTTGACACCCATGATGCTCATCTTTACCGCACGCCCCCTCAAAGAGTGCCTAGGAACCGTGCTGGGAGCCATATTTATCATGGCGCTGGTATCCTCCACGATCAAATTCCATGCCAATCAAATCGCCTGGATTCCCACCTCTGTGCTCCTCGCCGGGGCCATTCCAGCCGCGTGGGTCGGCCCCCAGCTGGCAACCATCACCCCGATCCGATGGCTGAGGTTTGGATTGATCATGGCCATCCTAGGCGCAACCGCTTTGACCATTGCTCACGCGATTTAAGTTTCGACAGATGTTAGGCGAACCTGCATTAAATATCGTCGACACCTTGAACTTATGAATCAGGTGTTCACATCTCGTGCGACAGCGTGTGGTGCAGGGCCGCTAGACTTTCTGATACGGTTTGATGGGCGGTATCCATCACGATATGGGGTCGATCCCAATCTTCGTACGGGCGTTTTTCCACCTCAGACCAGATGGGTAGTACGAGTCCTGGAACGTTGACTACCCGGGATTCCACGCGCCTACGATGTTCCAGTTGGTCTGAACAAACCACCTCAATCTCGACAAACGAAACAGACAAAGATTCTGCCACGTTGCGCCATGCTTGGCGTGTGACAGAGAAGGGGTTGACACTATCGGCGATAACATCGAGTCCCCATCGAAGATTCTCTTTCGCCAACGCATAGCCTACGATATATCCGGCAGAGCCATCCACCCAAACCCCGGCATCCCGCATGGCCTGTTCGATCACATCTATCCGCACATAGGCGGCATGCAACCGTTGCACGAGTGCGGTTGCCAAGGTAGACTTGCCCGTGCCGGGCAATCCAGCAAAAATGTAAAGCGCGATAGCTATCCCCTCACTTCCCCTGGATCCTTTTATTGGGTTTGTCACACGACGATCAGAAAGTCCTAGCACGCCGATCCCTACCAGGTCTGGACTATGACCGGGATCTGCCGTTCGTCATTTGTCCAGGCCCCGTGTCCCCCTTTCATTGTCGCTGCATCCCTGAGACCGTCTTGTTGGAACTGCACGCCGACCTGGGGGATGATCAGTGTGCGCAATGTGCGGCTTTGCCAACTAGCCTTCGCCGGTGGCCCGCCGTACCACCCCTCGCCCCAAAGTTTTTGCTGGTCGTATACGGTCGCGATTCCCCCAACCAGAGCGTGCACCTCATCCGGTTCCATTTCTGTGGTGATGGCGCGCCGTTCGCCAGCCCACCGGCGGACCCAAAGTGGTGCAACGCGGCGGTCACGACGCAGGATGGCTTGGCGTGGGTCCAAGTCCATCATCCCATGATCCGCAGTCACCAGCAGAGCCACCCGTTGATGAGCCCGCCATCGATAGAAGGCCGCCTCATACGCATTGTCCCACACGGTAAGCGCTCGATCCGTCTCTTGGGAAGTCGGCCCAGAAACGTGGGCTGCTTGGTCGATATAGGGCCAATAGAGCCATATGAAGCGATATCCATGGTCGAGGCAGCTCGCAACCACCTCAACAGCATCAAGGGGGTGGGACATCTCATAACCAGCGTAGGTAGCGCCAGCATATAGCCATCGGCTGAATCCGCTGTGGCGAAACACGTCCGGGCTCACGACGGCAGACGGAATACCGCTCTCCGCGAGGCGCTCAAATAGCGTGAGTGACACACGGGGGTAGAGAAT
Source organism: Bacillota bacterium (assembly GCA_021795465.1). Classification (GTDB taxonomy): domain Bacteria; phylum Bacillota; class Sulfobacillia; order Sulfobacillales; family Sulfobacillaceae; genus JAKADJ01. Next base: position 2,701 of record JAJYPK010000044.1, read on the forward strand.
GTTCTCTGGGACCGGCTGACCTCGACTATCTTCGCCTGTGAGCAGGTTGACGCGATCATCCCATTCCGGAATATAAACTGAATAACCCAAGGCTCCATGAATGGCGGGCGGCGCGGCGAACGCCAAGCTTGCCAGCCCGGCGGCGGTCGTGGTGGGTAAACACTTTGCCACTGTAGATGTCGTCCCAGGTGGCGGTGGTAGTGAGACAGGAGTCCACGGTCCAGCGCCTTCTCCAAAAGAGACCAACCAAGGCCGTCAACGACCCACAGGACTACCGTCTGGGTATCCGGCGGAACGAGAGAGGATTCCGAAGAATCAAGGCCAAAGTGAGCTAAGATCCCGCGTCCGATATCGACCTGGGTGCCGTATACCACGATATCCCCCCTCTGGATATAGTAGCACGCCACATGAGACGCGTGAGCTAAAAGAACTGTCCGGTTTCTTGTGCTGCACCGAGGATAGCCCCGCGCCCACCACGTATAAAAGTCGGCTCAAATTTAAGAATGGCCGTCGGATCGTTCTGGAGGTCGATGCCGTCCAACCGGATATACGGAACCTGGCTTCAGCCCGGCGGCTATTTCCCGGAGCTATGGTCGAGATTCAGCAACGAATCTCGCCGCCTTAACACTCGACACACCACCCTTTGCGGTCTATGGCACCACGCGGCTCGCCCCCAAAATGAAGCAAAAGCGTGATGGAAATCTCAGTCGCATTTCCATGACATCTCTTTGAGAACAACCACCGGATAAGTTCAGAGACACGTACATCACCCAGGGCCCAGATTCTATCACGCCATTGTGCTCGTTCCTGCGGAATTCTTTGGACAACGCTATTCTTGTGGTGTCGTGGGTTGATTCCGTTAACTTACGATGGCCGAGAGAGTCGACAAAAAAAGAAAACCGCAAGGGTCCTTTGATGGATCCGTTGCGGACTTTCTCGCTGAAATTCCGTCGGTGTTAAGCTACTGTTCCATTTGCTTTGCCAGAAAGCCCGCAGCGGTTTCCGCCAACTTCACTTCCATCTCGCCCATCTTGGCGTCGGGTTCTCGACTACAGATGATAATCGCGCCGATGGGGTCGCCCTCGGCGATGATGGGAGCAATGACCTCTGCAAGGAATTTATCTTCATCCTCGTCTCCAATGACGCTACCCTTGGGCTTATGATCCCCGCGGTTAAAAAATAGCGTCTTGCGCTCTTCCATAGATTTTTCGACTAACGCACCCAACGCCTTATTGAGAAATTCTTTCTTGGGGGCTCCGGCCACCGCAATAACCGCATCTCGGTCCGCAATCAGGGCAATGTGTCCGATAGCCTCATTGAGAGAATCAGCGTACTCCTTCGCAAAATCCCCTAATTCCCCAATCGGCGAGTACTTTTTCAAAATGACCTCACCGTCTCGGTCGACGAAAATTTCCAACGGATCGCCTTCACGAATTCTTAACGTCCTGCGAATTTCTTTAGGAATCACTACGCGCCCCAGGTCATCGATCCGGCGCACTATTCCGGTAGCCTTCACTTCAGACCCTCCTTTCGCTCGCTCTTCAGAGGTAGTATATCGGGAGCTCAACCTCTTTATGCATTTTTTCCCGTTTCTGCCGAATGGTACTAGATTACCCGTTTTGGTACAGTTTGACATGGGCACCCTTGACTAACTGATTAGCCCAACGTTGAAATGCTGCCATCTTAGCCGTTTGCACCAATTGCGCCTGGATCTCGGGACGAACCTGACTATAAGGAATGGGATGGCCCGGTTTTTTGGTCTCGACTTCGATGATAGCGTAGCCCAAATGGGTGGGGACTATACTATAGTGGCCAGGAGCCATGCCTTGAATGGCCTTTGCTACAGTAGAGGGTAAACTGGTAGCCACTCCTGCCTTAATCCACCCAAGCGACCCACCCATGGTGGCGGACGGGGTGTTCTTCGAATATCGTCGGGCTAATGCCGCAAAATTGGCTCCCTTTGAAAGTTGTGTTTCAATGGCGGTGGCGCTCTGTTTTGTAGACACAACAATCTCCCGCGCCAATTTCTCACTCGGGGTCACAAATACGCTTCGATGCGCCTGGTAATACGCATGTCCTTGACCGGGCTTCACTGGACTCGTGTGTTGTGTGATTCGATTAAAGACGGCCTGAAGGACCATTTGGTCGGTCACAAAGTGATGAAAATCTTTAAGGGAGAGTCCATGCTTCACAAGCGACCGAGACAATCCTCCGGCGCCTCCCAAAATCGGTGCGATTTTAGTCTGAATGAAATGCGTGGCTTGATGCTCGGCTGCCGTCACAGAAATGACATGGTGGTTTGCCGCCCATTGTCTCACCAGAGACTGTTGGATCAATTGATGTAATTGCGCTTGGCGAGACGCCGAACTGGTTGGGAGCGAGACGCCATCAATGATTTCGGTCGACCGCACGGCTACGGTAAGATCCTTTTGGGTTAATACACTATGGTTCACGGTCGCGATTTTCTGCGGTCCGGATGCGGTATATCCACAGCCCCCGATTAGGCCCATCACGACAAACGAGCTAGCTACTTTGCTCCTTTGCACCCATAGTCGCCTCCAGCATGATGGATAGGCCATCCAGAATCAAGGCCAACGCTTGATCGGACGTCGCCCGGGGAGGCAGCCGCAGTCCCAATTCGGGCACTTTAAAAGCACCTGGCACCAATCGTCCGGGAAATCGCTCGGCCAATCTACTAATCGCGTCAGGGCCCACCGGCGTATCGTGTCCGCTCCTAAACACGACGCGGTCACGTTTATGCGCCACCGTCGTCAAACAGAGCGCCTTCGCGATGACCCGAACCTTCGCCAAGTTAGCCAGCGCACTAACCGCCGGGGGCATTGGCCCAAATCGGTCACCGATTTCGTCAATAAGCTCCTCCACCTCTTCTAAGCTTTTGGCAGAGACCATTCTCTTATACAATTCAATTTTGTGCCGCGGCTCGGTAATATACGTCTCAGGCAAGTAGGCATCCGCATCGACCTCAATGGTGGGCTCAATGGCCACCTCGACGGCTTCCCCTTTCAACTCGCGAATGGCTTGGCCTAGCAAGTCGGTGTAGAGGTCGAATCCGACCGAGGCAATGAACCCGTGTTGCTCGGACCCAAGTAAATTGCCCGCTCCGCGAATCTCCAGATCACGTAAGGCAATCTGGTAACCCGCTCCCAGTTCCGTGAACTCGCGAATCGCTTCCAGCCGCTTTTCAGCGGCGGGTGTTAAGACCTTATTCGGTTTAAAGGTAAAGTACGCGTAGGCCAGACGTGGAGAGCGCCCAACCCGACCGCGCAATTGGTAGAGCTGGGCCAGGCCCAAACGATCTGCATCCTCGACAATGATCGTATTGGCGTTCGGAATGTCCAGGCCCGATTCAATGATGCTCGTCGCCACCAAGACGTCATATTCTTGATCAATAAACCGAGCCATCACCTCTTCAATGCGCTGTTCTTCCATTTGACCGTGGACGACCGCCACGCGCAGGTCCGGAAACATTTTCATGAGACCGGTCACCGCGTGATCCATGGCCATGATGCGATTTTGCACATAAAAGACTTGGCCCCCGCGATTGACTTCGCGTCGCACGGCTTCACGCACGAGATCCGGATCGAATTCTACCACCACGGTCTCCACAGGCAGTCTATCTTCCGGCGGTGTTTCAATCAGGCTCATATCGCGAATGCCCACCATAGCCATATGAAGTGTACGGGGAATCGGCGTTGCCGATAACGTTAGGACATCAACATTTTCTTTGAGCGCTTTAATCCGCTCTTTATGTGCCACGCCAAAACGGTGTTCCTCGTCAATGATCAAAAGACCCAAATCCTGAAACTTCACGTCCTTGCCTAAGAGGCGGTGCGTTCCGATTAAGAGATCGATGCGACCATGACGCAAATCCTCGATAATTTGCCTTTGTTGCTTGGCCGTGCGAAACCGAGATAATACTTCCACCGTAACCGGATATCCCGCTAAGCGTCCCTTGGCGGTCACGTAGTGCTGTTCGGCCAGGAGCGTAGTGGGGACCAAAAATACGACTTGTTTGCCTCCCATGATGGATTTAAAGGCGGCTCTTAACGCCACTTCAGTCTTGCCATAGCCGACATCCCCACAGAGTAACCGATCCATCGGTCGACCACGCTCCATATCTCCCTTAATCTCCCTAATGGAACGCAACTGATCGTCGGTCTCGTCATAACCAAACGAAGCCTCGAACTCCTCCTGCCACGGTGTATCGAGTCCAAATGCGTGACCGGGTCGTGCCTCGCGCAAGGCATAGAGCTTGATCAACTCTTCGGCCATTTCACGCACCGACGCTTTGACTTTGTCTTTAACGCGGGTCCATTCGCCCCCACCCATTTTCGAAAGTTTCGGTTCTTGACCTTCGATCCCAATGTATTTTTGGATTAGCCCAAGCTGATCCACCGGCACATACAAGGTATCCGCCCCGGCGTACTGCACATGCAAATAATCCTTATGCTGATCTTGAATTTGAAGCGTCTTAATTCCCAGGTATCTCCCAATTCCGTGGGTAATGTGGACCACAAAATCGCCCGGTCGCAGATCCTGAACCCGGACATTCGCCCGTGTCGCCCCCCGTCGAGACGATTGCGGTCGCACCTCCCGACCCGTCAATTCCGTCTCACCTAAAAGTGCCAGTCCCAATTCTGGCACGATAAACCCATGACCAATCTGCCCAGTCAGAATCGCCACTTCGCCGGGTTCACCCAGCCCAATTCGGCTCGGCAAGCCTTCTTCTAGGAGTTGCTGTTGCATCACATGAGCGGCTTCGGGATCCCGCAAGACGAGCCCAACCCGAAGCCGACTCCGTCTAAGCCGAGTCAACTCGGTCTTTAACAGATCCATTTGCCCATGGACTCGCGGTGCCGGTCGCCCTGTTAACTCAACACTCACGCGAACGGCTTTCCGGGTATGGGGCATGAGCGACAGACTGACGTCTCCAAAACCTTTAAGCGCAGAAAAAAATGTGCCCTGGGAGAGAACTGACTCGAGCTCTAAAGGCAATAGGTCGCCACGCTCCAAGCGTCGTTGCTGTTCTTGGGTGTCCTCTTTATCTCGACCTAAAAGGGCCTCATTAATGCGAGGCCAGTCGTCGTAGATAATCAGCGGTGGTTCAGAAAATGCCTGGGTTAGGGGTGCCAGGGGTCCAAACGCGGCAGCAAACCGATCTACGCCCAAAAAGGTGCGCCCTTGGGACAGGTCATGCAGGTAATGGCCAAAACGTTCTTTCGCCTTAATCGCTTTATCAAATTGCCCAATCGCATTAAGATTTTTGATCAGGTTCTCGGACTCGATCCCGATTCGTGACAACGCCCGATGGCGCTCTGCATCGGTCCACAACAGTTCCCGAGCTGCCGGTATGCTTATCTCCGCGACCATCTCGTCGGTTCTTTGGGTGGCTAAATCGAAGGTTCGCAGCGAGTCAATCTCGTCGTCGAACCATTCGATCCGTACCGCATCTTGCCCAGGTGGGTAGACATCTAAAATGCCTCCCCGGACCGCATAGTGACCTTCTCCATCAACTTCTGAGACCCTCTGGTAACCAAGTGTGGTCAGCGTTTTCAGGGCTCTTTCTAGCGGCAAAGTAGCCCCCACCTGCAAGCCCAATTCCGACACGCGAGGGATTAATAACAATTGGCGCGCCGACTCTACCGGTGCCACCAAGATCACATGGCGATTTTTCTTGATCGCATCTAAGGCCTCGACTCGCCGGTGGTTCCACTCGGGACTCTCCGCCTGAACCTCCCCCAAAATCAGTGGACGCGGCGGCAAAAGATAGACGACCTCCTGGCCCACATATTGGTTCAACTCCGCCTCAATCCGCCGTCCTTCTTGAAATCCCACGGTTACGATAAGCGTCGGCCTTTTCACATCGTGGGCGAGGCTAGCCGAGACAAAAGACGGCATGGCACCGGATAAACCATAGATTTCAGCGGAATGGCCTTCCCTCAGCTTCTCGACCAGGTTTCGATACGGCGCATACTGCCCCCATAGCACACCAAGTTCACGCAGTTGTGCCACTCGAACGGTCACCCCCCTAAAATTGCACCAAAAAAGCCGAGGTCGTCTCCTCACCCCGCTCCTATATCCCTAGACCTTAGTTATACCACAGTTCCTCCATCCACGGTACGGGTAAACATCGTTCGCAAAGCGTTTTGACCCAAACCGTGGTGTCCGGGGGTCGGACCTCCAGGATCTCCTGTTGCTCCGCCGCTGTAAGGTCTTGGAGTCCCAATTGGGGATCCGACCAAGCTCCCTCAAACTGGCCAATTTGGCGATGGCAATGACGACATACATACCGCACCACAAAATCTCCCTCACTTTCGGGTATTTGTGATGTAGTCTGCCCTAATCCCGTACCGGTCAATCTTAGCTGTCTGAGTTGAACCGATTCATGGCCACCTCCACCCCATCCTTCAGCACCACCATAAGGGCCTGGGTAGCTCGGCCAATGGTATTCGTCAAAGTCTCCCGTTCCGCACTCGCAAAACCCGTTAAGACCCAGTCGATTACCGGAATTCCCGGTGGCGGTCGATCGATCCCTAGCCGCAATCGAGAAAAATTTTCGGTCTGGAGGGCCGCCATAATGGACTTTAATCCATTATGGCCGCCGCTCGATCCACTCCGCCGCAATCGCAGACGACCCAATGGCAAATCCAAATCATCTCCCACCACCAAGACCTGGGAAGAGAGCATTCGATGCCACCCTATCATCGACCCTACCGCTTCCCCGCTACGATTCATGAAGGTTAGCGGCTTTAAGAGCCACACGCCATCCCCCCGGGCTACTAGACCAAACCTCGTCTTCGCAAATGATATCCGCAACTCCATCGCCAAGCCATCCACAACCATAAATCCTACGTTGTGTCGCGTATTTGCGTAACGCTCTCCCGGGTTACCTAGTCCAACAATCAGTCGAGGCGTGTCCTGATCATTCAAAGAGTTTGGAAACCGACAGATCTTCATGCACGCGCATAATCGCCTCAGCCATGAGCCCAGCTACAGAACTCACATGGGTTCGCATCAGAGGGTATTGTGAGGGAATCGTATCGGTCACCAGCACCTCCTTAATAACCGAATCGTTTAAGACCTCGACAGCATTGCCGGAAAACACGGGGTGCGTGCACGCCGCGTAAACCGCCTTGGCTCCGAGGTCCATAATGGCTTCGGCGGCTTTGGCAATCGTGCCGCCGGTATCGATCATATCATCAACAATGACGACCGTCTTGTCTCGGACTTTACCGATAACGTTAACCACTTCTGATACATTGGGCGCCGGCCGTCTCTTATCGATAAATCCTAATGGGGCTCCGAGATCTTTGGCCATCTTACGCGCACGGTAGACCCCTCCGGCATCCGGTGAAAATATCATGAGATTATCTAATTTTTTTGCGGAAATGGCTTCCGAAAGAATCCGACTCCCATGCAGGTTGTCAACAGGTATATCAAAAAATCCTTGGATTTGAGGTGCGTGGAGATCCATAGTTAAGACCCGACGGGCACCTGCCACCGTAATGAGATTGGCCACCAATTTCGCCGATATGGGCTCACGGCCCTGTTCCTTCCGATCTTGCCGGGCGTAACCATAGAACGGAACCACCGCTGTGACGCGGCGAGCCGAGGCACGACGAGCCGCATCAATGAGTAAAAGCAATTCCATCAAGTTATCGTTCACCGGACCTGAAGTAGGCTGCACAATGTAGACGTCGGCACCTCGTACATTCTCAAGAAGTCTCACCCTAATCTCTCCATTGGAAAATCGTCCGACATCGGCTTGACCCAACATGATACCAAGGTGAGACACAATTCGCTCCGCTAAGGGTCGGTTTGCATTCCCGGTAAAGATCTTCAATTCGCCTTCGCGTTCAAACCCCATGAGTCGCCCTATACCCCTTCCTGCCTCACTAAAAATGTCCTAATAGGTCTTTCACGGATGATTTCCGCCTTCAGGTGACCGAGGTGTCCGCTTTTCCACCCAACCCGGTTTGACTTCTTGCCGAGATCGAGCGATGGCCAAGCCTCCAGGGGGGACGTTTTGCGTGACCGTGGATCCCGCTGCAATGTATGCGCCCGCGCCTATTTCCACAGGGGCTACTAAGTTCACATTACACCCGATGAAGGCCTCATCGCCGATGAAAGTGGGATGCTTACTCTCCCCATCGTAGTTCACGATGACGGTCCCCGCGCCGATGTTGGCTCGTCCCCCAATTGTGGCATCCCCTAGATAAGAATGGTGACCCGCCTTACTACCGATGCCCACGCGAGTATTCTTCAATTCGACAAAGTTCCCGATTTTCACGTTATGGTCCAAATAAGTTCCCGCCCTCAAGTGGCTAAACGGTCCGACTCGGCATCGGCTCGCCATGGCACTCTGTTCGATGACCGAACGATCAATCTGAACCCCATCACCAATCCGGCTCGCCACAATAGTTGTCATCGGCCCGATGTGGCATTCTCGTCCAATCTTCGTCTTACCTCGCAAAAACGTCATGGGATAAATGACCGTATCTTGACCGACTTCAACATCCGCGTCAACGTAAGTGGACGCCGGATCAACAATCGTCACCCCTTGATCAAAAAGGCGGTCCAGCGTGGATTGACGCAGGATCGCCTCGGCTTCCGATAATTCCCGTCGCGTGTTAATCCCCATCACTCGAGACGAGTCAGGATAATAAAACGTGTCGACCACTTCACCCATCGTCAATAACGGTCCAATCGCCTCCGGGAGATACCGTTCATCCCCGTGCCACGGCAGCGTTGACAACACCATACGAAGAGCCTTAACACTCCAGATCCCGATCCCGGTATTGATCTCGTTGATCATGCGGGTGACATCGTTGGTATCTTTCTCCTCGACTACATTTTCCACCCGTCCTCTGCTATCACGAACGATACGGCCATACCCTTTGGGGTCCTTCATGGTCGTGGTAACAATGGTTGCTGTCGCACCGACGTGCCGGTGATGCGCCAAAAGGTCGGAGAGGAGCTGGGCCGGAATAAGAGGGCAGTCGGCCACCAGCACTACAATTTCCGTAATCGCCTCAGGTAGAACCTCGATTGCCCTCATCACCGCATCCCCCGTCCCTCGGAGTTCTGACTGGGTAATGAATTCTGCCTTGCCTTCCAACACTTCTTCCACACGCTCACCCTGGTACCCGACCACAACCAACGGTCTCCCCAAATTCGCTTGACTAACTGTCCGCAACACATGCTCGACTAACGGGACTCCTCCCAGTTCATGTAACGCCTTAGCTAACCCTGAATGCATCCGGGTTCCACGCCCCGCGGCTAAAATTACTGGCATCGTCTCGTTCATTGTTGAAAATCCTCCCGACAGCCTATCGTCCCGGGCACCACCTACCCGTAATCCATGGTTAGAATACCAAACTTTGTGCTATGCCGACAAACCAACAAGAGCTATCCCCGAGAGGAGATAACTCTTGTCTCACAGCTCCCCATCTTACCCATTACCTTTCTCCTTGAAACACCTCTAAAACCGCTTTTTGAATACGTTCTCGTGCTTGTTGTGTGATCGGGTGAGCAACATCGCGAAATTCACCATCCGGAGTTTTTCGACTCGGCATGGCCACGAATAAACCCTTGAGCCCCTCGACTACCTTAACGTCATGGATCACAAATTCGCCATCGAGTGTGACCGAAGCCACAGCTTTCATTTTGCCGTCGGTGGCCATACGGCGTAGTCTAACGTCTGTAATTTCCATGGTGAATCCCCCTTGCAAGCGAGTACCAGTCATCCCATTGCTGGGTGTCATAGGATTCGCTATGGCAATGCGAGATTCCTGTCAATTGTCGAAATTTTTGGTACGAATGCCGTGGTGCGACTATTTTTTCACATCCACCGTATACCCCTCCTGGCGTAAGCGCAATAAAATTTCTTGGATATGGTCCTGGTTCCGGGCTTCTAACACAATCTCCACCGACACCTCAGCCGGTGAAATTTCCGGATTCCACCGCTCGTGTTCCACGTGGATGACGTTTGCCTGCAACGTTGCCAGGTGGGACAACAGATGGGATAGCTGCCCGGGGCGATCACCCACCACGGTTTTCAAATGCACTTGGCGCCCTTCTTCAACCAAGCCTTTTTCGATAATGCGATTCAAAAGCGTCACATCGATGTTTCCACCGCTGACGACGATGCCCGTCGTTCCCAGTGACATTGGGATTTTCTCGGACAGCAACGCCGCCAATCCTACTGCGCCTGCGCCTTCAACCACCAGTTTGGAGCGCTCCAAAAACAGCAAGATCGCCCGTGAAATATCGTGTTCACTCACGATCACAATGTCATCCACATACTGTTGGATCAATGGAAAGGTGATGGTACCCGGGCGCTTGACGGCGATTCCATCGGCGATAGTACGTACCAAAGGGGCCACTCTAATCTCTCCCTCACGGCGGGATAGTGCCATGGATTGCGCTCCTTCGGCCTGCACTCCAATGATTTTCACTCCAGGGTGGCGAGCCTTTACAGCCACCGCAATGCCTGCAATTAAGCCTCCCCCCCCTACCGGGACCACTATGGCATCCACATTTGGACGTTCATCAAGCATTTCTAGTCCCACGGTTCCCTGCCCCGCAACAATATCGGGATCGTCGAAGGCCGGGATCATCACGCGCCCGGATTCCTCGGCATGCTGTAACGCAGCCCGATAGGCGTCATCAAAGGTATCGCCAAATAGGCGCACGTCGGCACCATACCCGCGTGTCGATTCAATTTTGGTAAGTGATGCGCCCTGAGGCATGAATATCAGGGCTGTGGTTCCAACCAATCTAGCGGCTAAGGCTACGCCCTGGGCGTGGTTTCCGGCAGACGCCGCGACGACCCCGTGCCTGAGTTCTTCCGAGTTTAATCGCCGTAGCCGATTATAAGCCCCTCGGAGTTTAAAGGAACCGGTTCGCTGCAAGTTTTCTAACTTGAACAACACGCGTCGCCCCAGTAGGTCATTGATATGGCCAGATTCTTGCAACGGGGTTGTAAACGTCACCCCTTGTAAGGCTTCTTGGGCTCTGCGGACATCTTCCAATTGAATCGAATCGCTCATTCTGTGGCTCCTCCTACTCCTGCAATACCCCAGACTCGCATAACGCCTGTGCCCAACCACTAGGAACGGGAGCAGACCCTCCCATGCCATCCCATTGTAAACAGCTAGAAAATTTCCCAACTAATTTTTCAGACGGCTCTACGGTGGCCACTAAAACACCGACGCCACACACCGTCGCATCGAATTCTAACAACAGATCTTCAGCCGCTTTCGCCGTTCCGCCCGCTTTCATGAAGTCATCGACAAACAAAACCCGCCCACCCCGTACGGAGGTCCGGCGCGACAACGACATGGATTGAATGCGGTGTGAGGACCCCGACAAATAATTAATCGATAACGACGACCCTTCAGATAACCGATTATCTCGTCGCAACAACACGACTTGGCACCCGAGTGCCCCGGCACAAGCTAATGCTAAGGGGATACCTTTAGTCTCCACGGTGGCCACAAATTCGATGCCCATATCCCTAAAACGCACGGCCAAGAGTTGCGCCATCGGATCAATCCAATGGGGGTCAAACAGTAAGTCGGTCATATACAAAAATCCATCCGACATCATCCGGTCCGGTTCGCTAAGTTTTTGGCACCAGCGGATCAGGGCTTGTGCGGAGGCCTTGCGCTCCAGCACTGGCACATAGCGAATGCCTCCCTGCACCCCCACTTGCGATTCAATCTTGCCCAACCCTTCGTGCTCCATGGTTTCCTTAATCAGCAACAAGTCTTCACTCAGCGTAGATTTGGCCACGTTAAAACGGTGGCTGAGTTCGGTCAGGCTCGACTGGGTCAACGGGTGAGCCACCAGATACTGGGACAATAAGATGATTCGTCGATATCGATCCCGCATTGTTTCCCTCACCTCCTTCGCTATTCTGTCCTCGTGAATCGCGGCGTCCCAAAAATTTATGGAGAACCATCAAACCTTCATTCCCAGCGGTCGTTAGCCGGAGTCCATTCCTTGAATCCGGCTCGTCATGAGAGACCAAGCACCGATTCGACCAGATCTAAATCTTGAGGTTTATCCACATCGACCCCGACTTCGGGATACGGAAATATCAACGCGCGACCCTGAATATTTAATAGCGCACCGACCCGTCGTTCTGCCGCGGAGATCGTTAAGGATCCCATGATCAACCGAATCAGGGTCATAATCCCAATGTCTCGTGCCAATCGAATAGGCGATTTCCGATGGTCTAAAAGTACTTTGATGTCATTCTGGATTTCCAAAAACTTCGCGGGGTTAATCAAAAATATATTGCCACCCGTGAAGGACCCATCCCGGAGTTTCACATAGGTTCGCTGAGTATCGGGGAACTTATTCTGGGTCAATGCCTTGTCAATAATGGGATACACCACATCGACCCCCACGGGGGCTTGATCGAGAAATTGGTCGATCATCCCGGGCGTCAATAGCGGAACATCAGACGTCACGACAAGAACGAGATTTGATAAAGACGGTAATGCTTCTATGCCCGACACGAGATTTGCAATAATATCCCCCTCGACTCGAGCACCGATGGTCTTGGGGCGACGAATACTGTCCGGCGCCACTAAGACAATCTCGTCAATGCCTTGAGCTCCCCACAATGCATCGAGCACATAGTCCACCATGGGCCGCCCGGCTACCCGAATTTCTGCCTCGTAGCGCTCCTTAGAAGCGTGTAGCAACGCGCCTCGATTTTCTTGCCCTGCTAATACAATACTACGCACGATAATCTCGTCGTCTCCTCAATCATTCATTCGGGATGCCCACTAAATGGGTCGCTTCTGCCCAAGGGATCCCCTCTTTACGCAGTCGGTCTCGGTACCAGATGGCCTGTTCTGGATCAAGCCCCAGACAATAATAAGTCCCGCCGCTACCAGACAGATGGCATGGCATCCCGTCTAGCCATCGCCCGGCATATTCCTTAAAATCGCGGAGCGATGGGTAGGCCAACCATGCCGCCGGTTCCAGCGCATTAGGCCAGACATCTACCTTTTCGCCCTGGGACCACGCCAGGGCGAACTCATCCATCCCACAGTCTTCCTGATTATCGATCAAGTCGTACATGCCGTAAACCATTTCCGTCGAAACCTCAAATCCAGGATTTATGAGAAGCACGGGCTCCCCGTGCCGATCCGGCAGCGATGTAATCCGTTCTCCGTAACCACCAACCCGCGCCGCGCCTCCACGCAAAAAAAATGGCACATCCATCCCCACTTGAGATGCCCGATCGGGATCGAACGACTCGATCCTCGCCCCCCATCGCAAGATCGCAGCCGCATCGGAGCTGCCACCACCCAGTCCGGCACCAATCGGAATGTGCTTTTCGAGATGCACCCGGATGCTGGGGACCCGAACACCTTGAAGGCGGAGCCAGTCGTAGGCCTTGGCTACCAAGTTGGTCTTAGCCTCTATGTCCTCTGCGCCAGAGGTCACCACGTCAAATTGCGGGGCCGATTCAATGGTTAGCACGTCTCCGAGCGCGATGGTGTGCATCACCGAGTCGATTGGGTGATAACCGTCCAGGGCCTTTGGCCCCACCCAGAGCCCTAGATTAATCTTTGCGTGTGCGTATTCACGATGGTTCTCGCATTTTTTCATACCATGAGTATATCAGAGGTCGCTCGACGCGTGATCCAGCGCTCTCAAAGACGGCTGATAACGAGCCTCTACCGCATCAGCCAACGCATCTTTAACCGCTCCATATCGCTCGTAGAGTGCCACCACCAATGAACCCGGGGCGGCGGTAATCACCGCATGGCGAATGGCCGAGGCTTCATCTAACACCGTGTCGATCTGTTGGGGTTTTAACCCAGCGGCCTCTAGTTCGTTGGCGATGAGACCGGCCAATTCCCCGGGCCTGCGGTCCCGGAGATCGTGGTCTTCACGCACCACCACCCGATGACCGTGTTCGGCCACGACACGCACCGCGTCTTTGAGGTCAGCGTCCCTGCGGTCACCCGGGAGCCCAAGGACCCAGATAATCTCTTTCGCCTTAAGACGCTGAATCACTTCACATAACGCACGAATGGCCGGTGCGTTATGACCATAATCCAGTAGTACCCGAAAGTCTTCATAGACCATCAGTTCCAATCTCCCACGATTGAGTCCACGGCCGCCTGCGGGAAACGTTCGCAAGCCCTCTGTGACCTGTCTCGGAGTCAAGCCCATCGCCAATGCAGCGCCTGCCGCTGCGGCCGCATTAGCAATATTCATCGGGGCAACGCCACCGAGAGTGGCGGGTAGCACGCGACATCCTACTAACCGCGTCTCCTGATCTCCGTGTCCATACACCAAATGCCCATGCTTCACATAGACCGCTTCGTGTCCTTGGTCCAAATGTTGGTTCACAATTTCACCACGTTCCCGATTTGAAAACAGAATCACCCGTCCACGACAACGTGTGGCCATCGACAACACGTACGGATCGTCCGCATTTAACACGGTCGCACCTGTGGGTAATACCACATCAACCACCAGAGCCTTTAACTGCACCAGATCCTCTAAGGTGTCTACGCCTTCCGTCCCCAAGTGATCTCGACCGATACTCGTCACAACCCCTACATCGCACGCATCAAACCCTAATCCACCCCGTGCTATGCCCCCTCTAGCAGTTTCCAATATCGCTACCTCGACCGAGGGATCGTTGAGGATAAGTCGATGGGACCAGGGCCCGGTCAAATCTCCACGCTGAATTAGTCGGTCACCTAGGTAGATGCCATCGGTAGTCGTCATCCCTACGTTTTTTCCGGTTTTAGTCCAAATATGGGCCAACATGCGGGTCACGGTGGTTTTCCCATTGGTTCCCGTCACCGAGGCCACCGGGATTCGGCCGTTTCCCGAACCAAACAGATAAGAAACAATGCGCTCTCCGACCGGTTGCGGAACTCCTTCACTGGGATAAAGATGCATCCGGAGCCCCGGAGACGCATTAATCTCCACGATAGCGCCTCCGGCAGCCGATAACCCCTCATCCAACGAGGGTGTCACTAAGTCGACCCCTGCTACATCGAGCCCGACGGCGTGAGCCGCACGCACAGCATCACGGGCCAAATCTACGCTGACTTTCGCGGTCACATCAATGGCCAGCGCACCGGTCGACATGTTCGCGGTACGCCGCACCCAGACCCGCGTGCCGGGCGGCACCACGGATTTGGGGTCATAGCCTTGTTGGACTAGGGTCAACAAGGCGACGGAATCCAGCCTTACGATCGATTTTGGAAAATCATGCCCACTACCTCGATCCGGTTCGCCATTGATCGCAAGAACCAATTCCTCTACCGTATGGATGCCATCCCCGATCACTTGTGGGGGAATCCTGAGAGTCGCAGCCACCATGGCATTACCCACCACTAAGAGCCGGTACGGAACGCCCACGATCTGCTTCTCTACCATTACTCGGCCCTTACCATCGAGGGCCGAAGCCACTTGAAATGCTCGCGCCACCTCACGGTGGCTCATAAGGTTCATGGCCACACCTTCCCCCTGCTGCCCATCTTGAGGCTTAACCACCACGGGATAGCCATAATCCTTGGCAACCCCACAAGCCTGCGATTCTGACATCACCGTCGTGCCTTCTGGCACGGGGATTCCGGCACGGGAGAGGACTTGCTTGGTCCATGCCTTATCCTGACAAATGTCCATAGCGAGAGTTGAGGTGCGATCTGTCATGGTCCCTAAGATCCGGTGTTGCGCTATCCCCTGTCCGAGACGGACATAACTCTCGTCATCCAAACGCTCCACCGGGATTCCTTTAACCTTGGCGGCGTCGACAATGGCTCTAGTACTAGGTCCTAGTCGCGCACGCGCCACGCTTTGTCGTACCATTTTTTGATGTTCTGCCACTGGGATCGGTTCTTCAACCCAAAGTTTCGTAACAATATCCATCGCATGGTCTAATGCTGAAAGTCCTCCCTCAGAGGTCGTGGTCTCTACGACGATCATGACAATGCGTGGCGAACCCTGCTCCCGAGTCTTGCCATAAGTACCGGACTCACCCGCTAGATATAGGAGTTCGAGGCAAACATGTTCGGTCACATGCCCCAGGAAGGTTCCTTCTCTTAAACGTTCATAAAATCCCCCGGGAACACCCCGCGAGCAATGGTGGCGAGTAAGGCCCGGCATCATTCCTACTAAACTGTCGGTAAAACTCGGACGTTCTTGCGTCGACTTTTCGGCTAATTCTTTAAGATCTAAAATGACTTCTAATGAGCTACTTAGGGTATGACGGTTAGGTCCTGAAAAAAACCGGTGCGAGAGAATCTCCACGCGCCAAATCCTCCTGATTGATCGTCGTTAGTTATCGTCGTCCGATTCCCCTACGTGATAGGGTGACCGTGTCTCGAGCTCAATTCCGTAGCCTTCGGGCAGTACGTGCACATGGACATGGCTCAACGCCAACGCTTGGTCGGGTCGAATTTCCGATGCATTGTTTAACTGGGTGTGTTGACCATCAATTACCAGCACCGTACCCGCACCAACCACGCGACACCGTTGATCGTCAAGCTCCACAACGAGAGCCGTATTTTCATCAATACCAATTCCTAACATCTCAGGATTTTGGGCCACCGCTGAAAGTAGACGCCCCACGCGGCCTCGCTGACTAAAATGTTGATCAATGACCGCCTCCGCCCAAAGGCCCATCCCGGGTGACATTTTCACCGTATTTCGCGCGGGAGATTCTTCCGCGTCTCCAGCCACAATCATGGTTCGGGACATCATCGAAGCACCTGCCGAGGTTCCAGCCACCACAAGCCCCTGTTGCCAAAGAGACCTCAGTGTACGATGAAACGTCGTGCCTCCTAAGACACTGGTAATTCTGAGTTGGTCGCCTCCTGTGAAGAAAACACCGGCCGCATCATCTAAAGCCTGTCGAATTTGCGGAAGCTCCGCCTCATGGCGGGTATCGATCCGTAAGGGAAAAGCCCCCAAACCAAATTGAGAAAACGCGCGATGATACGTGTCAAAACTTAGAGTCCCCTCGCGAGATGCGGTAGTCACAATGGCCATCGCTCCGTCTGAGCGGTGGTTACGTGCCAATTCGGTTAAACGTCGGAGGATCTTCGCGTGCTCGAATTTGTCTTCGTGTCCACCGATGATGACCAAAGGGCCGATGATAGTTGCCTCCTCCACCGAAACATTCGGATGTCAGACCCCAACGTGAGCTAGTCTGCCAGTTTCGATTAGAATTATGCAAATCTCAAAATCGACCAAAGGCCCCTATAGGTCGCCCATCGATCCGGATGACCGCAACGGAGAACACTTTCATCAGGTGGAGTACCGCCCCCTCCACGGTCGAGGAGAGAGCGGAAACAACGGTAAATCACGCATAGGCGGAATCTTTGTCACCGCCATAGAATCACATACCACCGCCCGAGGCTTCCAGTTACGGCATCTCTTTTGCTTTCGGGTCCCGCTAGAACTTAACCCACGCCATGCGATATCATGAGAGAGACGACGAAGGCAGGCTCCACCGGTCCAAGCCATCGCACTCACCGTGGGAAATCCCGAACGACGAGTATTAAACCGACGACAAGATGTTATGCGAAAGGGGCGTCAGATGACTATTTCAGAGCCTGATTGGCGGGTGTTCAAGGAGATCCGGGCCGTAGCGCTCGAGCGGCTCACCCATCGAATCTTGAACGAATGTCGAGCCGTGTGCGACGACGAAACCCTACCTGCACACGACCGCTACCTCAAACTGTATGAACTTATACACAAACGCGATGAGGAAATGCAGCGGGCTTTCGATGATTTCCGTCGATCGACGGCGATAGTCTGCCTCATAACCATGTGGCAACTCGACTTAGTGACCCTAGACGAATTGGACCGTTTCAGTCTCGACACCCTCCATTGGGTGAGGCGTGACGACTAACCACGGTTCAACTTTTGATAAAGAGACACGGATAACCCCCGAGGGCTAAAGCCCCCGAGGCTCCCCATAAAGAAAAAAGCCTCACAATGTGAGGCCATAATCTTGTTCAACTGGATAGTTCGGGAAGTATAAGCTCCACGGTTTCTGTTAAAACATCCGTGTACGAATAGGAAACTCGGCGTTCGGTTCTCTCATCAACTTGACCTTCATCAATTTTCACAACAAAAATGTGAGGATAGGTCTTTTCAAGAATTCCTTCTTTTTCGTCGATCTTCTTGCGTCCCTTGTTCGCCTTAACCCTAATTTTCTCGCCAACGTGGGAATCAAGTTCCTTTTTAATATCCTCTAAGACACTCTTAGCCGCCACGCGTGCTCACTTCCTCCCTAACTAATGAAGGCAACAGACAAATCTTAGCACACGCGATGATATCTGTCAAGAAATCAAATATTCTACCAAGACCAACTCCCATCGGTCAATAACGATTTTCAAATTCCCGAAAATTTTTTTGGCGTACCGGCCTTTGATGAATGGGGCCGATGCCATGATATAAAGCAACATAATCCATTAGCACCACCGTCTAGGTGCCGTGCGTTGGGTCCCTAGCGTATGGCCACTTCCACCTGGGGTCTCGTCCCCCGGTGTGTTCGCCAGATGCCGTAGTGACCCGAACTAGAGATTACGCGCCCAATCATAAGTAAGTCGGAGTCCATCTGCTACTGAGGTCGTAAAACTCCAACCTAAATCCCTAAGAATTTTCCCATTGTCGAGACAGCTTCGGGCCAGATCGCCTGCGCGCGCCCCCTCTATCGACACCGGCACGCGCCGGCCTGAAATGGTGAGAAGGTGATCAGTTAACGTCTCGGTGTCGGTCTCGATGCCGGTACCCACGTTATAGACACCCGTAACGTTATGGGTCAGAGCTAATCCATGGGCAGCTACCAAATCTTTGACGTACACGTAGTCACGCGTCGCTCCGCGAGGCATCCCCGGCAACGCATAAATCTTACAGGGTCGCCCGGCCAGGATATTTTGGGTAAATATCGCGACCACGCCGGCCTCGCCGTCGGGCGTTTGCCGCGGTCCATACACATTGGCATAACGAAAACTCAGTGTTTGCATCCCGTACGTAATTTGGTAAAACTCCAGATATTTTTCACTCGCATACTTGGCCACACTGTATGGGGACAAAAACAGAGGCGTACCGGTTTCTGGACTCGGAATCTCCCCGGGATCTGCCAAAGCTCCTCCGCTAGAGGCCATGATGAACTGCTGTACCCCATGTTGTCGAGACAACTCTAGGAGCTTTAAGAGTCCCATGAGATTCACGTCCGCATCAAATAGGGGGTTTTCTACAGAGTAGGGGACAGATTTCTGTGCCGCGTGATGATTCACGACCTCTGGTCGAAACTGACCAAACACCTCAGCCATTTGTTCGCCACGAATGTCTACCTCAAAAAATCTGGCGTGCGGATTGAGATTATCCCGATGGCCCGTCGATAGATTATCCACTATCGCCACCTCGTGTCCCGTGGCAATATATTCGTCCACGATATGAGACCCGATGAAACCGGCCCCACCCGTTACTAAGATGCGCATCATTCCACTCCTCAACGATTAGATTTCCTCAATTATCGCACATGTAGCCGTATCCGTCGCCACATCCCGATACACCAGAAAGTGGTCGAGCATCAATGGGACCGAGGATTCACGAGTTCGTGCCGTCGACACGTAAATGTCACTTCATGGCTTCGATGTCCCTTAAAAAAATCCGCATCCAAAGTCAGAGACTCCTGACGAAAGCCAAGGCGTCTCACGAGGCCAATCGAATCCCCGTTTCGCGTATCAATGACCGCCGTAACAACGTCTATGGACTGCTTGAACCTCCCCGCCCTAAAGGGCGGAGATTCTGGGGGAACCACCATGGCTGCGTCGCGGGTCGAGAGACCCTCGGAGTGACCCTCCTGACTCGCCACCGCTTATCCCGCCAGCAACATGC
>JAJYPK010000201.1 GCA_021795465.1 Bacillota bacterium
CCTGAGTAGGTTTAGGCAAGTTTTCTGTAACGGGTGCGCTCTCTCATCCCTGCGGGAAGGGATATAGATGTGTTCATTACGTGCCGGTCAAGTGATGAGAAGGGCCGAAGTTATGTGATTTGCATAAGGTGCGGGGATGTTGTAAGTATAAGCAAGAACCTCCCCGGTTCGTTCCGGGAAGACACGAGGGGCTATCGGCGAATGCGTCAGATAGTGCGCCATACGACGTACAATGCCATGACCGGCGAGCCCTGGGCATTCCCTCGAGACCCTTATTGCCCGCCTCTGCTTTGAGGCGGGCAATTTGACGTTACGAGAACAATAAGACCCATCGAATACGGAGGTGTCAAAAAATACATAAAGTTTGGGAGGAAGAATGGAGACACGATTTTTTTTGCAGATGTCGGGGATGCCTGGAACGGGGAAGTCGACATTAGCCAAGGCCATAGCTCGCCGCATGGGTTGTGTGGTGGTTGATCATGATGTGGTGAAATCAGCACTACTACGAGCGACCGGGAATGATCTGAGTTCTGACCAAGCGGGCAAAATTTCGTATGCGATCGACTGGGATCTTATCGATTATTACCTGGACCAGGGGCATAGCGTCATCTTAGATAGTCCATGCATTCACGATGTGGCCTTGATTACCGGCCAACGGTTAGCAAAAAAGTACGGGATACCGTACAAATATATCGAGTGCCAATTGAAGGATATGACGCAAATCGATGCCCGGTTGCGGCGACGATCGGCGCTCTTGAGTCAAAATCGCGGGGTTCAATCGTCCGAAGAATTTGATCGATCGTTTGGCAGTAGCAAACGTCCCTCAAATGAGCCGTTTTTGATCGCCGATACTTCACTTCCCATATCCAACTACTTTGACGAGGTTCTTTCTTATGTTGGATACCAACAAAAGACCGTAGGGGACAATTAACGAAGACATCCGTACCCTATAAGGGTCACGCCAGAATGATGGGTCCTATGCAGTAGACCCTCCACAACGCCATGCGGACGGGTTGGTAGTGGGTTCCAAGGAGGGCGTGGCCGATACAGTTGCGGCTTAGGCACGGTACGGTCTTGGTTGACGCTGCAATAATGTGGCATCGATAACCATATAAAATAATTAGGAAAAATTCCTATCTTGTCCAACCAAACATATTGCATAACAATACCAATGAGTGTATATTATTGCACTGGAGGTGGTTGTTGTGGTGGAACGGTTGACGTCGAATTTACCTGCCCTAAAAGGACGGTCTGTCGTATCGATGATGGAATGGACTCCCGAAGAAATTATACAATTATTGAATACGGCTCAATGGATGAAAGGTAATCGCGACACGGTACAGTCTCGAGGAGTATTGGCGGGTAAACATGTCGCCCTACTCTTTGAGCTTCCTTCGACCCGGACCCGGGTTTCGTTTCAAGTAGCGATTAGTATGTTGGGGGCAGAGCCGGTGTGGTTGGACTGGGGTAGCAGCCAACTGGGGCGGGGCGAATCGTTAGAGGATACCGCTCGTGTGCTTTCGAGATACGTGGATGCTATTGTGGTGCGGGCACACCGACATGAAACTGTCCAAGCATTACGGCGTTACGCGACAGTACCGGTCTTCAACGCTTTGACGGATCGGGCTCACCCTTTCCAAGTCCTCGCGGACGCCATGACGATTCGCGAAGAGCTTGGCGGTTGGTCAGGGATCAAATTGAGTTACTTGGGTGACGGCAACAACATGGCCCATTCCTACTTGGTGATTGGGGCAAAACTCGGGATGGATATTACGATTGCTACTCCCGAGGGATACGAACCCCTTTCGGAGATTGTTCAGTGGGCCCGTGGCGAAGCGACATTAACAGGAGGTTCTGTGACTATCACGGGTAATCCTGAACAAGCCGTGTTTGGTGCGGATGTGGTAGCCACGGATGTGTTTGTGTCGATGGGGGATAGCGGTGATTTAGATCGAAAGCGGGAACTCATGGAGGCGTTTCAGATTAATCGTACCCGGATGCAATTGGCCAAACCTCAAGCGATATTCCTTCACTGTTTACCAGCGCATCGCGGTGAGGAAGTCACTGCAGACGTGATTGATGGCCCACAGTCCAAGGTCTTCGACCAAGCCGAAAATCGACTATGGGTGCAAATGGCTGGGCTAGCGCACACGTTGGGGGCGTAATCTTATAATTCCTTAGAAGGTGCGTGCTCAGGGTGGTTCATGGTAGACTATCTCTACGAGAACCTCCAAAGTAAGGGTGAGATTACGCGTGCAAAAGCTATCCTCAGTGTTTCGTAAGCTTGAGGAAGGGTCAAAACGTCTCACGCCCCAGCGTGAACTGGTCATACGGATACTTGCCGATCATCCGGGAGAACATCTCTCTGCGGAAGAGATTCATCGTTTGGTGAAGCGGGAGTTTTCCAATATTGGCCTGGCGACGGTTTATCGTGCCCTGGAACTCCTCACCGATTTGAACATCCTCCAACGGATTAGCTTTAATGATGGCAAAGCACGTTATGAGTTTAACCAGGAGGAACTGCACCGGCACCACCATTTGGTGTGTCTACGATGTGGGAAAGTCGCTGAGTTCAACGAAGACCTTCTAGAATCCCTAGAAGACCGCATCTATAAGCGACGGGGTTTTAAGGTGATGGATCACGAACTCAAGTTGTTTGGGATTTGCCAATCCTGTAACAAGAATGCGCGGAGGGGGTAAGAACCACCCATGCCGGATTTTTACTGCTATCGTCGGTGAAGTACGTGCGCCAAAGCGCGAGCGTGGCTCGCGGACCGCAACATTGTGGTGGGGGAGCATGATCTCATTGAGTTCCCCCTATCCGTAGCCGAAATCCGAGATCTCGCCAAAGAGATTGGCGGAGTGTCACATCTTTTATCGACTAAAAGCCCTAAATATCGGGAGCGGAAAGACACCGTGCATACGGATGAGGAGTGGATTGCTGAGATGGCCAGAGAGCCACGCCTGATTCGGCGGCCTCTCTGGCGGTTTAGGGGTAGGCTCCTCGTAGGTTTTGATCCCGAAACCTGGTCGCAGATGTCCCATTAATCGCCGTGCGTTAATGCCTCAGGTGCAAAGTGGCCTAGGATGGCGCGGCTCAATGCAGGCAGTACGCGCTGCGCTTCGTTGTCCACATGAAACCGCACATCCCGACATCCTTCACTCATAATGGCTAGGGCGTAGTCGCCCCACGGTGTAGTGAAGATGCCTGCATCATTCCTAACCCCTTCCACTGAACCGCTCTTGCTGCCAATGACCACCGTGGCTGGCTCATTTTCTCCCTCTTCGAGGAGGCTATACGGTAGGTCCCGTGACAGGACGATATCATATTGCTGGCGGGTTAGGACGTCCCACATCCAGTCACTGGCTTTGGCACTGACTGTGGTGCGCCGATAGATTCCAAAGAGAAGGGTGACGAGGTCTTTAGGCGTAGAGAGCCCAATGGGAGGGGGCAACGTGAAATCAATCGGCTTTTTAATCACCGTATCGCGGGCCCCGAGGCTGGCCATGAGTGCGTTAATTGGCTCCAGACCCAAGAGCCGAATGACCATGTTGGTCGCGACGTTATCACTGATGGTCATCATCAGCATTACGGCATCGGCGAGGGTGAGGGATAAACCTGGCGTGAGATTTTGGACCACACCAGATCCCGAAACCATGTCGGAAGGCTCTAGGAGTACCGGTTGGTCGAGACGAAGCCTACCTTCTTCGACCAGGTGCATGACCGTAATCATGATGGGGAGTTTAATCACGGAGGCTGTCTCCATGGGATGGGTGGGACCATATTGGATGACTTCTCCGGTCGCCATATGTTCGGCATAGAGCGAAAATTGCCCAGAGAACTGCTGGGCAATAGTGTCGAAAGATTTTTGTAAATCTGACATCTCTATCAACCTCTCTAATTTAAGGTCATGACGGTTTAGCACTCCAGGTGATCCCCATGGGTCCTAGGCCGCCGGTGCGAAGCCCATCGAGTACGATATTGGTGGGGATGCCAGGACTCTTGCGGGGGATAATGGCAAAGGCGTCCGCCGTGCTAAAGGATCCGAGAACGTCGGACTGTTGGGGGAGTCCCCAGTCGAAGACGAGCCCATCGGCATCGGTATGGGTGCGCACCCGTAGGTATCGGGTTTCTCGGGTCGGTTTATTAAATTCGAGATGCAGCCGGCCGCGAATATGCTCTTGATATAATGCGCCATGGTTAAGGTGCGCGATGAGTGGCGTTCCTAAGATGACCCACGAGGTCATGGCGGCCCCGGGATTGCCCGATAGGGCGAGAATCGGTGTGTTCTGGAGGCGGGCTCCGGCCACGGATTTTCCCGGATGCATATCCACCCGCCAGAAGAGAAGTTCGGCATCGTGAGTTAAGCTATGAATGACGTCATCCCGATCGCCCACGGAAACACCGCCGCTCGATATCACCAGATCAAATGCTTCGGAACTTAAGGCGTTCTGTAACTCGCTCATAAATAATCCCGTCTGATCCCCAATGATGGGCAGAGACGTCACACGAGCGCCGGCAGCACTCAGCCAAGAAGCGAGGAGAAAACGATTGACGTCGTAAATGTGAGACTGAGAGAGGGGGGAGCCGGGTAACGTCAACTCGTCACCCGTAGTGATGAGTAAGACGCGCGGCGCGCGAAACACCGGGACCTCTTCACACCCGACCGCAGCAAACATGGCAATCTCGGTGGGGCCAATCCGCTGCCCCTGACGGAGAATGATGTCACCGGCCGCAAATTCGCTGCCTGTTTGGGAGATGTTGCGCCCGGCCCGGATGCGCAGGGGGACGTGGACGCGATTACCGACGGCATGGACCTGCTCTTGTTCGACGACCGTGTCGGCGCCCAGAGGGATTGGGGCTCCCGTAAGGATGCGAATGGCACTCCCCGGGTCGCAGCGGGTCTTGAGAATTTGTCCGGCGGCGATGGATCCCCCGAGGATCAAATCGCCGGGTGCATCGGCGGCGTGTAGCGCATAGCCGTCCATTGCTGCTCGGTCAAAGTGCGGGACGGCCAGCGGCGCCCTGAGGTCCTCCGCTAGCGTCCGACCGAGGCTTGCACTGAGCGTGACGATCTCCACCTCCGCGATCGGAGTGGCGGCATGGAATAGTTGGTCAAGTGCCTGAGAAACGGTGATGTGGTCCATGGCTATCGCCTCTTATTTCGATCTTGGTTGGTGCGCATTTCATTGTAAAGACTACCATACCACCTCGGGAGTGGGAAGATTGCGCTGTCCGGCGTCGCCTCCCTTGGCGGTCAGTCTAAAGATCCCAGTGCATCCTGCAGGATGTCCCACGAGAAACCCGCACCGG
>JAJYPK010000202.1 GCA_021795465.1 Bacillota bacterium
CTGATCCAGGGTTGGCACCGGAAAAACCACGCTACTTGAAGCGTTAGTACGCTCTAGTCCCCAGGTCCGATGGCGCGAGGACATTACCGTGCGCTACTTACCTCAAACCGCCGTCCATGAACTTCCCGATCAGGTTACAGGACTTCAATATGCCTACGCTATGGGGTTGGAACGGGAAGAAATCTATTACGTTGGGGCCCGGTTTGGGCTTCCCGTGCCGCTTTGGGAGACCCTGATCCAGGGTTGGTCCGGGGGCGAACGTACGCGCCTAAAACTCATCGAAACCCTGATGGCCCCATCCCAGTGCCTCCTATTGGATGAGCCTACCAATCATCTTGATATTAGTATGCGTGAGGCGTTGGAAGAGCTTTTGATTAACTATCCGGGCACGCTATTTATCGCTTCCCATGACCGCACCTTGCTAGCCAAAGTCTCTACTCATACACTGTGGGCTCTCGGCGACTCTTACATGCTTGAATCCATACCGTTTCAAGCGGATCGCAATAGCCCCGCCAAACGGTAACTGCTACCCCAATTATAAAAAGGACTCCAGGTTTTACCGGAGTCCTTTTCCGATCTAATAGCGCTCGGCTACGGCCTTCATCTGCATAAACAACAAGAGATAGTCAGGGCTCCCGGTCTTAGAATCGGTACCCGACATATTAAACCCTCCAAAGGGATGAGAGCCCACCACGGCGCCTGTACACTTCCTGTTGATGTAGAGATTACCCACGTCAAACTCCTTAATAGCCCGTTCGATGCGGTCCCGACGTCTCGAATAGATGGCTCCAGTGAGGCCATATTCGGTGTCATTAACAATTTCTAAGCCATGATCGAAATCTCGAGCGCGGATAAACGCGAGTACCGGGCCAAAAATCTCTTCCTGTTCCAGTTTGCTGCCGGGTTCTACGTCGGAAAAAATTGTGGGTTCAATGAAATGACCGTGATTAGGCCCCTTGTCTCCCCCGGCTACCAAGGTGGCATGTTCCTTACCCCATTCCACATACCCTAGTATTTTTTGAAAGGCTCGTTCATCAATCACCGGTCCAACCTGGGTGGCCTCTGTGGTTGGGTCGCCTAAAGTAAGTTTTTTAGTGCGATCCACGGCAAGTTTAAGTACGCGGTCGTATACACTGTCCACAATTACCGCACGAGAGCATGCCGAGCACTTCTGACCTTGAAAGCCAAACGCTGACGCCACAATGCCTTCTGCCACAGCTTCTAAATCGGCGGTTTCATCGACCAAAATGGCATCCTTACCGCCCATTTCTGCGACAACTCGCTTTACCCATTTCTGACCGGGTACGACGCCGGCCGCCAACTGGTTAATCCGTAGTCCCACTTCACGAGAACCCGTAAAACTCACAAAACGGGTTAAGGGATGCGTTACCAAATGGTCCCCAATCACGCCACCGTCTCCTGGAACAAAGTTTAGGACTCCTGGAGGCAGACCAGCTTCTTCCATAATTTCCGCAAATTTCGCGCCAATCACCGGGGTAGGCGAGGCTGGCTTCAAGACAATGGCATTGCCTGCCACAATGGCCCCCGAAGACATTCCAGCTAAGATGGCCAAGGGGAAATTCCAGGGGGGAATGATGGCTCCCACTCCCAATGGGATGTAAAATGCCGTATCTTCTTCGCCAGGCAAAGGAGTCAGTTCTATGCCTTGACCGATCCGTTCCATCTGCCTTGCATAGTATTCCAGGAAGTCGATGGCTTCTGCCACGTCAGCATCGGCCTCGCCCCAGGTCTTGCCAGCTTCATAGATCTCCCATGCCGAGAGTTCAAATTTTCGGCGGCGCATTATGGCGGCGGCTTTATAGAGGTATCTCGCTCGTTGGGTCTCCGGAATTTTCTTCCACTCCGCGAAAGCAGTCCATCCACTAGCTATTGCCTTATCGATCAAAGGCTTATCCGCCTTCGAGACTTTCCCAATAACTTCTTTGGGATTGGCCGGATTCGTCGAAATTATTTTATCCGGGGTGTCAATCCGCTCACCGCCAATGATGAGTGGGTACGATTGTCCCAACAGCCCCTTAACCTTCTTCAGTGCTTCTTCCATAGCCTTTTTGTGATGGGGTACGGAGAAATTTGTTAAGGGTTCGCTGCAATAGGTGTCTATCGACATAGATATGTACGCCTCCTAAACGCTCTAAATGTCAGTTTTAGCGTATCCTGACCTTCTGGTTTCATGCCTTCAATGTTGTGACTCCTCTACACTCGCGAATAATTGTTTGAACATTTCTGGCGCATAACGATCGAGGCGCTTCGCCCGACCTTCCACCACAAATGCGTGCTCAGTAGACCCGTTTACGGCGTAGCTTCCCACAAGGCGGGGATTTGCGATCCGATACGAAAATGTACATCGCGTGGGCGACAATTGGCTCAGTGTCCCCGACACCTCAACTGCATCCCCTAATTCTAACGCATGTGAAAAACTTGCGCGCGCATCTTTGACTAGAAGCTCCACCCCTAGGGGTCGCAACACATCATAGTAATCCAACTGGTGATGTCGAAGCCACGCGATACGCGTTTCGCTAAACCAGTCAAACACATGGGCATGATAGATGATGCCCGCGGCATCAACCTCCGACCATCGAACCGAGGTCTTCCACGTCACCATAAGATCCCTCCCCATAAAATCATAACAAAAAACCGTCGCAAGCGACGGCAAAATGGTAGCCCCAAGCGGATTCGAACCGCTGTTTCCGGAATGAGGGTCCGGCGTCCTAGGCCTCTAGACTATGGGGCCAAATTAATATTTGGCTGGGGGACCAGGATTCGAACCTGGGCGAGATGATCCAGAGTCATCTATGCTACCGCTACATCATCCCCCAATAGCAGCACGACCTATTATAACGGGGCTCATGATCTTATGCAAGACGAAACGAGCTTTTTGCGTTGTACGCGTATTGAGCGTTGTGGATAACCCCCAACGAGGGGAAAAACGCCGCGATTCTCCGGTGAAAAGGTCATTCACGGCTTTTTGGAGGCAGGCGACGTGACTCACAAGCAGCCATCCCGCCTGATGGGTAAGCAAATGCCCACTCTCGACGAGCGGCCCAAGACCGGCCGGACTTGGGCACACCCGCACAACACAGTGCCTAAATTGTCCGGTCATTCGTTGTATTTTAGCAGTTTTTTTACCCTATTAGTGTGTCTTTGTCCCCTTTTGTGGTATACTTAATGCGAGGAGGACGGCCATGACAGGGAAGGAGGTCATTCGCAAATTGCACAAACTTGGATTTGTGGTAGACCACGTGACGGGCAGTCACTACATTCTCATTGGTCCGAACCGTCAACGCACTGTGGTCCCGGTACACGGCTCGCGGGATTTGCGGCGCGGAACACTCCTCGCGATTATGAAGCAGGCAGGTGCAACGGAAGAGACTTTCCGTCGGCTCTAGAGTCGACGTCTCCCGTCTTGAAAAATGCCGAAAGGGGCGCAATTATGCAGCACATTGCGGTGATCATTGAACTGGCGGAAGAAGGCGGATATATCGCCCGGGTTCCTGCATTGCCCGGGTGCGTCACCGAAGGGGATACGCGCGAAGAAGCGCTCGTCATGGCACGGGACGCCATTCGTGGATATTTGGCTAGTCTGAAGAAACATGGCGAGCCGTGGCCGCCCGTGTTGCCGAACCCGATCACCTTTGTCGATGTGGACGAGGCGACGATATAGAACGACCCCGAAAGGAGGCTACTAGACCATGGGTTTAACACGCATCGACATACGGGTGTCCGATGAGGTGCGTCAACGTATTCGCGCACTCGTCCACGCCTGGCCGGGCAATCCCACGGAGTCGTATGTGGTCCGCTACTTGTTGGAGGAAGGCCTGAATGAAGTCGAGCGGCAGCGGCATGAACCGGAACAACCGCATCAAGGGGGCCGTTAATGCACAGTTTAGCGATTGCCACCAATCTGGCGATGGCGGTCGCCCTTACTGACCGGCGCGTGTTGGTTGTCGATGCGGATTACCAAGCGAATAGTACCGCGGGTCTCGATATTACTCCGGATCCGTCCCATATGTTGAGCGCCTGGTTGCCCCAGTACGCGAGTCAACCCACCATTCACGTGCACGCGCATCAATCGAATTTGGGAGTGCTACCAGCGTTTATCACCATGGCGGACGATGAGTGGGAAATTGACGAACGCCGTTGTCCTATAGCGCCGTTGTCCCCCGCAACAGATCGCGGTGCAACTACGCACCACGTACGCCGCGGACTATGATTGGATGATCATTGATTGTCCACCAGCCTTGGCGTCATTTTGGGCACGGGTGAGCTTGTTGACGGCTCAGCGGGTGTTGATTCCGGTGACGCCGGGCCCCTTTGCGCTGATTGGCTTCCGTCAATTGGTGAATCGCATTGATTACATTCGCCACCATGCTGCACTGAATCCGCAATTGCGGATTTTAGGCGTGCTACCGAACAGGGTAGACAGCCGCAATACATTTGGCCGTGATATCCGTCCGTTGCTCGAAACCATTGCCCTCAAACCCCTCATTATGCGCACGGAAATTCCGATGGCCGCTGGGGTAGGGACGCACGATGTTGGATGATGATCCGAATAGTCGGGCGGCCTATAAGTTTGTCGCGTTATGGGAGGAGGTATGGGAACGATGGGACAATCCGAGCGAGGAGCTCGTGGTGCGGGACGGGTTTAACGTCCGTACCGAAATCCCGCAGGACGATGGACATCTAGTGTATAACTCCCCAAAGAGCATATCCTTGGCATGGCGGTATCGTGTTAGGAAATCAAGCGAAGTCCAGAACGCCAGCGTTTAGCCGAATGTTGATACCGCTCTGTCTTTTAGTCGCCGTCGACAGGGCCTAGGGCCTTTGCCAGTTCGGCAGCCAATCCCGTGTAGTCATGAGGCGCTAAAACAAGTAATCTATCCCGCTCCTCGGCGCTGATGGGTACCTCACAGATAACCCCTTTGAGATCGTCTGCAGTGACGGCGATACCCCTGGTGAGTGTCTTCAATAGCTCGTACGGACGCGCCACACCCTCTTTTCGCATCACCGTCTGGATCGCTTCGGCCAGAATATTCCAGTTGGCCTCTAGATCTTCGGCCAAGCGGCCCTCGTTGATGGACAAATCACCCAGTCCCTTGCCACAAAATTGAAGGGCAATATAGGAATGCCCAATCGCGACGCCGATATTTCGTAATGCTGACGAATCGCTCTTCGCTCCGTTGCAAAGCCCGGCGAATGGCCGATTCGCTGGGCGGGATATACCGCCCTTTAAAGCGAGCTGCGTGGAGGGTGGCGAGTTGTTCTTGTGTGAGCCCACGGGCCCACTCCCCGAT
>JAJYPK010000203.1 GCA_021795465.1 Bacillota bacterium
TCCCTCGCCCTGCGATCACCACGGCCGCATTGTGGTCCGCGTTATCCGTGTGTCCGCAGCGTTGACAGACAAACTCGGCTTGGGTCAGCCGATTGTCCGGGGAAGTGAATGTGCAGGCAGCACATTCCTGCGAACTATACGCATAGGGGACGGTGATGACCAACTTGCCTTGACGCAAGGCTTTATAGGTCGCAAACGACACGACTTGTCCCCATGCCGACGACAAGATGGCCCGATTGAGACCGGCTTTGGCTTTCGCTCCGTTGGGCAGAAACCGCCCAGCAGCGTCTTTTTTCGCCTTCGGACGTTTGGTCATATTCTTGATCCGCAAATCCTCAAACACATACAGATCGTACTCCGCGTCGACCACGAGAGCATGGCTGGTCTGGTGAGCATACTCTTGACGCACATTGACTTCATACTGCTGATAGCGGGCTGCTTTGCGATAGGCTTTCTTTTGATTCCGCGACCCCTTTTTTCGTCGCGCCGCCCGTCGTTGCCATCGCTTGCGTTGGCCACGCGTTGTTCGGATCCGTTGCTTCTGCACAGGCACGAGATCAAAGACCTGCCCATTCGAGGTAGTCAAAGGCTGCGCGACGCCCCGATCCCCGCCGAGCGTGCGCTCAGCGAGTTGATCGGGTGACAAATGCCGCAAATCCTCGGCAACCTGCTCCGTGGCAGCGTCGACCAGGTTTCCAGGCATCGTCACAGCAGGATCTTCTGCCGCAAATGAGAGCCACCAATGGCCCCCCTCCACGGCAATGTGAATCGAAACCGGCACCGCATGCGACCGATGCGCGACATAAGGGATGACCCCCACGGGAAACTTCTCCGTGCCCACGGTGAACTGATATGATCCGATGTCGCCGATCTGATCATCGATTTGCGGGCGGAACTCAAATAACTCCTGGGTGATCCATACGGCCTGCCGCCCTAATTTCTTCTTAAGCTTCGGACGCCCACCTAATTTTTTAAAGAACCGCTGATACGCTTGCCGGAATTTGACAGCACCATTGCGCAAAATCTGCGAGGGTACCTGTTTGAGAAAGACCGTTTTGTCGGTAATGAACCGACTGTACTGTTGATCGACCGGGATGTCTTCGCCGACCATCCCCACCATTCGCCGCTGACAGCGGCGATAATAGCGGTCTTCTTGCACTTTGGCGTTGTAGATGAGGCGTTGGCACCCGATCCATCGCAACAAAATCTGTTGCTGTTCTGCGTCAGGGTACAAACGGAATTTGTAGCCGTTCAGCATGCTCTCACCTCCCCTTGCATTGGTTCTTATTTCCATTGTATCATTAGGGTACTATGAATGACAATGCGCTAATGTCAGCGTCTCATGCGGTCTATTCACTGCGGCTACATATCGTCTTCGTCACCAAATATCGGCGTCACACCTTGACACCGGAATTGTTAGACGCCTTGCGGGACGCCTTTACGGCGATTCTTGCGGATTGGCGCTGTGCCCTGATCGAATTCGGCGGAGAAGCCGATCATGTCCATCTTCTGGTGGGCATCCATCCGGCGCTCAATATCTCCATCTTGATCAATAATCTCAAATCCGCCACCGCACGCCGCATGCGCAACCAATTTGCCAATCATCTCGCAAAATTCTATTGGAAGCCATACTTTTGGCATCGCGCATATTATGTCGGGAGTGTCGGTGCAGCCTCACTGGAGACGGTGAAACGCTACGTCGAAACCCAAGGAACGAAAGAAAAACCCCGAAAGGCGGCCAAGAGGCCGCCGCCCGTGACCTAAGGGAATCCGCGTGGGACTTGACCCCCTCTTGGCTTTCGCCTAAGAAGGGGAATGCGCGGGCGTTATGTTCAATTAGGTTATCAAGTAAGGGAGTATTCTCCACGGTGGCCATTTGTCTCGATTCTTTGTCCGCTAGCGCACCCGTAATCAACAAATTACCTGGGATGTCCCATCCAGTTTTTCGTAGAGCTGCCCACATTTCACTCAGCGATTCGGAATGCCAAAGTAAAGCTCCGATGATTAGTAGCAAGTTCGGTAAACTATGTGTCGCGGGATATCCGGCAAATTCTTTGTTGATAAATTCTATCCACTCGATCCATGTACCATGGGACGCGGCACGGATGTTGGTGATTAATGCCTTTACACTCGGATGATCCTGAGGTTCGACTTTGGCCATGGCCGTGAGCAACATCGAGGCCGCATCGGCCTCAGTTCCCCACAATGCGGCAACGCCATAGGCAATAACCGTCGCTGCCCACACACCCCAACCGTCATAGGTAACACACGCATCAGAGGTTGCAGCTACTGCCGCCTGGTCCGGTGCGCCGCAGTAAATAGCACCCCAGAGTGGAGCCCGGCGCATCGCACCGGACCCTTCTCGATTGGGATGCCAACGAAACATCCAAGGCTCATTCGCCAGGTACCAACGAAGAACTTGTTGTTCAGCTGGTGTTGTTTGGACGAGCGTTTGATGACTCACCCAGACCTTGATGAACGTCTCGGGAGAAGAAAACCCTTGCGTTTTGCCGACTAACAGATTAAGGCGCCAGTGGGCAATAGCATCTAGGTGCTGAGGATTCTCAAAAGCCGTGGCCGTTCCGATGCTACTCAAGGCCCCACGCCATAAGCGTTCTATTTCCGGCATTAGCCATTCTCGATCCCGATAGATGGCGATCAATTGATATCCCGACGCGAATCGTTTGGGAGCCGGATAGTTAAAGTGCTTCCTAGTAGGCATAGAGGTCAGACGCTCTCCCAGTCCTGGCACGTGTTCATGACACTGTAGCGCTGTGAGCTGTCGGCGTACATCAACACCTTCGGCCCAAAGCTGTTTGAGTGCGGCTTCGACCCAGTCACTATCGGTCATTCTGCGTTCCCCCTCCGATCGGTTAGGTCCCTGTAGAAGTAGAGTAACCCAATTGCGTTGGCGCTACAAAAATCGACTACAATATCCTGCCCGTTCATACCTCAAAATAAGTTGCAATATGGATTCCCACCTTTCAGTTGCCGTAGTTGGTTCGGCGGGGACCGGGTCGTATCCTATCCGACCTGAGTTTATGGCCACCAATTTCGTGCTTGGTGTGATGATACCAAGCTGTCCTAAGGCCGGATTCCACGCACTCACTGCAGTCGCCGACTGTCCCACAGTTTGGTGGGTAACCAAGGTGATGTTATACGCGGAACCGTACAGCGTTCGCAGGTCAATAGGGTTGGCGAGACCATACTGTTGGTCGAAGAAATCGAAAAAATCGCCGGTATTAGTTGCCTCGGTGCCGGATTTTAAAGTTCTTTATGACCGGATATATAGAACAATGAGGCCAAAAACGGTTTATCGGAAATGGCATCATCCGCTCTAGCGGCAAGCAAACGGGTCGTAGGCCCCAGCCAGTCACTGCGCCGACACGGGATGCCCTTTGTGGTGCAGTGGTTGACTCAACTCCCATACCACGATGCCACCACTAAGACTGTAGACAGTGGAGTGCCCATTTTGTCGGAGAATGCGAGATGCGAGATAGCTCCGATGCCCGCTCTTACAATAGGTCACAATGGGTTTGTTGGGTGGGATCTCCGTGAGGCGTCCACGAAGATCGTGCAGAGGGATCTGATGAGCACTTGGAATGATGCCGAGAGACGTTTCATGAGGGTCCCGCACATCAAGAAGATATGGCGGTTCTGAGCTGTCTAACCATTGGGCGAGGTCGTCGGCCGTTAGTCCTTGGGTGAGTCCCTGGTGATGATTAGAAGCCCCCATCCCGGTAATCACGATGGGGTCTTTGGCGGCGCCCAACGGCGGTGCATACGCTAAATCGAGGTCGGCTAAGGCGTCGACGGTCATATTCGCATGGATAGCCGTGGCAATTACGTCTAGTCTCTTGTCGATCCCGTCTTCCCCGGCCACTTGTCCTCCCAAAATGCGCCCGGTGTCGGGATGATACAGTAACTTAATCAACACATCCCGCGCCCCCGGATAATAGCCTGCATGATGCCCGCGGATAGTATGCAGAACACGATGCGGAATGCCTTCTTGACGCGCCGTATTTTCGGTTAGGCCCGTCATGCCGATGGTATATGGTGCCACGCGGACAATGGCAGTGCCCAATGCCCCGGGTAGCACGGCGTTGCCGCCGGCAGCATTTGTGCCCGCGACGCGCCCCTCCTTATTGGCCACTCCCGCTAAAGGCCACCAACGGGGTTGGTTCGTGACCAGGTCGTGTTTTTCCACGGCGTCTCCGGCAGCCCAAACATTGGTCTGGGACGTTCGCATGCGATTATCTACCTGAATAGCACCCGTCGATCCGAGGACCAGACCCATAGCTTCGGCGAGGCGGACCGCGGGCCGAACGCCGAGACCTATGACCACGAGGTCTGCCGCAATGTGCTGGCCCGAAGAAAGGTGGACCATTGGATGTCCTAGGGCACCAGAAATACCCGCTAGGGTATTGGACAAGTTTAAGTGAATACCCTGGTTAACGAGACGCGTGGCCAAAAATTCCGCGATTTCCCGATCCAAGGGAGGTAAAATCTGAGGGGCTCGGTCGACCACGGTAACTTCGACGCCACGTTGGTGGAGCACTTCCGTCATTTCCATACCAATAAACCCAGCGCCGACGACGGTTACGTGCTGTATGGGGTGCTGTTCAAGATAATCGCGTAGTCGGAGAGCATCCGGCACGGTACGAAGAAAAAACACGTCTGCGCGTTCCATACCGGGGAGGTTAGGGATAATGGGAGTGGCTCCCGGAGCGAGGATGAAATGGTCGAAGTGACCCGTTTTGGTGACGCCCTGGGTCTCAAAACGAAGACCTCCGGATGCCGCGTCGATGTCTTTCACGGTGCTGTGAACATTGACCTGAATGCGAAACCGGTCCCAAAGACTTTCCGGAGTTTCTAATAAGAGTTCGTTCGCATCGTTGATGCGCCCTCCTGCATAATAGGGCAGTCCACAATTGGCGTAAGATATATAGGGACCCTGTTCGAAGATCGTGATTTCAGCGTCCTCGTTTATCCGCCGAGCCCGCGTGGCGGCGCTCGCGCCTCCAGCCACACCGCCGACAATAGCTATTCGCATAGTGATTCCATCCTTTCCCAGATAACACCAACATTATACCCCCATGGGTATGCGGAATTATAGGTCAAAAGGTCCATGAAGCAGAAAACTTTCGGCCCTTTTTGAGGTTGGTGGATAATCCGGCTGATGATCGACCGGTCTGGTCATGGCGGGCTCTCCAGGATTTTGATGATGACGGGCCCATGTGGGTGTTTCAAGTATCTCAGGTCGTTGAAAAAAAAGCTCGCGACAATTTTT
>JAJYPK010000045.1 GCA_021795465.1 Bacillota bacterium
GGTTGGGGACGAGGATCGCCGTGCATTTGAATGACGGGAATCAAATTCTAGATGTCTAGCTAGGAGTTTCCGAGTTAGTGGTGACACAAGACGCGAAACCCCAGCCAGGCAATGATTTCGAGGATTTTGGGCGTATTATACAACTCGTGGTCAGGGATCGCGACCATAGTCGGTTCTCATTTTGGTTTTGAGTCCCTGGAGCCGATCGATCCTACATAAACTTTCGGTGCTGATCTCAAGATGACGTTCTAAAAGATCTGGTGCATTCTTGACATTAGGGGGAATCCATGTCGGATTGGAGGATCCTGGCGTGTCCTTCTTGAAGTATTCTGAAGTGAGAGGCGATATGGGGTGGCCACTTTTGGGTGATCGCGGATTGTGAGGGGTGCCTCTGATAGTGCCAATCTGGATGGACGACTGGGAGTCTGAATGCTGCGGTTCGGAAGTTAATGTCGGGGATCGAGTGGAATGGATGATATACGCCAATGCCGAGAGACCACTAGAACCTACCGAGGAAGAGCCGCATATCACGACAATCCCCAACGACGAGGTCGAAATCGTCGGCAAATGGGTCCCGAAGCCATACGAAGGGTCTGTCTTCGGCGATCTGACGGAGGGGTGGAGGCATGTGGGCGTGACCCTTCTGAGCGACCAACATCCGCAGGGGTCTGCCGTGAAGTATCGAGGGAAAATCTGGCGAGAGTTGCATAGCGTCGAGATGGCAGCGTGGAACGGAGTCGTCCGAGGAATTTACTATCACCCGGCAAAACTTGAGCCGATCTTGGGCGGATGGCAATCGATTGGGTTTGACGATGGTCGCACCGTCATGTCGACCGTTGAAGTGGGGATGGACATTTCATGGGCGTTTCGGTTTCTAGTCGAGGTGAACCTCAGATTGTCGTCAATTCTTGGTGATGCGAATCAACAAGATGCAACAAAGACCTCATGGGGGTAAGCATGCATGAAGCGGTCAGGAGATCCGAAAGACTCTATCGACCTTTTATCGGAGATTATTTCGAAAGGTCGTATCCAGAACCCCGATGAGATGGTCGAAGGATTCCTCTATGTTGAGAGGCATGCCGAACCCCCCCGCCATCTCTAGGGAGACAAACCCGTGTAAGGCTGCACGCAACAGCCGGACGTCGTGCGTGGCCTGATCACCCATGCGACCATATGTTTTGAGCATTTGATAAATCGGACGCAGGACGCGCTCACTGAGCTGCCCTAAATCGGTGTCATCGGGATCGGGTGCGCGCTGAATCGCGGAATAACGGCCTGGATGTGCCTTTGCGTATTCGCGGTAGGCCCGGGCCATGTGATCTAAGGCCTTCTCTTGACCCCGTCCAGTGGCTGCTTGTTGAAGCATATCGCCGAGTTCTTGCAAACCGTGCTCGGCCACGGCCCGTTGTATCCAGGATAGCGACGGTACATGCTTATAGAGACTGGGCGTGGCCACGCCAAAGGCGTGGGCTAGCGCCGCCATGCTCAACTGCTCGTATCCATGGACATCAACCCATTTAAGCGCGCGGTCCAAGATTTTGGTGGGGCTCAGATTAGCGCGTGGCAAGGCCCACCTCCTTCAGGAACGACAGAACCGCCGACGCAACCAGGTCAGGATACTCGGCCTGGGGATAGTGACCCGCATGGTCGACCATGAGAACCCGTCCGGATACTTGTTCTGCAATCCAATGCGCCTCGACTGACGGATTCGGGAAGTCGGGATCCAGGGTTCCCATCACCACCAAGGTTGGCACTTTGACGCTCGTCAAACGGTGTTCAGCTGGGGAGTGGGACGTGTGCGTGGTGGCCACAAAGGCCCGCCAATGGGCCGGGCGACCTAAACTGGCCCGGATCGCGGCCTGATGCGTGGCCAAATCATCGGGGCACTGTCCAGGATAAAGGCGGCGATAGTAGGATACCCAGGCGGCGCGTCCCCATGGACGTTGCAGAGCCAGCCGAAATGCCTTCTGAGCAAATCTCCCCACTGGCACATTGCGCACAAAGGGACCGATCAACACCAATCCCGCGATCAATTCGGACGCCTCTGCCGCCGCAAAGACCGCGGCGCCGGCTGACATGGAATTGCCGACTAAGATAGCGGGCCCGCCCAAGGCGCGCGTCAAGGCTAACAAGTCGTGGGCAACAGCCACGTCATCATATTGCGTAAAGCTGGCGTCACTGTCCCCGTGACCTCGCAAGTCCATGAGGACTACATGGTACCCCGCCTCGACCAGGGGTGGGGCCATGAATCGATAGACGGACCGGAGGTCCCCCATCCCAGGGGCACAAATCATGAGTGGGCCGTTGCTGCCCCACATCTCATAGGCCACACGACCTTCCGGCCGATCGAGAAACTGGGTCTCACCGACCATTGACATCAAGTTGGTCATCGTTTGTCTCCTTTTGGCTAATGCCATTAGCTTAATGCGATTGTAGCTAATGGCATTAGCTTTGTCAAGCGAAAGGTGGAGTGACGATTAAATCTTACGGAATGTTCGCGCCTCATACTGCGGACGTTTTTTACATCTCTCAACAATGCTTGATCCACTAAGAGACGACTCTAATAGCAATAAATGAATCATGGCTAAAGTTACATCCCTTAATGGGCCAAGATACAATTAAACTTATTGACGATTTGGGTGATCATCGCGGATGCGGTGCGGAATCGGCCAGTGTGTTATTGATGGCGAACGCGGAGGGTTTGCCCGTACGATCCAACCATCAACCTAGAAGATGCTCATAAGTTTCCAGAGTGGGGTGCCGAAGTTGACGGACTATCGGAGTAGTCACCATACATGGTACGCCACCGGCGGCACACTCGCGTTTACCCGACCAGCCTTTGTATCGGGGCCAAGTCATCGGGGACGACTGTTGCGTCCTTTTGCCCGTGCATCGGTTAAAGCGGCCCGGAGCGCATAGACCATGCTGGTTTCATGGGCAATGCCTTTGCCGGCGATATCAAAGGCGGTGCCGTGATCGACGGAGGTACGAATGATCGGTAGCCCGATGGTTTGGTTTACCCCGGTATCAATGCCCAGCATCTTGATGGCGATGTGTCCCTGGTCATGATATAGGGCAATGACCAAATCAAATTCTCCG
Source organism: Bacillota bacterium (assembly GCA_021795465.1). Taxonomy (GTDB): domain Bacteria; phylum Bacillota; class Sulfobacillia; order Sulfobacillales; family Sulfobacillaceae; genus JAKADJ01. The sequence continues at coordinate 3,100 of JAJYPK010000045.1, forward strand.
GCCTGCGCGCGGGCAAAAACGGTATCAGCTGGCCATGGACCGGTGACTTTGATCCCTTCGGTGTCCAGTCGTTGGAGTGCTGGTCGGAGAATTTCGGCTTCTTCGCCTCCAAAGAGTCCGTCATCGCCGGCGTGGGGGTTTAAAGCGGAGAGGGCCATACGCGGACTTTCAATGCCGATCGATTGTAGGTACTGGTAGGCAAGATGAGCTACTGTGACAATGCGGTCGGGCGTCAATCGTTCGACAATTTTTCCAAAGGCGATATGGGTTGTGCAGTGCACCACTCGAAGGTGCTGGTTCCGCAGCATCATGGTGTAATGCGGGGCGCCGGATAGCTGGGCTAGCGCTTCGGTGTGGCCCGGGAAGGGTACTTGGGCCAATTCCCAAGCCTTTTTATGGATGGGAGCCGTACACATGGCATCAACTACGCCGGATTGCGCCAACTGCACCGCCTTTTTCACATAGGCGAAGCTGGCTTCGCCCCCAATTTCCGAGACCCTTCCCCATGGGTGGGATTGTGGCACGTTGTTGAGGTTTACCACGCCGAGGGTCGTAGGGGATCCCGTTAAAGCCTCGATTTCTGACCGGTCCGCCACCGGGGTGAAGCCCGGAAGGGACGGAATCCGCCTGTGTTGGTAAAGAATCGATGCGGCCGCCTCCAATCGGCCTTGGTCGCCGATGATCACCGTGGGCACACCGTCGTCTCGAGTGAGGGTTAACGCCCCTAAGATTGCTAATTCCGGGCCAATACCCGCCGGATCTCCCATCGTAATCGCGAGCACCGTGGTGTTCATCAATATCTCCTCCTAAAAACTGCTCATCACCTCTGTTGCACGGGGTGGTCAGAGCTAGCCGTGTTCGACATCCGGATAAACGTTTGTGCTAAGTTGGGGAAAAAGTGCGGCGAGCCAAACCCGCCCGACTTCGATATGAGATAAATGGGGCGCCTGTTCCCGAGGCTTCGACTGAGGACAATCCCCGGTTCTAGTTCCGTCAATGGTAAGAGCGTCTCGATATTGAGATGTCGGGTGAGCGCCAACGTGGTGTCCCCGCCGGTCGACACCACCAAGACTCGCCGGTTGGATTTCGTAAGAACCTGAGCAGCAGTCTCTGCCAACTTTTCAAGGGCCTGCTCTGGATGGTCATGGTTAGGCTCTGGCGTCATGAAGATATGATGCCGGGCCATAACCGTGCCATCGCCTTTGCTGATGCTCCAGTCCGCCTGATTCCGGACTTGGCCTACCTGACGGCGGGATACCGGGTGGCGGGACCCGACCACGGCTAGAATTCCGTCAAAAGTGCCCCATTCGGCGTCGGGCGGCGGTGTGGTTTTCCAACGGGCGGCCAAAACTGCCGCCCATCCCGCCGATCCCACCGGCAAGAGGTTCGGATGGGCAACGAGAATGTCCGCCAACTGTTCTAAATCCGTGGTGCAGGTCGCATCGGCGATGAAGATGGCGGTTTGCGACCAATCGGTGTCGCCGAACGCGGTGGTTGGCACTGTCACTAGAGGCCACTCAGTCGTCGCTCGAAGCACGTCAGCGATGTTGTCCGTGGTCAGGGGGTTCTTGGGATCATCGGCCAAGGCGGTGTGGTGGGCGGGTTGACTATCGACGAGAAGGCGCCCTTTGACAATGATGCGGTGGTTTTTCGGGAATGCCGAGCACAAAAGTGCCCCCCGATATTGGGGGAGTCGGTTTAGTAACGCTGTGATCGAGGCCCCGACCGGGCCTCGGAGCGTGGAATCGACTTTGAGATAGTGTCGATCGGCTGATAAAACCGACGCAGGAATGGTTCGATAACGCTCAAAGACACCGCTTGGCGTGAGATGGCGGGTGTTGGCGTTGACGACCATGGCACCATTCTTCAGGGGCTTTTCTACAGGTAGTTGGGACCATACCTGGGTTGGCATATGGCGTCCAAATACGACCCCGGTGTCCAGTGCTCCGCTTAAGTCGTCCGCCCATACCCCAATCATCGGACCGAACCATTGCTGAGTTTTAGCATGATCTTATCGGGCCTCGGACTTGGACAGAGATTGGTGTGGTGTGGCGATTTGAGCATAGGCACCCAAGGACGCGCTACGTCCGCTCGGTTGAGGTCAGTTATGGGTAGGGATTCCTTAAAGCACAAATGGAGAAGGTCCCAACGGTGTTTGATAGCCTGGTTACGGGATGTGCACTGCACGGTATCATTCCTCCCCGTGTACTTGTGAAGTATTATCCCCTAAGTCAGGAATCCCTGCAATGTTGCGAGATTACTCATAAAAAAGTAATGTCGAGACGCTATATTGGGAAACCTTGCTTAGTTTGTTTAAATTATAAAATTAAAACAACCAGTGAGATCATTGGATCTAAAATCAATTAGGGGAATCGGGTAGGTTTGGTCTGCCGTTCATGTATAGCATGTTATCACAGGAGGAGCCCCCAGCATTTCCTCGGGGGAAGGAGTAACAAAAATGAAAATCAAGGCCGTTCATACTATCCCTCTCAGCTATCGAGGGGATCAGTTAGATCGGGACGCATTGGCCGTGAAAATGGGTGCCGAACATCCGATGGATGTGTTGATTGTGGAGGTGGTGAGTGACGATGGCCGGGTTGGTCGCGGTGAATGTTATGCCTACGGGGCACTGGTCTCCGTGTCGACCATCGTTCAGGAGTTGTTGGCCTCGTTGATTGAGGGACGCGATCTCCGTGCCACCTCGGCGCTTTGGGAACGCATGTATCAGGTCAACTTTCGGCTGGGACGGCGCGGGCTACTGATGTGTGCCTTGAGCGGTGTAGACACCGCTCTCTGGGACTTAACTGCCCAAGACGCGGGTGTACCCCTATGGAAGTTTCTCGGGGGTGAGCAGGACGCCATGCCAGCCTATGTAACGGGGGGCTATTATCGACCGGGTAAAGGTCTGGAAGGGCTTCGCGAAGAGGTGCGTCAGGTGCTGACCCGGGGATTTCGTGGCATGAAACTAAAAATTGGTGGACTGGACCGGATAGAAGATCTTCACCGGCTTCAGGTGGAGCGAGAAGAGGGGGGTGAAGATTTCTTTTTGGGGGTGGATGCGAACAATGCGCTCACCTATCCGGAAGCACTCTGGTGGGGGCGGCGTTTGGAGGCACTGGGCGTGGATTTCTTCGAAGAACCCATTTCTACCGATCAGCCTGCTGTGTCGGCGCGGTTGGCCCAAGCTCTCGATATCCCGATTGCAGGATACGAAACCGAAACGAGCCTCTATGGCATGCGGGACTTCATTATAGCGGGAGCCGTGGACATTGTGCAGTCGGACTGTATTTGGGCCGGTGGTGTGACCGAGGTGCGGCGCATCGCGACGCTAGCGCGCCTTCGGGCTCCCATTTATTCCTCATTACTCGGCTGACGCCTTGGCATTGGTCGCGAACCTTCATCTGGCAGCGGCGACGCTGGAATCGGGACGAGCTACTCACGGAACCGATCCCCGTTGACGACGGCCAATTACAACTTCCCTCCAATCCCGGGCTGGGAGTGGAACTAAATGCGGATACGGTCGCTCAGTATCGGGTGGATTGACTTTGGGAGATGGACGGTCTCGAATCTTACTACAGTGGGTCGGGTCGGACCTGACCTACGGATTTGCCCGCTCTTCCACCAGCCGGGGAGGAATCCACGAACCATCACCATTAAGAAAGGGGAGACTATAGAGTGTTGAAGGTCGATGCTTCGAGGATAGTGTTCGGGAGACGCCTAAAGCGTGACGCCGGCATCCACGATAACCACTTGGCCGGTCATACTGTCGGTTTCCACCAAGGTGAGCACTTGCTGGGTGACGTCGGCGAGCGTCGGTATTCTGTGAAGCGGGGAACTGTCCATAAAGGATTTGATGGTGGTCGGGCTATGCCCCCGGCTCCAGCGCGTATCCAATAAGCCTGGCGCGACGCTGTTGACTAGAATGTGGGGAGCCAGAGCCTTGGCTAGAACCCGGGTCATATGGATCACGCTAGCCTTGGAGGCACAGTAGGGAAGGCTTGAGCCTTGCGCCTTTAAGCCGGCCACGGAGGAAACGGTGACTATTCGTCCTTGGCCCCGGTGCTTCATTTGGGCGGCTGCGGCCCGAGCCGTGAGCCAAGTACCTTTGACGTTCACGTCAAACACATCGTCCCAGTCTTTTTCGCTCACTCCTTCCAGGTCGTCGAACTCCTTAAATACGGTGGTTCCTGCGTTGGCAATGAGGATGTCTACCCCTCCGCTCCTCTGAGCAATGGTGTCAAACATGCGCGTGACATCAGCTGACTGGCTAACGTCTGCCTCTACCACGAAGGCCGTGCCTCCCGATTGACGAATAGCCTCAGCGGTTTCTTCAGCGTCCTGGGCGGAGCGGTTGAAATTGACCCAAACGGTGGCGCCGCGCTGACCCAGAGATTCAGAAACGACACGACCGAGGCCGGTGCCACCACCGGTTATGAGCGCGACTTTATGTTCAATGTTCATAGTTCGTACAAGCCTCCTTCAGGAGAGAGGAAATTGGTAGGAATTCTCTTTTAGTGTAGCATGAACCCACGCGAATGGGATGGATAGGGATTGCGGATGTTTTGCGGAACGGTGACCACCCTTCCTGTAATATCGAGCGGATCCAGGAAATCTTTCCGGTTAGGTTTTTGCGTAACTGGTTAGCTACGCCTTGCACGTATTACTTCGGACTTCGATAAATAGTGTCGAACATCATCGAATCGACCTGCTATCGTTAGGGGTATAAAGGTCGGCGAGGTGATGATGATGCCCGTGAAACCAGCGGGACGTCTTGTGTTTTTTCGATGACCTTACCGTTCGGTTGGATAACAATTTGGCAAAACACGATTTACGGATCGTCAAGGTGCGTCAATAAATTTTCCGGCACCTTACGGGGTCCACATGTACCTCGTGTAGCATCGATGGGTGGATGGGTTGGAGGAATTTGCGACACCAGCCCTTTGCTCCCGAAACCACTTCTGCTTCTGTTACGCCGGCCATTCCTTTCAAGTCATTGTGTGGGGAACACTTCCACGGCAAACAACTTAATCGACTTGCTCCATACCTACCATCGCCCTACTTTCTGACGAATCCGATCCATGACACAACCGATCTCACCAAAGGAGCCCACGATGAAAGCGCGGGCAGGATTCGGACGTTACCATGGGGGAATGCATCACGTGACGGGAAGACCGTTCTCGTTTGGGAAACAAATATGGCTGCTTGATACCATTCCTGGTACATTCCACACCACTTTTGTTTCTCGGGGACGTCGTGGTATTCAATGCGTTCGGGGAGTCGGATGACCATCTGGCATGCAAATCGAGGGCTTTTTCGCATCCCTTTTCGTTATCCTCAGGACTGTTGAAGAGGCCAACGCCAAACGTTCAAAATGTCATTGACAATCTAGTTGCAACATTCTAAACTAAGTGCATCTCGTATATTGCATACAATATTCATCATCCAAGATAGCAGAGTGTACCATTAGAATTCACGGTACAAATGGCATTCTCAATGTGAACATCGGCGGCTTGAACGAGTAGTTTTCAACCAGATTCGCAGGAATTCTCGTATTACTACATTCGGATTGAGCAGAGAGACGGTCATCGAGCTTGGAGTATCCCAAGATGAGTCGTTAATCGCTCGATATAACAAGGATTCGGGTTGGGTAACAGCGATCCCGACAGGTATGATTCTCCCTAGTTTGATAATTGGCTAGTCAAACCATTTAGGACTTCGCGGGGCGTCGTAAGAGTTGAATCGGCTTGGCTATGAGCCCACTTCGTCTTTTTGCGTTTGGTTAAATTAGCAATACGTCAGATGGTATCAGAAGATGTTGGTGCTGGGTCGAAAATTGACGGGATTGACCCGCAAATAGGCAATTGCGGTATACAATATCCCGAATATTAAGGGGGTGGAAAAATGAGCGGATCCACAACGACGAGGGACTCGATGGGAATCGAACCCATTGCGAAAGACAAACGACGGGGATCTCCACGTCAGCAATTTACTCTGTGGTGGTCAGCCAATTTAGGCATGCCTCCGTTCTTGGTGGGAGTGTTGGGCCCGGTACTGGGCCTAAATCTCTCGCAGACAGTATGGGCGGTGGTTGTAGGGAATGTTATTGCATCTCTTCTGCTGGGACTGACTGCGCAAGCGGGAGTTGGTTATGGTTTGGCCCAGATGCCGTTGTCACGGGGATTGTTTGGCCATAAGGGGAACTACCTTCCTGCAGGAATGAACGCCATCTCGTCTTTAGGATGGTACATTGTCAATACTGCCATAGGAGGAACAGCATTAGCGGCATTGCTTCACATGAATATCGGACTAGCGTTTATCGTAATGATTATTGCCCAAGGCGCTATTGTCTATTTGGGTCACCACGTGATTCACCGTTTTGAGCACTGGATGGCTTATGTCCAGTGCGCTTTGTTTATCGCTTTAACGATTGGGGCTATCATGAACTGGGGAGCTATCAAAACGACGGCCGGTGGAAACTATGGAGCGTTCCTCTTGCTTTTGGCGGCCGTGGCTAGCTATTCCTTTAGTTGGTCTACGTATGTATCGGATTACACACGATATCTTCCCGACAACACATCTCGTCGGCGCGTTTTCTGGTTGACGTTCTGGGGGTCGTGGCTATCGTGCGTGTGGGTCGAGGTCGTGGGCGGTGTGGCGGGGTCCATCGGTTTAGGAAATTTGTCTGCCGTAGGCATCGTCCAGCATTTGATGGGAAAGTTTGCATCGTTGGCGGAACTAGCCATTGTTCTGGGCACTATGACAGCGAATGCCCTGAATTCCTATACGTCCACCATGTCGTTCTTGACGCTGGATTTGCCATCGCTAAGGCCTTACGTTGGGGCCACTATTGCGATTGTCGGAGGGATGGTGGCGTGGTTTTCTAGCAGTCACTTGCTGATGTTTTACGAAAACTTCTTGTTGCTCATTTCCTATTGGATTGCTCCATGGATTGGCATTACTCTGGTCGGGGCGTGGCTAGGCGAATTGAGCACCAAAGCGGCTATGATGGCTCCGCCCGTGAGGTGGTCGGCTCTTACGGCTTTTATCGTCGGACTCGTGATGATTATTCCTTTCATGGATACCACGCTGTTTGAGGGGCCCATCTCAAAAATGATGGAGGGCGGGGACATTAGTTATTACTTAGGACTCATTGTGGCTTCCGTGATCTTTTGGGCTTTGGAGCACCGCAATCATGGAGAAGGGGAACTTCCAGCGGAAGTGGGATAATCTTAGACTTTTCTAGGTGGAGGCAGATATGACTGAATCACAGTATCTTCAATTCAGCAGTGTGACCGAGGGAACGTATCACTATATCCGTAATTTAATTTTAACGGGCCATTTCATGCCCGGGCAACGTCTGCGAGAGCGGGAACTTACGGAGATGACTGGCGTTAGCCGCACGCCGATTCGGGAAGCGTTGAGAATGTTGGAGCAAGAACAGCTACTTATCTTGGAGTCGCGAAAGGGGTTCCGGATCCCTATCCCCACAGCGAAAGAGATTACGGATTTTTATGAACTGCGTGCCGAGCTAGAGGGTTTCGCGGCCGCTAAAGCCACACATAAGTCCGACGCGGCCCGCTTGATAGAAATAACCGAGGCTCTTAACACTGCTGAGGAGTCGTTGAATAATGAGGAACTGTCCCAAGTAATTTCACTCAACAACAGGTTTCATGACTTGGTGGCGATTGCCAGCGACAACGAGAGTTTGGGTGATATGTTGAGCAAATTGCGGGCAAAGGTCAATCTGTTTCGCACACTGTCGTGGTCGGGACGACGTGAACGACCCATCGAAACTCTACGCCAACATCATTTGATCTTTAAGGCCATAAAGACACGGAATGAAGCTTTAGCACGGTCGCGAGCGATGGACCACGTGATGGATTCCCTGCCCCTGGTACTTGAGGGGTTGAAGTCTATACATCCGGTGGGCGAGGAATAATGGCGTTTCACCAGTTCAACTAAGGAGGTTACGGAACATGACGCTGATTGATCTGACGGTTCCTTGGGGGGGCGAAGTACAGCCTCTAGACGGTCATCCACGGATCCATTTTGAGTCAGTGACGACCCATGCCAAAGAGGGCCGGTCCAATACCCTGGTAGAATTTAGTATTCACACCGGAACCCATATCGACTCCCCCTATCATTTTTTCCCCGAAGCAAAGACCATTGATCAGATCCCATTAGAAACGTTTATCGGACCAGCCCTTGTGGTGGACCTGACTGATTTTGGTACGGAACGCCATGCCATTACCCTTGATAATCTTTTGACTGCAGGGATCGATGCTCTTGCTCTACAAGGTCTGCGCGTTCTCTTGCGTACGGACTGGGCGACCTTTCACTGGAACCAGGCCGACTTGTATACCGGGAACCCTTATCTCGCCGAAGACGCAGCAAAGTGGTTAGCGGATGCAGGAATTGTCGCCCTAGGTCTCGATTTTGCCGTCGATAGCGAATTCCCCTATCCCAATCATTACGTGTTTCTGGGCAGGGAGATCCTGTTGATGGAGAATCTTATCAATTTAGGCCAAGTAGGAAATGCCCCCTTTACTTTGGTTGCGTTACCGTTGCGGGTGGTGGGAGGTGATGGTGGACCCGCAAGAGTCGTGGCCATGCTAGAGGATGGGGTTCATGATTAAAGGTCTGGAAAATAGCGTGCTCAACAAAGGGATGGCTGACTTGTCTGCTCTCAATCTTCTAGCCAACTGTTATGAGCTGCGAGGAGGGTTATCGTGAACTTAGGACTGGAAGGAAAAAATGTTTTGGTTACGGGAGGAAGCCGGGGTATCGGCCGGCAAACCGCCTTGACCATGGCCACAGAGGGCGCAAGGTTAGGGCTTGTAGCCCGTACACGAGAGACGTTGGAAGAAGCACGCAATCTTATTTTAGCAAGGGCTCCACTAGCCACCGTGGTGTTAGCGGTAGCGGACCTTCAGCGAGAATCCGAGGCCGCACGAGCGGTGAGCGAAGTGATCCAGCAACTAGGGGCTATCGATATACTAGTGAACTGTGCGGGGGCGGCGCCGGGCAGACTTTTGGAAGAGATCGACGATGCAACATGGTCTGCGGCTCTTGGATTGAAATTTCTAGGGTACGTGCGTATGGCAAAGATGGTGATTCCCAAGTTCGTCAAACAGGGCGGTGGTGTGATTGTCAACGTGAACGGCAACGACGGAGTTAAACCGTCGTATTGGGAGATTACCGGCACTGCGGCGAATGCGGCTGTGGCGGCCACCATGCAAGCCCTGGCGGATCAGTACGGTCGGCACAATGTGCGCATTGTTTCCGTCAATCCCGGGCCTGTGGATACTGGGCGATGGGCTGGTTTGACCAAGGAGTTTGCTCGGGACAAAGGCATTACGGTAGAACTGGCTGATGAGGTGGCGATGAAGTCCATTGCTTTTGGGCGTATTGCCTCACCCCAAGAAGTGGCTGATGTCGTGACCTTCCTCGCATCCGATCGAGCGCGATTTGTTCATGGGACTAGCATCAATATCGACGGCAATCAACGTAAAGCCATTATGGATATCTAGATGGATATCTAGGAGGGATGTCATTGCGGGTCGGTATAGTTCAACTGAGAATTGACGCGGACGCCAACCGCACGGCTGACAATCGCGAACAGTCCGGTGCGGAAATTCGGACACTATTTGAGCGAGGAGCGAAACTCGTAGTTTTACCAGAACTCACGAATATAGGCTACTTTCCGTCGTCAAGAGACATGGTGGAAGCTTTGAGCGAAGATCTTGATCACAGTGAGAGTGTTCAGCAATGGCAGACAATAGCGTACCAGTACCAGGGATATATAGTGGGGGGGATCCTGGAGAGAGATGCCCGCGGCATTTATAATACCGCTGTGCTGGTCGGGTCCTCAGGAGTGGTAGCCAAGTACCGTAAGATCCATCTCTTCAACTGGGAAACACAGTGGCTAATCCCAGGTACCCTTTCGGTGACGGCGTATTTGAAGGATCTGGATGTTACCGTGGGGTTGCTGATTTGCTACGATCTACGCTTTCCAGAGGCCGTGCAACGGCTGGCTGACGAAGGAGCGGATGTGGTGGCGGTCCCCACGACATGGACATCCATGGGTAAGCCAATATTGTGGGAGGACAGCGGCTATTGCCTTCAGAATCATTTGGTGATCGCCCATGCCTACTGCAATCGTTTGGCATTTGTCTGTGCTGACCGGGTAGGGCACGAATACGGGGTGACCTATCTGGGAGCCAGTATCGCCGTGCAACCGTCAGGGATGGTGGCGGCAGGGCCATTGGGGGGAACAATGGCCCAATCCCAAGTAGCTGAGATAGACATCGAGGAGGCACGCGCTAAATCTGTTGGTCAATATAATGATCTTGTGCGTGATCGGCGCGAAAATTTGGGCCACATAGGATATGGACAACGCCAATTCTTGTAACGGGGGGGACGCGTCATGGTGCTTGGATTGGATCACATCGGGATTATCGTGCGAGACCTGACTCAAGCCATCGACCAATATCAGGCGGTACTCGGTTTATCGGTTAGTCGCATTGAGGACTACGACAATGGCTTGTTGACCATTGCCTTTTTGCCGATACCGACCAATGGCCAAGAGAATGGTCCGCAGATTGAGCTGTTACAACCGCACCGTCCCACATGCTCGGCGTGGCGATTTCTCGAAGACAAGGGCGAAGGGATTGAGCATCTAGCTTTCCGAACCGATTCCATCGACAACGATCTAACGGAGATGATTCTCAAAGGAATTCCACTATGGGATCAGAGTGCGCGTCCCGGCGCCGAAGGAACCCGCATTGCGTTCATCGATCCCGCAGGATTATCAGGATGTCTGGTCGAACTTGTCAGTTTGATCTCGCCGTAAAGAGCGGTGCCTACTGAAGGAGCAGACTAAAAGCATAAACATGACGACGCAAAATTCGGGAGGAAAAGATGAAACCACTGCACGGTGTTCGTGTTTTGGACCTGACCCAACTGCTGTCCGGACCTTATGCGACACAAATTTTGGCGGACCTTGGTGCAGAAGTCATCAAGATCGAACAACCCGGTGGGGATAAAGCTCGTGGGAATGGGCCGCTTATTGATGGGCACAGCACGTATTTTGCTAGCGTCAACCGTGGGAAGAAGAGCTTGGCACTGAATTTGAAAAATGATAGGGGTCGGCAGATATTTGCCGAGCTTGTTCGGCATTCTGCGGTCATTGTCGAGAACTACCGGCCTGGTGTCGCTGACCGATTGGGAGTAGGGTTCGACGTTTTACGGGAATGGAATCCAGCAATCATCTATGCTGCGTGTTCAGGTTTTGGACATTCTGGGTCCCAATCTGGTCGACCCGCGCTAGACCTCATTATCCAGGCCATGGCCGGGACGATGTCGTTAACGGGGGAACCGGGCGGCCCTCCTTTACGGTCGGGATTCTCAGTGGGAGACATTGGCGCGGGCCTATATCTGGCGATTGCTATTCTGGCTGCACTAGTCCCGGCCTCTGCCGAGCGCCACGCTACCTACATCGATATCAGCATGTTAGATACTCAGGTCGCCTTACTCGAAAATTCCTTTGCCCGGTTCTTTGCGACACAGGAAGTCCCGCAGGCAAACGGTTCACGGCATCCGGTGCTGGCTCCCTTTCAATGCTTTTCAGCGAAAGATGGTCGGTTCGTTGTGGCGACCAGTACACAGACGCACTGGATTAAATTTACTGGAGTGATTGGAAAACCATGGTTATCCAATGAGCCAATGTTTCTGACAGCGACTGACCGTGTACGTAACATTGCGCAATTGGAACAGATCCTGGATCCGATATTTCTAGAACGTTCTCGTGATGAGTGGATCCACCTCTTTGAAGAGGCCGGGGTCCCTGTCGGCCGAGTGAATACGGTATCCGACGCCGCTGACGATCCGGTATTACTGGCCCGGGAAATGTTTTCCGAGGTGCAGTTCGGCTCAACGCGGTTGAAAGTTGTAGGTTCTCCACTTCACATTAACGGGAGGCCGATGGAGGCAGAAGCCGTAGTCGCCGAATTCAATGCCAACCAGGCAGAAGTACTCGGCAGGCTCTTGAACATGGATTCCGAACAGATCGAGCGTCTCAGACAGGAAGGTGCGTTTGAATGAGCGAGCAAGTGAGGTGGGAGGCTCGGGGCGACATCGGATGGATATGGATTAATCGTCCAGAGAAACGAAACGCGATGACCGATGCTATGTGGAAAGACCTGACGCAATTGATTGAAGATGCTGTTCCGTCTGGAGTGCGTGTGATTATTATCAGTGGACAGGGAGGCTCCTTTATAGCAGGCGCAGACATCTTGGAATTCGAGTCAAGCAAAGCGACAGCCGCTGCTGCGCAAGCATCATTTGCCTCCGTCGACAATGCCTGCATGGCCGTGCAAAGCGTGTCTGTACCGGTAATCGCCGCCATTGACGGCTTTGCGGTTGGCGCTGGTATGGAACTGGCCGTAGCATGTGACTTCCGATTGGCCACACGTAGTGCCCGACTCGGGATCACTGCATCCAAGTTGGGGATTACACCCGGCTACGGACATATTGCCCGACTTTGGGATGTGGTAGGCACCTCCGCCACAGTGGACTTGCTGATGACAGGACGCCTAATTTCGGCTCAAGAAGCCTACGCCATGGGAGTCCTCTACCAAATTGCTGAGGATAACCCGGCTCTTTTGGACGCCTCCGGTGTATTAGCGGAGTTACTGGTGCAGCGGGCGCCCCTGACCCTGTCGTGGACAAAAGCGGCTGTGCGTCATCTCGTGACGGATACTCTTATGAGCCGTATCAGCAATGATGCCCAAGAAGCGACACGTTGTTTTGAGACGGATGATTTCCGGAATGCCGTGAAGTCCTTTAGAGAGAAACGTCCACCCGTGTTCGGCAATCAGAACCGAGACCGCTAAGGAGGGGAGATAATGAAACCGTGCGCATTTCAGTTATACACGCCCTCAACACTTGAGGACGCTCTGGAGGCATTGTGGGAGTTAACGGAAGAAGGACGCTCCGTTAAAGTCTTGGCTGGCGGGCAAAGCCTCATACCTGTGTTGAATATGCGGTTGGCCACCCCCGACGTGTTAATCGACCTAAATGAACTAGACAGTGATTTAAATTTTATTAGTCCTGATACTAATCATATTAAGATTGGAGCTCTCACGCGTCACTATCAATTGGAGACTTCTCCTCTTATTTCGAAGAACGTGCCGATTATCACCGAGGCGGAGCGCTTGATAGGGCACGTTGCTATTCGTTCCCGAGGGACACTTGGCGGGAGCCTGGCGCATGCCGACCCGTCTGCGGAGTTGCCTTTGGTGGCCAGTTTACTGAATGCCAGGATGACCCTCCAATCAAAACACGCGACGCGCACAATTCCCGCTGCTGAGTTCTTTCTTGCCTACCTGATGACGAGCATGGAACCCACAGAAATCCTTACAGAAATAACTATCCCTACTCTCCCTGGTCGCTCCGGGCAATCTATTCAAGAGTTTGCATTAAGGCATGGAGATTTTGCTATTGCTGTAGCGGGCGCTCAAGTGACTATGGACGAGGATGGATGCATTTCCGATGCTCGTTTAACCTTGGGAGGAGTGGGGGGGACTCCTCTAGATATGAGTGCTAGTCTTGCCCCTTTAGTAGGGAGCCGACCTCTGCCGGAGGACATTGAGCGCCTGATGAAAGAGATTTGCCAGGATTTGGAGCCCGACGGCGATATTCATGCTGATAGTGCGTACCGGAAGGATCTAGCGATTACATTAAGTACTCGTGCATTGGTCGACGGCCTTCAGAAGGTAAAGGACTCGTGAGGATGCAATTCGTGAAAAGGGACTTCTAGCTCTAACAGGATAGAAACCGCCAACATTAGACGGCGCTTTCAGTGAAAAATCCACAGAGGGTATTGGGCGCCAAGTTTTACGTTGAGGTTCCTAATTTTTAGGGGACATGTTGTTCCAAGGAGGACACTACCATGATAGAAAATCATATGAGCTACCGCGCATCGTATACCTTGTCGGTCAACGGCCAATGTTACCGCGTGATTGATGTGGAACCACGCCTTTTACTTGCCGATGTGCTGAGGGACATACTCCACCTAACCGGGACACATTTGGGATGTGAGCATGGTGCCTGCGGAGCCTGCACAGTTCTCCTGGATGGCCGTCCTGTACGGTCGTGTCTAATGCTAGGCGTGCAAGCGCAAAACAAAAGCATTCAAACGGTTGAGGGATTAGCGGGTCCCAATGGCGTGCTGTCTCCTCTGCAAGAGGCGTTCGCTGAGGACCATGCTTTGCAATGCGGGTTCTGTACGCCGGGAATGCTGATGACGGCACAATTCTTACTGAACAACAATGCACATCCCAGTCGCCTAGAAATACGTGAAGCCCTATCAGGGAATCTCTGCCGTTGTACCGGGTATCAAAATATTGTCAATGCCATTGAGCGGACGGCAAATGCCGACAACGCGAGTGAAAACTCTGTCACGAAGAGGTGAAGCCATGAGACGTCAGGAAGACCCCACTCTATTACGTGGCACGGCTACATTCGTCGCAGATTTGACTGTTCCCCGCATGGTGGAAGCGGTGGTTGTGCGGAGTATGTATGCCCACGCCCGAATTGACGCCATTGACACCATGGCAACGTCGTCCCTGTCGGGGGTAGTGGCCGTGATTACGGCGGCGGATTTGCCAGAGGGGGTGGGCCCCATCCCTATGCGCCTGTCCTCATCACCAGAATTAGTGCAGGCGCTACAACATCCATTAGCGCGGGACCGGGTACGATATGTCGGAGAACCCATCGCGGTTATTGTCGCACAATCTCGTTATCTGGCCGAAGATGCCGCATCCACGCTGCGCGTAGATTATAGTCCCCTACCTGCCATGGCATCGGTAGATACCGCCATGGCAAGTGCCCCGCTGTTTGAGGGCTTAACAGCCAACCACGTGTATCACCGTCATCATCAAAAGGGATTAGGTAGTGAGGCGGTCGCGGCTGCACCCAGACGATTAAAGATGCATTTCTCTATTCAACGGCATACCGGAATGCCCTTGGAGACTCGTGGTTTGCTAGCTGTCCCAGAAGCGGAACGGCTGACAGTGTACGGACCGACCAAAGTGGTATTTTTCAACCGCCGTCTGTTATCCGATTTGCTTAAGGTGCCTTTGGAGCACATCCATTATGTAGAGGTGGCGGTGGGAGGTGGATTTGGCATCCGGGGGGAATTTTATCCGGAGGATTATCTCATCCCGTTCTTAGCTCAACGTTTGCAGACCCCCGTACGGTGGATTGAGGACCGCATGGAACATTTTCAGGCCGCCAATCACTCACGTGAACAGCATCATGAAGTGGAAGTGGGATTTGACGACATGGGGCATGTGATGGGCCTTGCCGACCATATCTGGGTCGATACGGGGGCTTATATTCGCACGCATGGAGTGACTGTACCCGAACTGACGCAGGCCATGCTTCCCGGACCTTACGACTGGGCTGCCTTAGACACCGAGCTTCATGTGGTGCTAACCAATAAGACACCCACAGGCACTTACCGTGGGCCAGGACGTTTTGAAGGGACCTTTGTTCGGGAACGACTGATGGATTCCATCGCGGCCACGTTGCATTTAGATCCCCTTGTGGTGCGGCAGCGCAATCTATTGCAGGCGACCCAGTTGCCCTATTCCAATGGGCTGAAGGCATTGGGCCACGAGGTGGAACTCGACTCGGGCAACTATCCCGCGGCTTTGCTACGCGCCTCGAATTTGATGGAGAGTGAGACTATTTCTCAGCGAAAAAGCGAAGCTCTTCATACGGGTCACTTGCGCGGATTAGGGTTTGCATTCGTTGTGGAAAAATCGGGATTAGGACCTTATGAAGACGCACGCCTGGTGTTGCAGGATGATGGGACGGTGGCGTGCTTTACGGGGTTGGCGGACTTAGGCCAAGGCACAGGAACCATGTTGGCGACGGTCGTATCAAAGGAACTCGGTGTGGACAGGGACAGAATCCATGTCATTTATGGGGACACCGATAGGGTGGCAGAGGGATTTGGCACCTTCGCGAGTCGCGGAACGGTAGTGGGGGGGTCAGCAGCGTATCTGGCGTCTGCCGAACTGAAGCGTCGAATTGTCGCTGTTTTGTCTGATGTGATAGGCAATGGCGCCAAAATGGTGATGCACCCATCCGGTATCAAAGTGAGCGGACGAACACGGACCGTATCCTATCGCGAAGTGCTCCACAGGGCAGAAACGCAAAAAGTACCGCTCGACGTTACCCAGAGATTCACGGCGACTGCGATGACCTATCCTTATGGGGTGCATGCGTGCGAAGTTGACGTATCCCCCGAGACCGGTGCTGTGCATATCGTGCGATATGGGGTGGTCTATGATGTGGGGAAGGCGATAAATTTGGACATGGTCCGTGACCAAATTATGGGGGGCGTTGCTCAAGGCATAGGAGGAGCCGTGTTGGAACAACTCGTCTATGATGAGACAGGCCAACTACAAACGGGGACGTTTATGGATTACCTGATCCCGGGAATGTGCGAGGTGCCGGATATCGAGGTGGTCGTGACAGAAGATGCTCCGGCACCAAGCAATCCTATGGGTGTGAAGGGTGCGGGAGAGGGGGGAGCCGTCGGCGTCGCGCCTGCTCTGGCCAATGCGATTGCGGATGCTATTAGTGCTCCACCCGAAGCGTTTACAACATTGCCCATAAGGCCTCAGGATATATTGCGGTGGATACGACTGGGGTTAGAGCATAGACCGAGGGGAGATGAGGCTGAATGAATTACGTGGGGCAAGATGTTCGGAGGGTCAACGATGGGCGTTTACTTAGAGGGCATGGACAGTATATTGCGGATATTTACCGTCCCGGGATGGCTTACGTTGCGTTTGTGCGTTCTCCACATCCGCACGCCCGTGTTAAGGCGGTAGACGTGAAACAAGCAGAAAAAGTCCTAGGCGTGTTAGGAATTTATAGCGTTGACAGCGATCTTTTTCCTCCATTACCCTTGCTCTTTCCCTATAGCACACTTGACGCGATTACCCAAACACCCTTTGGACGAGAAGTGCATCACGTGGGAGAACCGGTTGCTATGGTGGTGGCGGATAGTCGGTATCACGCAGAAGATGGGGTGGCAGCCGTCCAAGTGGAATATGAACTCTTGCCGAGTGTCGCAGAAATGACACGCGCGATGCAAAAAGGCGCTCCCCGTGTACATTCTCAGCACCCTAGCAATCAGGCGGCCATCATTATGCAAGATGTTGGAGACGCGATGGAGGCAATGAACCAATCCCCTGTTGTGGTGACCTGCGATATTAAAATGGGGCGGGTTAGTTGTGCACCCATCGAAACACGCGGGCTCCTTGCGGAGTGGAATGAGGCCGGCAACGAACCTGAATTGCATGTCTATGCGGCCACGCAGACACCGCATATGATGCAGCGTATTTATGCGGAATTGTTCCAGATCAATGAGCGCCAGATACGTGTCCAAGCTCCAGATGTCGGTGGCGCTTTCGGGGCCAAAGAGCCTTTTTATGTGGAAGACTTTCTCATCGCATGGGTCGCCCGGGAAATGGGTCGCCCTGTGGTGTGGATTGAGGATCGCCTTGAACATCTATTGACATCCGTGCATGAGCGTGAGCAGTTGCATCATGCGAAAATGGGTTTGACACATGATGGGCGCATCCTCAGCGTTACCGATGAATTTCTCGCTAATACTGGGGCTTACGTGCCGTGGGGCGTCATTGTTCCGATTATCACTTCGACCCTTATCCCAGGACCATACAAAGTGCCCAATTATTCGTGTAAAGGAACCGTGGTTTACACGAACACGACACCGCTAGCCCCTTATCGAGGAGCAGGCCGGCCCCAGGCCGCCATGGTGATCAACCGACTGCTGGATCGTGCGGCGGCAGTTTTAGATTTGGACAGCGCCCTTATTCGAGAAAGGAATCTAATTCAGCCGTCGGAATTTCCTTACGCCACTGGCCTCATGTCCCGTGAAGGGACCCCTATGGTGTTGGATAGTGGGGACTATCCCGCGTTACTCAAGATGCTGAAGGAGGCTGGTGAATATGCTCGATGGCAAGAGGCAAAGGGTGGGGAGTCGACCAGCGCCCGCGCTATAGGTGTGGGGATCGCGATCGGGATCGAGAATACCGGAATGGGCCCGCACGAAGGGGCTACGGTCACCGTTGGTACGGATGGTCATATCACGGTCATAACCGGAGCGGCTTCTCAAGGCCAGGGACATGAAACGACTCTTGCACAGATTGCCGCCGATGCATTTGCGGCACCCATGGATTGGGTGCATGTCATAGAAGGAGATAGCCAGAAGATTGCCTACGGCACGGGTACTTTCGCGAGTCGGACTGCGGTGGTTGCTGGTAGCGCAGTCAAGTTGGCTAGCGACCAACTGCGGGGGAAAATGATCGACTTGGCAGCCTATCTATTGAAATCCGGCCAGCCGTTGGAAATGGCTGAAGGCACGATCCGTGTCGTTGGGGATCCCACACGGTGTATCTCGTTCGGCAATCTCGCCTTGGCCGCGAGCGGTCAGTTCCCTGGTAGTTCATATACTCTCCCCACCGCACCAGGGATGTCCGCCACGACATACTTTACACCGGCAGGGGCGACTTATGCGGCTGGAGGCCACATGGTTGTTGTCGCAGTAGACAGGGTCACGGGCAAAGTAGAAATTTTGTCCTATACTGCTGTGCATGATGCAGGAACACTCATTAATCCAAAAATTGTGACCGGTCAAATACAAGGAGGAATTTCGGGTGGAATAGGCACTGCCCTTTTGGAAGAGATCCGATTTGACGACGAGGGTCAATTGCTGACGGGGAGTTTTATGGATTATTTGCTGCCTACCACTCGAGATGTGCCGGATATGACCATCCAGCATCTGTCGACACCGTCTCCTCTGAACCCTCTGGGAGCCAAAGGTGTAGGGGAAAGCGGTGCCATTCCCTCGCCCTCGGCGATTGTGGCAGCCGTCGAAGATGCTCTGAAAGTGGACATGGTGCAAATCAACAACATCCCTATACAGCCTATGATGGTGCGCAATAGCATCTTGAAGTCCGTGGCGACCGATAGGGAGGCGCCAACACATGGCTGATGCGTATTTCTCGGCTCGATTTGAGGATTGTTTTGATTTGGGTAGCGCGTTAAGCCCTGAAGATGTTCAAGTGCGGCAACCGATACGAAAGTTCGTTGATGCTTGGGTTCGTCCCTATGCGGGACAATGGTGGCTTGAAGAGAAATTCCCTCAAGATTTAGTGGCACGGTTGGCACAATTGGGGGTATTTGGGCCCACATTGCTGGAAGAGGTCGGAGGACCGGGTCTCTCTCC
>JAJYPK010000204.1:0-313 GCA_021795465.1 Bacillota bacterium
GATCAAAGGGCTCCCAGGGGCCCACCACCGGCAAACCTAAAACCAAGCGGAGTCAACGGGCCGTGGCCGTGTCGCCCGGATTGTTGGCCATCTTGAAAGACCATCAGACGGCTCAAGAGAAACAACAGCGTCAAGCCGCGGATCTGTGGCAAAACCATGATCTGGTGTTTTGCCAAGAAGATGGTTCGCCATTTTATCCCGATGGGATTTCCAAACGATTTAAGCGCATTCTCCGTGCCGCCGGACTGCCGCAAACCACCACGTTGCATGACCTGCGCCATTATGGGTTTGGTTCTGTTATGCGAAGCCCGGG
>JAJYPK010000204.1:323-5240 GCA_021795465.1 Bacillota bacterium
GGCCGAGATAGGCCGAGAGATAAGGCAGCGCGACACTAAGATCGACCCCATCGGCGACCCATTGTCGAAGGCAATGAACCGAATAGCTATGACGCTTATGCGACCGGTTGCATAAGCGCCATTATGGGTTTGGTTCTGTTATGCGAAGCCCGGGCTCAGCCTCAAGTTGTACGGAACTTGTGGTGATCAATCCCGTTACATAATTACCGCATCTGTTCATCGGCACAAATTTTCGAGCCATGTCATCAACTCCCCATCGCGGTCCCACGCTGGTAGTTCTCCTGCATCGAAACCTAAGTCAGCCTTTTCAAGCGCTTCCCGTTTCATGGCCGTATCGGCCCGGGCATAAATTTCTGTGCTGGTAATCGTGGCATGCCCCAAAAAATCTCGGATATACACGAGATTAATTCCGGCTTGGAGCATATGGACGGCTTTGCTGTGTCGAAAGACGTGGGGCGTAATTCGGTCCTGAACATGGAATCCGACGACACCCTGCGCTTGCTCCACGTACTTGTCTACCAGATAGGAGACTCCACGGCGGGTAAGTGGCGTCCGGTACTGATTCAGAAACACGGGCGGTTCGGCATAGCCCGGAGCACTCCGGGCCTTCCGCAAATAGTTCTCCAAGAGTTGTCGCGTATTCTGCAGAATCGGCACTTGCCGTGTTTTTTGGCCTTTTCCTCGTAGCGTGACCACCGCGGGGGGATCCAACCGAATGTCTCGCGGTGTGAGATCGAGAAGTTCTTGCACTCGAGCCCCAGTATCATAAAGGGTGGCTAACAGGACTTGATCTCGGGAACCGGATCGGGGTTGTTGAAGTAAAATGGTCATTTCGTCGGTTGTCAAAAAGGGAATAAGCGGACGCGGTGTCTTTTTCCGCGGAATGGCTAGAATGCGTTGCCATTCATTTAGATGGTCGGGAGTATCCGTTTGCACGAAAAGGCAAAAGGCGTGGACGGCCGCTAACCGTTGGTTGCGGGTCGCAATTTTGTTGTGCCGGTCCTGTTCCAGCCAGTCCAAAAAGCCCACTACCAAAGGATAGGTGATGCGATTCAACCGTAATTGGTCCGGGCGGATCTGGTGTACGATCTGGCAGTAGCGGAGGAATAATTTGAAGGTGTCGCGGTAAGCCGCGACGGTGTGTCGACTGGCATTTCGTTGCCCAGGTAAGTACTGACCCAGAAAGGACGTCAGTTCGCGTGCAAAGTCATTTTCGGGAGATTTCATTGGGACTCCTCTCTGAGTACTAAAGGAATGATGGTTCCATGGACGCGCTCCAAGGTGTCCATCAGGTCGGGATACAATTCCGCCGTGAGTCGGAGATAATAAGCGGTACCGCGAAAATCAGAGTGACCCAAATAGACCGCTAAATACGGTAGCAGGTTCGTTAAGTCTTGATCTTCGCGCACCCAGTGCGCGAGCCGATGGACACAATAGGCGTGGCGGAGGTCATGGACCCGGGGACCATGACCGGAATGTGAAATTCCGGCTGTCCAGAGATATTGCCGGAATCGGCGATAGATAGTGCTGGAATCGTACCCGCCGCCATGAAGGCCTGGGAAGAAAGGCGTGTCCTCCGTATCGCTAAGCATCGCGTGTGCATATGTCCGACACCGCTCCACGAGGCTGTCCGCCATGGGGACCAGGCGATCTTTTTGGTTTTTGCCTTGCTGGATGTGCAACACTCCCGACGCGAGGTCCACATCGCTTCGGCGTAGCCGAAGCGCCTCCATGATACGCAGCCCACACCCATAGACCATCCGGAATAACAGGGGATCGACTACGGTCCGATTCGAATGACTATGCGACGGCGAGTCCCACGTGTCAATCACGGTAAAGAGCTTTTGAAGTTCCCGTTCCGTGTACACGTAGGGTTGATGGTGCGGATACGTAAACGAATGCCGGGGCACGGTGGGTCCCAGCACGGGAATCCCCCGATTTCGGAGGTATTCGGCAAATTGCCGTAGAAGTCGCAGACGAGTTTGCTGCGTCGCGATCGATTCCAACGCGCGCTCGTCGATGAACTGCGAAAAGACCGTAGGCGCTAAGGCGGTCAGTGTCACGTGATGATCTGCACAGTAGCGATCAAATTGGTGTAGCCATCGTTCAGGCACTCGGGATTGCAATCCGGCCATCTTCCGCCAAGCAAGAAACTCAGCCAATTCAGGTGCGATAGGGCTCCCCCAGGAATCAGGTCCCATGTGTAAACACCGCCTCTGGATCGAGGGGGCATCGTCGCAATGCCTCCATATTAATATGCAAGTAACTCCGAACCGATTGGGCGCTCTCATGACCGAGCACATCGGAAATCACCGGAAGCGGTGTGCCCTGTTCCAATAATGTACGTGCCAGGGGGCTCCGGAGGGAATGTAATCCGCGATGCTCATCCGGAGGAATCGAAAGGCCAGCAAAGCGCATGTACTTCCACAGGATTTGCTGCATGCCATTGGTATCCCGGAAGGCCCCGTACGGAGCCTTGTGATTGACAAACACGGCATCCGCGGCGGTCTTCGGCCGGCCATATTTAAGGTAATCGATCAGGGCCCAACCCACATCGTCCAGTAAGGGTAAGACTAGGGGTTGTCCGGTTTTCGTCTGCACAAGCGTCAACTGTTTATGCCCCCAATCGAGCTGTGAGAGCGTAAGACGACGAATATCGCTCGCACGGAGTCCAAGGCGCACAACCACCAGTAATAAGGCATAATCCCGTTTCCCTAACGGATTTCCCCGATCAATCGCCTGCAGCAACTTGTGGATATCGGTGGGGGCCCACGACGCGGGCAAGAAAAATTGCCGTCGAAGCTGCATCGGGGGCATCATGGTCCAAGGCTGGCCGGTCACGAACCCATCTTGTGCCAGTTGCTTCAGGAAAATCCGAAGTGATGAAACAATGGTGGCCAAGTATGTCCGCGAATGTCCGGCGTACATGGTCACAAACGCCATAATGTGATCCGGTTTTAGTTGGTGCAAGTCGCTGACGTTTTGACTGTCCAAATACAGAAGCCATCGCTGAACGGGATTGACCAAGGTCGGTAGCCCTCGGGCGGTGTACTTCTTTCGAGCACAGAAGACCTTAAAGGCTTGATAAGCCATGGCAAACGGGGGTGGGCATTGAAACGGCGCCGTGCGGCGCCGAACACGCCCTAGAACCGATGCGGTTTGCTGGTAATGCCACAGCATTAGAAGATGGTTCCACGATGCCTTTGCGCGCCTCGGCAAGGACCCGGTAATCCAGTCGTCTGCTTGAAACCCAAATTGCGCAGCCATAAACGCCAGGCCTACCTCTTGGCTGAAATAATCCACACGGTGAACCTCCGCATAGGTCACCAAGTCGCGGTAGGTAGCTCCGTATCCCTTAATTGTGGCCGGCGCATATCCATACTGCTCCAGCGTCTCGAGAACTTGAGCGGTTAACGTGGTGATGGATTGTATTCCCGGCATGAGCTTGACCACCTTTCATGGCCTGCTCATTATCGATCATTATGCGCGACGAGTGGATACAGAAAGATATCACCAAGATAGGGATTATTGGGAAACCCGACGCATAACACAGCTACACCCATAATGCCTCAGATCATGCAGGCGTGGTCCCTGTCCACGCCCTCCGTGGTCGATTTTCGCCTCTGCTAAAAATCGCCGAAAGTATCCGTAAACGGTTTGCACCGCATACGGTGGTCTCCCCGGGCTGGGTCATTGTCCATTGCTCTACGAGGTGCCGGGGCAAGGTCATCGAGTCATGGCCTACGGCCTGGCAAAACCGGTCAAACCGTGCAAAGTCCTGAGCTTCCTTGGGGTGGTACCCCAACGCTCGTTGTTCGGCCATAAGACCGGTCAAGACGGGGGCCAGAGCGCTAGCAAACACAGGCCATTTAGGATTCGACATACACACGCACCTCCTCGGGATTTAACGCACACCGCCGTAGTCCGGCGATATCAATATGCAGATACACGTGCGTCGACGCCGTGCTTTGGTGCCCCAGCACTTCTGAAATGACGGGCAGCGGCGTTTCGTGGGATAACAGGGTACTCGCCAGCAAGTGGCGCAGGGCGTGCATCCCATGTGATCCGCTCGGAATATCCAACCCGGCCAATCGCGCATAGCGCATCAGTAATCCGTGCAAATTTGACCCCGGATCAAAGGGTTCAAACGGGGCCCGATGACGGACAAAGATGACCGGTTGTGTGGTTTGTGGCCGACCGTGTTGGAGGTAATCGATAATCGCCCAGCCCACGTCGTCCAAGAGGGGCTGTTCCACCGCCCGCCCCGTCTTCGTTTGGGTCCAGCAGAGCGTCTTAGTTGCCCAATGCAATGCCGTTAGCGGCAAAGCTTTGATGTCACCAATGCGCAAGCCTAGACGTATGGCAAGCAACAACATGGCGTAATCTCGCTTACCCATAGGAGTGCCGCGGTCAACCGCAGCCAAGATGCGGGGCACGGCGTCAGCAGACCAGCTTCGAGGCAAGTGGCTGTCCCGGCCGATACGAAGTGGAGGCACGGCGTGACTGAGGTCCATCCGGTGGTACCCGGCTTGATGCACAAAGCGGAGAAAGGTTCGCAAGCCAGAGAGCATCACGCTCTTGGTTCTCGGCTGGTAAGTTGTTAACGTGGCTGTATAACGGGACACGATCCTACCGTTCAGATCTGCGAGCGCGATGCCCTGACTGGCAACATAGGTCAGGAACATCCGAATCCGATCATGGCGCTTTCGCGCTGGCCTTCCCGAATATCCTCGTTGATCGCAATGGCTGACAAAGGCAGTGAGCACCTGTTCCAACGGCTCGGGCAACGCCGGTGGAGCCTTTGTCCACCGACGCAGCAGAGTTCCCTGTTGGTAATAGTGATCCAAGGTGGTCAGGTAACGAAGCGGCCCATAAAAGCGACGGGGCAGGGGTCGAGGGATTTCGGAGAGTTGGCAT
>JAJYPK010000205.1 GCA_021795465.1 Bacillota bacterium
AGCGAGCCAAACAGGGGGACCGATTAGTGTGTCGAATCTTGCATGCATCTCGATAGGGGTGTCCCATTTGCCCGAGGCTCCGGATGTCGTAGAAAAATCACGGCGCGATGATGAGCCATTCGTAGGGGACGTGGCGGACTCCGGGTTTAGCTGATCATTCGTGCTTTGGTGTAGGCGATGGGTTTTCGCCGTACATCAAACGCGAATCCCAGCCCATCGGGCTGAGTCTGGGGCACCTGGGGTCTAGAGAATAGGGGGTCGTCATCGTTCCATTTCGTTGTCGACGACGACTCATCCATCATCTGGTCGCCCATCGTCAGCCGGCCATCAATGGCCAACCGAGGGTTTGCCCAAGAGATTTGGAGAGCGCTACCCCGATGATTAAGCCCACGATGCCAAAGACTTGCATCAACGCCGCTACGTAGGCACGAGGGCGAGCCTCCTGGAACATTTCTGGGAAGAGACTCCCGATGTTCAGGGTGCCAAAGGTAAAGGCCGTGTTAAACAATAAGAGGAAACGTCATCTTGAGTCGCTGATACGGAACGGCTTCAAGCGCCCCGTGTGGTCGATTATAAGAAAGGACCGATCCTGGCGAAAAGGGGAATTGGCTGGTCTTGAGTCCTTTTGGCAGTAGGACGGTATCTTCAACGTGTATACTGAAGATGAGATCGGAAGAGAGGCTCATACGCGCCCCGTGACATTCAGACAAGAGTGTATTCAGCCATCTATCCGCATAAGTATTCCCGTCTTTAAAGGCGGCTTACGCCGATTTCGGGCAGGAGAGTTCAATATGCACCTTATCCAATACAAGTGATAGTTCGATGGATTCAGGGGATTTCCGAGCGATGGCTTGGTACCAGACAAGCGGATTGAATGCAGACACAAGCGATGTTAAACTCAGAATAAAGAAGTAAAGAATTCAAGGTCAAGGAGCTGCCGAAGACATGGAACTCTCACGAATTAGTTCTAAGGGTCAGGTAACAATTCCAAAAGCGATCCGTGACATATTGAAACTGCATGAAGGGGACCGAGTCGCGTTCCTTGAAGAAGAGGGGAAAGTTGTTATTACAAAGGCAAGTTTAGTTGCACTGACTGACCTTCAGAAGTCAGTTAAAGAGCAAGCCGATCGGGATGGAATTAATGAAGAGGATGCCTTAAGGGAGTTGGAGAAGGTTCGGGAGGAAATGTGGAATGAGCGAGACAAGTAACCCTCTTCGAGTGTTCGTCGATTCCAACATTTTGATCTCCGCGATACTATCGGCGACATCCACAGCGGCGCAGGTACTGAAAAGTCATCATTGAATGAAGAACATCAGTTGATTCTGTGCAGCTATTCACTAACGGAAGTATCAAGAGTCTTTGAACGCAAGTTTCCTGGATTAGTGGCGAAATGGGACACTTTGCTCACAGCACTTGAATTTGAACTAGCGTACACTCCATCGGATTTAACGACAACCAGCTCTCCCTATATTCGAGATCCGATGGATTTGCCGATTTTGGTATCCGCCATAATCGCGCAACCCGACATGTTGATAACAGGCGACCAGGACTTTCATACACCGGAAATTAAGGAGCTAGTCCAAGTGTGTACACCTGCAGAGTTTCTACTACGATTTCGTTCAACGCACTAGTAATAGGTGAATACCGCGTGAATAGGTCGTTTTCATCAAAACGAATCAAACTGTGAACAGGAGTAAATTCATGGCCAATCAAGACAAGAAAGCTGAACGTTGGAATGAAGCCCAGATTCGCTGCAGGTTGAGTGACGAGGCAGTAAAAATGGCCAAGCAAATGGGGCTGAATCCGTTGAGTCTGATGAAGAACATCCCAAATAAGAGCCAACGGTGGAAGGCACCCGTGGAGCAGTGGGTTCGGGATATGTATGAAAAGCGCAACACAAAGAGGGGCTAAGAGCCGATGCCAAAATTGCTTTGGCAGTGTTCTGGAGTACCTGAGCCCAATTCCATAATAAGTACAGATATACGATTGAAGTGCCACTAGAGTATGGAACAAACGGGAAGATTTAAAGTGGATTCATACATCCTATTTTCGGCATCGGTGTGAACGTACCTATCTGAATAGAGCAATAGTTTGGGGGTCGACGCAACTACGTAACAACATCTCTTACCAAAATCCACATGGGCTATGAGGATGTCATGGATGTCATTCTCGATTCCAAGGATAGACGCGTTGGAGCATTGTCAAATGGGCCCTTGTGAGGATCGATCTGATCGATGAGGCGCACCTATGGACTGATAACCGTGGAGGATGCAGACGATGGAGCGCATATTACCATGAGTTGGACCCGGGGGCCCTTACCAATGGCGTGGCAGGAACTGCCATTGTGATGGCTTCGTCAATATACTCGCCTGCACCAGGGTAAAACGGAATTGGGGGAGGCGCCGACCTTATTGGCCATCATACGGATAGCCCTGCGAACGGGTCCTTTAATGTATTTCGTCAAGAAGTGATGAAACTGTCCATCTCTATTTGACTACATACACCTTTAACCAGAAATAACTAATGGGGTATTCTTGACGGTGCAGGCCCGGACCTAGCCTGGGGCCGTGGGCGATGTGGTAAAATTTGCAGCGATCAGGGATGGTTAGAAAAAAGGAGAATGAGGCATGGACGAGCAGCGATTGACGGCGATTGATCATCGCGTTCAAAGGATTCACAACGTTCGACCGCTCCCACCCGAAACTCGCCGTTCTCTTGCACAAGCCCTTCGAACCCGCATCACGTACGCGTCCAATGCTATTGAGGGCAATCGGCTCACGTTGGCCGAAACTCAAGTCGTGTTGGAAGGCGTGACGGTTGGGGGTAAGCCTCTAACAGATCACTTGGAGGCCATCGATCATGCAGAGGCATGGGATGCGGTGATACACTGGTCTCGCGTTACCGAACCGCTTACACCGCACCTTTTGCGATCGTTGCACGCCTTGGTGCTCCGGCGCTCGCGACCGGACGAGTCGGGGCGACCACCGGCTTTAATAAACCGTTATGTTGTGGCCGTTGGGTCGCAATGTCATCAGAAGAGTTTTTGGTTGGCTTGTCATGTCACAAGTTCGCAAAACACATCCCCCGTGCGGTCGCCTCCACGAGCGGGCGGGGGGATGTGTGAGAAACTATAGAAGAAAGAGAGCTTCCCCACTATATCATGCATTGTGCAATTCTGCCAGTTTTCGTGTCCTGTGATTACTCGACTTAAGGGAATCTACAGGCAGAGTTGCGTCACAACCTTGTCACGCAACTCAATGCCGAGATCGAATCCTTCGGGAACTTGCACAAGATCTCCACGGCGAATGATGGGGTCTGTGAGTAGATTTTCTCGTAATGGATTGGGATTGACGTCAAATTCTAACATTAAGCCGTCTCCGAATGCGGCAAGGAGATGTAACGCCGCAATAATCGAAACCGCAGACCCAAAGTCATGGGGTGCCCATTGCCGTCTGCCATCGCGGACCGCTTGAATGACCCTTCGTGTCATAGTAAATTCGCCGACTGTGGTCCTATCGGGTTGATATATTGTGGCTACCCCTATTTGGGCGCCAGGTTTTTTTGGCTAAGTTGAGTGACGGCTGGATTGGGGAGTGCATGAGGCACAGGGTTCTCCCCTGATCATTCGTGTTTGGTGTAGGCGGTGGGTTTTCGCCGTACATCAAACACGAATCCCGGCCCATCGCGATGATTTCGAAGCACTTCAAGACTCCCGGAGCTGTCAACCCCCGTTTACCTATCCCGGCTTTTTTCAACTCCAACAAATCACGCACCGGGAATGACCATCACGACACAATCGTTCGCAACACCTCAAATTTCGCGTGGGATTCGTCGCGACCAATTGTTAGCCGGCGACAAAATGGAGCAATCGGTTTGCGATGGCTCTCGTTCAGTGACCCTGTACCCATCTAACGGGAACACCAAGAGTGGTCCGCAGATTGCCATCACTGCCGCTTCAGTTTGTGTGGGGTGCGCCTGGTATGATGCGGCACCCTATTTTTCGTGGGTTCGCAGTCACTTTTCGTCTGATGGCTGGGGTACATATTCCGGTTCTACAATTCATGGCTATGCAGCCTCGGCGGATCTCAGATTTTATCAAGCTCCAAACACCGCTATGGGAATGCGCGTGAATGGCGTGGCGTACGCCCCGTTAATCAACAACAGCCAGTCAACCGTGCTGTTTAGACAGGTCCAAACGGTGTTGCTGCCGGGAGAGCGCACATTAGCCACAACGATTTTTAATTACTTGTTGAATCAAATCACGGGCTGAGGAGGTGAGACGATGACTGCGAAGAGTACATAGAAGTGATGGGCAACTCTGTCGACCAGGTTGATAAGTATAGGATGTGGCGTTGCCCAGACGGCGCAAAGTTCCGTCAATCATCCCGCGATGGAGACGGTTCAAGTGGTGCAAGGTTCTCTCAGTTTGGCACGTCGAGGACCACATCGGTTGGTAGTGACCTCATTGAAGGCTCTAAACAAGGGGATGATCGCCAGCACTACATGGGCTGTTAAGCAACAAGTCTGGGAATGAGAGTATAGGTTGGATGACTTTTTTCATCGACTCTCGCATTCTCCCGGCCAAGATTGTGCAGTCCTTCGCAAATTATGGGCAACGGAATTAACCTCTTGAAGACCAGCGCCAACCACCAAGCAATCGGGGGGCGTTGGCGGAGGTGCGGAAGTTCTTTAATGGACTCTATGTAGTGCTTTTCACCGGGGAAGATCTCCCATGAGGCGCACGGGCACCCAACCCCGAACGCTATTAATAAACCAATGCTGCTCTGCCTGCGCCACATCCTGAAGAGTAAGCCGTGCCTCACGGATCACCCCGGTATCGAGGAGCCATTGTCGGAAGGTTCCTGGCAACAACCCAGCCTCCATGCGCGGAGTGAGCCATCCGGTATCCGTCCGAACGACGAGATTACCTCGGGTAAACTCGGTGACTTCGCCGCTTTCCGTATACAACAATCGGTCAAACCAGGGGCTGGGTTCAGCATGGTGGGTTAGGTACCGATCTCGGCACGTGGTCTTGTGCCATGACCAGACGTCGGCCGGTGGCATGGGGTGGCTAGCATAGGCGACAGATTGGCGCCCCTGGGAATGGGGGGAGAGCGGGAGAAGTTCCAAACGGACACTCCCGTCGCGATGATAGAGGAGGCGTACGCGCCACCGTCCGGTAGTTTGGATGGCTCGTGCCCACGTCTCTCGTACCCG
>JAJYPK010000046.1 GCA_021795465.1 Bacillota bacterium
TCGCGGTTTGTTGGGACCTAGAGATATACTGAACCGGGTTAAGTTGAGCGATCGGATTCAAGCCCTCGATGGCCGGTCTCCGAAATATATAGGCGGCCATCAAGATTTATAAAGGTCGAGCGAGTGTCAATGTCATTATGACGACCTAGATCTGTAATTCTTTATGATCGGATATATAGATGGGTTAATCGCTGGTTGCGACAAGCCGCGACGTCGCCTTGCCTTCAGATGTTTTTACGCCACCCAACTTGATCACTTGTGATGACGCGGTCGTATCCCCGACGCTCATCACGGTGCACCTTACCCGCAGTCACAGTCGGTTTCGTTCCCTCGTGCTTCGCCGATCGCTTCCCAACCTTCTTTGGCGACATAGTATACGAGCGCTAAAGCCGCAATCGAGTCAATCCACCACCAGCCCATAAGGGCTGTCAGCGCCACACCGGCGATCAAAATCCATGACATGTAGGCACAAACCATGCTACACGAGCCGTCTGACCTGAGGGCCGAGCTACCGATTTCCGTACCAATACGTTTCTTCGCCCGGGATAAGTACGGCATGATGATCCCGGAGGCCACCGCTAGTCCCAATCCCAGATAACTGGTCTCCGCGCCCTGGTGCGTGACTAGTTTCACCAGAGATGCGACCACGATGTACCCGGCTAGCGCCAGCAGCGCGATCCCCACCACCCATGAAGACAGGGTCTCAGCCCGTTCCACTTGCTGCCCACTGGCTCCGCGTGCTTCCAGGGTCAACCGCCACAGGAGGACGCTACCCGTAGCGAGTTCCAGCACGCTATCGGCTCCAAAAGCGGTCAGGGCTAGTGAATGGGCTGCCACCCCAGCACCGATGGCCACTCCGGCTTCAATGACCATCCAGAGGTTCGAAATGGCTTCAATGTGGACGCCCCGGCGCAGAGACACACCTTCTGATGTTGCCATAATCGACGCATCCCCTTTGCTGATCCGTGTTCGTTTCATTCTTCATGGAATCGACGATGCGTCGGCGTGATCCGATACGGCGGTGAATAATATCCGACCCGATAATACACCTGGTGCCACTCCTGACGTTTAACACGTCAGTCGGGGAAATGGTTCGCGACCTTCTTCGGAGACGAGGGCGATTTCTTGGCTTAACCTATTTACCGCCCAAGCGCTACCCGTGCGGGATCGGTTAATGTTCGAAAGAGTTTGCTCCGAGAGGTTAAACCGGCGTGCGTGAGAACGCTCACATCGTCACCTCAATCAACTTGTCATCTCAGTAAACCATGATATGAGAAAACAGAACAGATGCCACACGGCTTTTTTTGCCCAATTTTCTCTGTATTCGACCTCTCATCGGTTCTGTTTCCTTAGTACCCTACGCCTCTTCGCATGTCCGCCGTCCCACCAAAGGCGGTGTATCCCCAAAAGGTACTACGGTCCTGGGCGGGGTCACCGCCGCAGGACCGGGTATATCCGCGCCTTCCTCTGGCGGGAGCGCCCGCTACAAGCTACCTTTGGGTGCTCTTACTCTTCGGGTTCCAGTAACGGGGTCTCAAAGCGCAAATGAGCGCGAGTAAACCGGGTCAGAAGCCAGCAGACAACCATTAGGGCCGCTAATTTAATGGTATCGGTTTCTGCGGCAGGACCAAGACTATGTGTGAGGCTATAACGGATGAGCGACACGGCCCAACTCAGGGGAAGATAGGCGTGGACCGCTCGAAAAAATCCTGGAGACAGGGCCATCGGATACGTGCCGCCAGACCCGGCTAGTTGGATCACCAGTAATGCAATCGCAATGATTCGTCCGGCATCGCCCAATTTTTCGGCCAGGAGCCGAATGACCGACCACCAAGTGAGACCGATAAGGAACAAACTCGCCCAAAATGTTAGCGGTGCAATGGGACGAATCGGTAAAATTAACAGCAGGCCACCAGCAAGCACGATAACTTGGCTCATTTGGATTCCGAAACTGGTGCGTTGGCGCAGTGTGAGGGTCTTTCGTTGGCCGCCTGGGATGATGACCGTTGCGACTAGGGTCCCGACCCAAAGAGACAATGCGAGAAAATATGGGGCAAGTCCCTCACCGTAATACGAAACGGAGTGCCGAATCGTTAGGGTGCCAAACTGCGACAACGCCGGGGGATGACCCGGCATCTTGGAGAGACTATTGGTCAGCACGGAGAGCCCCTTAGATATTTTTTGGCTCCCTTGATAGGTGCCCTGCAATCCCGCACTTATCTTGCTTTGATTGGTCTGGATGGTCGCAAGCGGTGAGGCAACGGCGGTAGGCACTTGTGTTTGTAAGGCTTTTGTGTGGGCGGCCAGGGATTGACTGTTGGTGGTCAGGGTGTCTAACGAGCGGCTCAGTTGATCCGAACTTTTCGTTAACGTGGCGCTACCATGCTGAACATGCGCAATAGCCTGGGCGATATAGCTTTGATATTTCGTTTGGAGTGATAATTCAATCGCTTGAACTTGTCGTTGCATGAGAACCGACTGCAAATAGTTGTTGCCCGCGTCTAAAGTAAATTGCAACGGGACGATATGTCTAGACTTCAGACCCATCGTATATGTTTTAGGAATCGTGATAACCTCTGCCACGGCGTTGGTACTCAGCTCTTTTGCGGCTCGATGCGCGGTCATCAGACTTACTTGATTCGTACTCCGTAAGGAGTGAATAAGTTTGGTCGTTTGTGAGCTAGGACTCTCATTAACCACGGCAATTTTCAGGCGATCCAGATGACCATACGGGTTCCAAAACGCTCCTAGATAGAAACCGCTATACAGCAACGGAATACAGATGATGGCGATGATGGCTATCCAGCCCTTGCGAGTCGATAATAACGGCGATTTTAACATGGAATCCCTCCGAGTTCTCACAGGGTATTATACAGTCCGGCAGAATTTCGTCAAAATGCACGGTCCGGAATTTTTGCTGACTTCGGCCGGGAGGGTTGGTGGTGACGGGAACACCATGGGGTGTGGCTGGGTGCCGCACCCTCATTGCACGACGCGCGTTAAGTCTCTTTTTGCGAAAAGGGGCCTATACTGAAGCGATCAGACCATGTAGATGCGAACCCAAGTTCCGGTAATCATCGGGATGAGGGGAGTCAATGCGTAAGGTGCAGTCACCGCTTGTGTCGGTCATTTCGCGGTCATCGATCTCTACCAAACTTAGGCTTCGTACGCCTCTACGCCGGGTAGGTTCACGAGTTGTTCATAACCGTCGTCGGTCGTGGCGACCATCGAAAAGTCGAAGTCGATCTCGCGGAAAACACACCAGGCGTGGTCTTGGGGCCACCAGATAAAGGGAGCTACGGCATAAATGCTACGTGAGATATCATAGACGCCCTCAACCGGTCCTTCGGCCAACCAATAGGTACGGCCGGTCGCGGCCCATCCCGGCGGTGCCCAGCGTGGCAACTGGACGATCTCATGGCAGAATTGCTGCCGTAATCGCCGCCGCTCGTCAAAGTCGGGGCGCGTGCGGTCATCATGGACGTCTGCCCAAGCACACTCGGGTCCGGCCCATTCCCCGGTCGTGTCGCAAAAGCCCATCCAAATTTGATCCGGGGTCG
Source organism: Bacillota bacterium (assembly GCA_021795465.1). Lineage (GTDB taxonomy): Bacteria > Bacillota > Sulfobacillia > Sulfobacillales > Sulfobacillaceae > JAKADJ01. The sequence continues at coordinate 3,561 of JAJYPK010000046.1, forward strand.
TGGTCAAACCGCGTAGCACCGGAATGAGATTCCCTAGCATCACCGGAGTCAAGTGCCAGTAAGGTTCGTCATCGAAGGGCATCTCCTGGGAAATCGTCTTCGTGGGCAACAGGTCCTCAAATTTCAAGGCATCGTCCAGGGACTGACCCGACCATCGTGCGACGGTGGCCCATGACACGGGTATCTGGCGTCGTTCGTACTGATCCCACATCAGACGCTCACCGGTCGGACGGGGATTCTTCCGGGCTGGATGGTTTAAACGGACATAACGTGCATAGCCGCGTGGGATCAGGTTCCCGATGAAACGGTGATTTCCGCTTGACCATAGATGAGGCTCATTCAGCCATTCGGTGGCCGACAAGTCCGCGGCGAGATGCACATCAGCCGGCCATCCAAAGCGACCTATATCGAAAATGTCCGTATCGGTGCGCAATATGGGGACCTCCTCGGCTTGGGTCTTGATATACGTTGCCCCTAGACCATACTATAGTCGTTGAGAAGGGTCTACAGGGGGGATCAAACCCATCGAATCATAAGCCTGCCAGTATCCCCGATACAATATACTAAAAAGTCTTCTGGGCGACATCCAACCAGGGCAAGCCGGCCTGCGTTTTAATGCGATCGAAAGACCGTACTCCGTCCATTCTCGATTTAATCCTCCACAGCAGTAACGGAGTGGTGCACGACGGATGGATACCAAATACTCGTGGCCATGGTTAGCAAGTCGATCAAAACAAACGGTACTAGAGGGGTTGCTCTTCTTGGTTCGAACACGCTTCTGCCCAGGCTAACGATGATGGCGCCGCCAGGAACTCACACAGGCGTCAGGATGCCACGATACGGCCCTGCATGGCCTCCGATGCCAACCGAACCCGCCCTGGGGCATCCCCGTTTGTGCAGCTTCTCTTAGAAATTACCTCACTAGGCTATGGTGTCCGAACGGGGGGCGTTAACAAAATCCTTTTGTTCGCGTGGGGGATTGTCGGTACGGCCTCTTTAGTTGTCAAATAAACCGCCAGATCATGGCTATGGAATAAGTCGAGGATGCAGCATGAAATTCGGGTACGGGCCTCGCCCAATCCTGCAAAACTTCGCGATCGTCGTTTCGGACCTATTTGTCAAATCACATTTGAATTTGGTCGTCTGTGATTTAGAGGGATTTTGGGAAGCACTGGAATAAGTTGCTGTTTGACTCCAGGTTGCGGCATGTTTCGACTTGTGGCAGGATCACATCGTTAGTGATCTTGGTATCTAGAATGGGGCGTCATGACCGTTAACGAAGAATCATCGAGTCCCTCGGTTTTAAGCCAGGGAAGTTTATTAAAAAAGGATCAGATATCCCGATGGGCCTGGGTATGGGCTTATGCAGCGATTGTCACCACATTGGCTGTGGTGCGCTACGGAATGTTTGTCAGCCAAGGCTATAGCTTGGCAGGATATTTGACGGCCTTTTCACTCATTCTTCAAGGCCGCAGCGCGGCCCTGCCTGGGAATCTATTGACCCATGCCATCGCCACCCAAAGTGCTTGGGGGATATGGGTATTGGCTCCTTTCGCCAAATACCTTGACCTCAGTTTTCTATTTTTTGCGAGTGCATTCTGGGTAGGTAGTGGCAGCTTAGCCATTTGGCGTATTGGATTAAAGCTAAGCCGTGACCGAGGAACCATCATGGCGGCCAGTATCCTTTACTTGTTGTATCCCTCAATGATCGCGGCTAATATATACGACTTTCACTTGATGGTCTGGGCAGCTCCTCTAATCTTGTGGATCGTCTCCAATGCCTTGGACCGTCGTTGGCTACACTTCTTGGTGCTACTGGTGTTGGGAACCGGAATGGGAGTCGGGGTATCGGGGGCCCTGTTGCTAAGTGGATTAGGGCTCCTGTTATGGCGACCCACCCGGTGGTTCGGTCTCGCGACGTGGGGTTTTACGGTGATCTATTGGGGCATCGCGCATGGACTTTCGTGGCCCTGGCCACATTGGCTGTGGCAAGGGCATCTTGATCTGCGTGCGGCTCTATATTTGGCGTGGATTATCTTGCCGGCGCTCCTCGCCGTAGGCGGCATGGTGTTGCAGCGGAGTCTCTACAACAATGGGTGGTGGCTCCCCTTGATGGTCGTGGTGGGATTTAATGTGGCGTTAGGCAGCGTGTCATCGACATCGCCCTTTACGGATTGTAGCGCCTGGGTGGCTCCATTTTTGGCACTCATTGTGGTTTTCGCGGGGCGCCTACCGTCGCGAATCAAAAGGCTCGCACTACTATGGTCAGCGGGGTGGGTCGTCCTGATGGGAGGATATCTTTATCATGCCACATGGCGACCCCGACCCACAAATGTCGCCGAGTTGCATGGAGCGCTGGCCCTGGTTCCGGAGCACGCTACCTTAGTCAGCCAAAGTTACATTCTTCCACACCGCCATGTGCATAGCGACAACCTGCCCGCTTCCGCTTTGAATCTGGTGCCGATCCCAGCGGGAACCTATGTGCTGATTGATCCGTCGGTGTGGGACGGCTTCACACCGCGCCCTGTGATGGCTGCGTGGCAGTCTCGGGCAATGCGAGTGCGGGGTGCGAACCTTTTGTATCATCAGGCGGGCGTGTGGTTGTTTCGGATAAACCACACCATAGTCCCGAGCCAAAAGGGTTGAGTGGATCAGAGCCGATAGATAGAATGATGGGACAAACGGTTAAGGAAGGGGCTAATGCGTGGACGACGCATCAATGAGCTTACATGCGGAGAACGGGAAGTGGCATCGATTGCTGAAGAGGTTTCATGGCATGGGGCTTTGGTTCGAATTGACCCGTAACCTGGCCTCTCGTGACGTCGAGACCCGGTACAAGCATTCGCTCCTAGGACTGTATTGGGCCATCATCAATCCCTTGGTCACCGCCGCTATCTTTGGCTTCATTTTTGGAGTCATCTTCCATGTCAAGACCAAGCCGATCCCCTATGTCGTATTTTACTTAGCGGGGCTAACCTTTTGGAACTTCTTTGCAAACGGGATCATGTCCGCCGTGGGAAGTGTTTCCGGGAATTCGGCGTTGCTGGCAAAAATTTATTTTCCCCGGGTGGTACTTCCTACCGCATCGATTTTGGCCCGCTTTATTGATTTCTTATTTTCGATGGGTGTATTCATCATTTTTATTCTGATTTATCAGGTGCCGGTGCATTGGACGAGCCTTTGGCTTCCTGCCATTTTACTGATCCAAATTTTCTTTACGATGGGTATTGGTTATATGGTTGCGGCCCTGAACGTTCTGTACCGCGATATGACCCAACTGATGGGACTCTTATTAATGGTATGGCTTTATTTTTCCCCGGTCATTTATCGTCTCTCCCAAGTGCCGAAGACCTTACAGACCATCCTGCTGATTGACCCTATGGGCACGATCATTGAGTTGGAGCGCAACGTGATTTTCACCGGCCATATCCTCTATCCTGAATATTTGTGGGTTGCGGTGGCGTGGACCGGTCTGGTTTTCCTCGGGGGACTCGCCCTTTTTAAACGCGTGGAGCCCATGTTTGCTGAGGTGATGTGATGGCGGCGATTCGGGTAGAACAGCTCTGGAAGCAATTTTTACTAAAAAAAGACCGAGCCGATAGTGTCGGTCACTTGCTGTTGCGGATGATTCCGCAACCACAAAGTAAGCGACCGAAACGTGAGCCGTTTTGGGCATTGCAGGATATTACCATCGATATGCCGGAGGGGACCAGTTTTGGCATCGTCGGCAACAATGGATCCGGGAAAAGCACCTTATTAAAAATCTTGACACGGACCATGACGCCAACACGTGGTCAGATCCAGGTGTCCGGCCGGGTCTCGGCGCTCATCGAATTAGGCGCCGGCTTTCACCCTGACTTTACTGGACGCGAAAATGTGTATCTTAATGGTTCGATCTTAGGCATTGGGCGCAAGGCGATTGAACAAAAAATGGAAGAAATCATCGAGTTTGCAGACATTCGGCCCTTTATTGACACGTCTGTGAAGTATTACTCCTCAGGTATGCAAGCCCGCCTGGGCTTCGCCGTGGCGACGAGCGTAGATCCCGAGATTCTTATCGTCGACGAGGTGCTGGCGGTGGGGGATGAGGCATTTCAACAACGGTGCATGGACCGCATTTTTGCCATGAAGCGTGGAGGCACGAACATTCTATTGGTGTCGCACAATTTGGGAGCCATCGAACGCTTGATGGACCAGGCGGTATGGATTAACCAGGGTGTGATGCAAAAGATTGGCAATCCTAGGGACGTGGTCTTTGCGTACCGACAAAGTATGATCGACCAAAATGAAGGGCGTAATCAACAAGAAGCGGTGTCGGGTGCCGATCAAGAAGGCGGCCCCTTGGCCCTGCGCGATGCGTATGTCGAAATCAATGGGCAGCGGGTCGATAGCGTGCAATCCGGGACTTCGTTGGACCTGATTTGCGAGTTGGATAATGTGAGTGGATTGCCCATGGATGGGCACTTTTCGTATACGGTACGAAGGCCTGACGGACTCGAGATTGTTTCGGTGTCCAGCATCTTGGATGGACCGCCGATGACGTTTCAGCGGGGTCCGGCCAGAATGGTTGTGCATTTGCCGGAACTTTATCTCACCAGCGGGGAGTACGAGGTGGATGCGGCGTGCTTTGATGCTAACGGGCGGCGTCTGGCGGAATGGCGTGCCCCTATTCGGTTCTCGGTCCAAGCGATGCAGGCCACACCCGGCCTTTTAGTCTTGCCGCATCAGTGGCAAGTCCGATGAGACCGGTGATTGCGGTCGATGCCCGCTATGGGCTTCGATATCCTAGACGCGGGGTAGGGGAGTATGTCTATCAGGTGATGAAAGGTCTTAAAGACCGGGATCGTCCCTATGACCTGATCCTCTATGGAGATAGCTCTTGTGATCCTACGACCGTTGAAGAAATGCGGAGTTGGTATACAGTAGAGATCCTTGCGGCCCCTAATTTTTTTCTTTGGGAACAGGTGGTCTGGCCTCGAGCTTCTGCTAAGGCGAACCTCCTTCACGGCACGGCGAACATCGCACCCCTCTGGGGTTCTGTGCCACAAATTCTCACGATCCATGATGTCATTGAGTGGCATCGCGGCCGCGATTTTCCTTCTCAGATCCCCTGGAGACACCACCTCAGCCGACTATATCGAATGAATGCCCTCCAAAAATTGGCGCCGCGTGCCCGAGGCATCTTGACCGTGTCACAACACGCGCGCGGCGACATTTGTGACGTCTTAGGGGTGGATGCGGAGCGGGTTCAGGTCAGCCCGTTGGCAGGCAAGTACCCCATCCAGTCAGAACCGAAATCAGAAGCGGAAACCTCCCCCCCATATCTCTTAACGTTGGGGGCAATAGATCCGCGCAAGAATCTGGTGGATGTGTTGAGGGCCTTTGGCCAAGTCAAGCGCCCAGGTTTGGTATTGCGGGTCGTGGGTGTTGAGGAACAGGGATGCGCCAAGCTTGAGGCCATGGTGAGAAATTTTGGGCTGGAAGCGTCTGTCGAGGTCCAAACCATGGTGTCGGATTCTCGCCTGCAGGAGTTGTTTGGGGGTGCTCTGGCCTTTCTCTACTTAAGTCGTTATGAAGGATTTGGGTTGCCCTTGCTGGAGGCTATGAGCCAAGGCTGTCCCGTCATCTATGCCAAGGCGTCGTCCTTGCCGGAAGTGGCCGGTGAGGCTGGATCCGGGGTGGACTCGCAAGATGGGGATGCCATCGCGGAGGAAATTCGGCACTTAGCCGATGATCCCGGCTATCGGTTGTTCCAGCAAAGAGCGGGTCTCAAGCGGGCCCGGGATTTTTCTTGGGATCTCACCGTAGAAAAGACCCATGAGGGCTATATGCGAGCGTTGGAGGTGCGATGAATTCTACAGTGCGGGTGGCGCTCGATGCCAGGGTCCTGACCATACAGTCGGAACTGGCGGGAATTGGGCAATATATTAACCAATTAGTTCAAGAATCCCAAGCGATGGGTACGCACGAGGTGGAGTTGGTGCCCCTTTCATTTCGCGCAGATCCCACCCGTCCTTACGTGACGGTGGTCAACCCGATCGCAAAGTTGCCATGGCAGTCGGTGGCGGTTCCCTGGCACCTATGGCGCCATCATTATGACGTGTTTCATGGGCCGGCTTTTAGCGTGCCGCCGATTACCCGTACCCCTCTCGTGACAACGATTCACGACGTGACGTACTTGCGCTTTCCGAAGACGGTTAACGACGATACCCTGCGCTACTTAACTCGAGTGGTGCCGCTTTCCTTAGCCCGATCCGAGGCGGTGGTGGTGCCGTCTTCGGAAGTCAAAGACGATGTGCTACGATATTTCCCTGACACGAAGGCCTCGAAGATTCGGGTCATTGCCTTGGGAGCGGATCGCTTACCACTAGAGGGGGCGGATCGTGCGATCGATATCCCACCGTCGTATATCATGCATGTGGGGACCGTGGAGCCGCGAAAGAATCTCGCGTTCTTGTTGCGGGCGTACGACCGCCTTAAAGAGCGTTTTGACGTAGCACATCATCTGATCCTGTTGGGCGGGTCTGGGTGGAAAAACCAGGAGTTCCGTCAAACCCTCGATAATTTACCCCACCGCGATTCGGTACACCTTTTGGGGTATGTCGATGATGAGAGTATGGCAACTTATTATCGGCACGCGAGTCTTTATGCCATGCCCGCACACTATGAAGGATTTGGGATCCCAGCGATCGAAGCGATACGATTTGGGGTTCCGGTGGTCGCGCATCCTACGGGAGGAATTCGGGACCTGCCCATGGATCCGGGAATCCGCACATTGTCGACGTTTGATGTCGATCTCTGGGCGGAAACGATGGCAGTCATGCTTGCCGAAGGCCCCGTGCCTCGACTTACCGTGCCTACGTGGCATCAAACCTGGACACACCATGTGACACTCTACCAGGAGGTGGCTCAACGGTGACGGGATTTCATCTCTATGATGTTTCGGTGATTATCGTCAATTACAATGGCGAGGCAGTCCTGCCTCTGGCCTTAGAGAGCCTCTACACCCTCCGGGAACAACCGTTGGAAGTGATTGTGGTGGATAACGGGTCGACCGATGCCAGTGTCGACCTGATTAAGACTTACGCCAAGAAATATCTGAGATTGCGACTGATCGAAGCCCAAAGCAACTTTGGGGTCGCCGGTGGACGTAATGTCGGGGTCGACGTGGCCAAGGGCCCAATTCTTGCATTCTTAGATGCGGATGGGCGGGCCTTACCGGAATGGCTCCCGAATGCCCTCTTGGCCATTAACCAGGATTCTCGGGTTGGGGCCGTGGCCCCCTTGGTGCTGATGGGAGACGGAGCAATTATTAACGGGGCCGGATCCTTTATCGATGCCAGCGGGCACGGCAGGGACCGCTTTTGGGGGGAATCTCTGTCGTTGCGCCAGTCGGACATCGACCGACTGGCTGGAAGTTTCTGTGACTACCCTATGGGTTGTGGCATGGTCGTGCGCCGTCCCGGTCTAGAGCGGATTTGGCCGCTCGATGAGGCGCTCTTGAAGTGGCACGACGATACCGAAATCGGAATTCGGGTTCGCCGCCTAGAATATCGGACGGTGTTCTGGCCGAAAAGTCGGGTATTGCACCAACCGGGGCACTCAGATCCGTCCCGCCGCGAGCTTCGCCATCTGGAGTCCGAAATGGCCCGATTTCGACTGCTTCTCAAATATTATTCCTGGTCGCGATTTACTCAATCGCTGCTCCACTATCTTTTGCATACCATGAGTGGCTCCCGACTGCGCCCAGAAATGAAGGGCGATGCCCAGATCCTCCTCCGAGACTTGCGATTAGCGTGGCCAGAGGCAAAGAAAATTCGTCGACAATGGCGATAACGCCAAACATTATGGCGGGGAAATCCGGCATGTTCGGTTCCTATCAGGATTTGTGCGGCTTACTCTTGATCAAACTTAACAGACCGGTTAGTATAGATTTATGAAAACTTCTGCGAAGACTCGAGATCGTTTGGTATCGGTGGCGGCACAGCTCTTTTATACCGAAGGCATCACCGCGTGTGGTGTCGATAAGATCGTGCGGGAGGCGGGGATTACGAAACCGACGTTGTACAGCCATTATCGGTCCAAAGCCGAGTTGGTGGCGGCGGCACTGACGTTTCAACATCAGACTCGCCGCCGCATGATAGAAGATTACCTGGGCCAACGCCAGGAAGAGACGGCGGAGCAACGGATCTTGGCCGTGTTTGATTGGCTCGAAACCTGGTCTAGTCAACAAGGATCTAGGGGATGCGCATTTCTTAATGCCTCGGTAGAACTGGTAGGGGTCCAGGATGACTCGGCTCGGCAGATAATTCGACAACATAAAGAGTGGTGGCAAACTCTCTTGGCGGACCTCGCTCGGGAAGCGGGGGTGGCGGAACCAGATCGCCTGGCGGACGAATTATTGATCCTGATTGATGGCGTGAATGCCCGGGTTCTGGTAACCGGCCAGGCGAAGTCCGCGCAATCGGCCCGACGGATCGCTGGCCTGTTATTGGAAGAGTCCTCAAGAATACGTTCTTCCGCGTGTCCTCCCGGATTGCGTGCGGGCGATTTGGAGGATCCTGACGTATGAAACCAGGGGGAGAGTTAAACCGTGGTCCGGTGCCGTTATGGGTTTCGGTCGCGTTGGCCTCAGGTCCCGCTGTCGCGTTGGGACTTGGTCGCTTTGCGTATGCGTTGATCTTGCCCGCAATGCGGCAGGCGCTGGGATGGTCGCTTTTGACTGCCGGGGCGATGAACACAGCGAATGCCTTGGGATATCTGTTGGGGGCACTAGTGGCCGGGCCCTTGGCACGCCGGGGGAGGCTCGGGCGTACGTTTATGATAAGCGTATTCGCAACGTCTTTCGCGTTGTTGGCATCCGGCCTTACCAGTAATGGGGTTCTCCTCGCGTGGTGGCGATTTGCCAGTGGGGTCGGTGGTGGACTCGCGTTTGTGGTCGGTGGTGGGCTCGTAGCCCAGATCGGCGCTCGAGAATCCGTGCCGCAGGCGGCACGCCTGCTGGGGATTTATTTTAGCGGAGCTGGTCTCGGCATTGTGTTGTCGGCGTGGATCGTGCCCTGGCTTCTGGCGACAGTTCCCGGCACCGTCGGATGGCGTGTGGCGTGGGTCACGCTGGGAGCTCTCGGTATTTTGACTCTGATCGCGATCATGCCTGCACTGCGTCATGTGGCTCCCGATTCACCATCGGTCCGCCGGGGATCTCGGACCCATCTCACATGGCGCCGATTACGTGCGGTACTGATTGCCTATGGATTGTATGGAGCGGGGTACATCGTTTATATGACGTTTATCGTGGTATTTCTTCAGCGCCATGGAGCACGGCATCAGGAAATCACCTGGTTTTGGACGGCGCTTGGTGGTGCCGCCATGGCATCGCCGTTTCTATGGGCAGGTGTTTTGAAGCGATCTTCGAGCGGGCGCGGGATTGCGATTCTTATAGGATTGGTCCTCATGGGTGTGCTGCTACCACTGGGATCAACCAATGTGGTGGTTGTGTTGGGGTCTGCAATATTGTTCGGGTCGGCGTTCTTGGCGGTAGTCACGAGCGTCACGACGTTGGCGCGGCGAGTCCTTCCGATGCATCAATGGACGGCTGCACTGGGATTACTCACCGTGGCGTTTGGCATAGGCCAAAGTTTCGGTCCCTTTCTAGGCGGATGGTTTTCTGACGGTGGCGGCGGGGTACGGTTAGGACTCATCCTCAGTGCCGGCATCCTGAGTCTCAGTATGCTGACTGCACTGGCTCAGCGAGAGCGGCGCGATGACGGAGTCGACGAGGCGGTCGCCGAATGATCGGGACGGCATCGATGGCGACCTTTCATGACGGTGCAGAAGATGGAAAGGATCGTGGGGATTGACGAAATCAGCCCTAAAAGCTACGTTGTGGGCAAGGAACCGGGTTATTTTCATCTTTCCATTGAAAAACCCAGATACGATATAGATCAAGGAGTGTGCACCCATTGATCCAGCCGTATGATTTGCCGCTTGAGCAGCTTGAACAGTATGTCCCACCGCTCACCCGCCCGGATGACTTTAAGGAGTTTTGGGCAAAGAGCCAAGAGATGATGGCGGCCGAACCTCTAGAAGAGAGGGTTCGGCCTGTAAGTTATCCCGCACGAGGGGTGTCGTTGTCGCGTGTGGAATTTCGGGGGTTTGGCGGTGCCCGGATTCGAGGGTGGTATGCCGAACCTACGGCAGATGACGTCTCGCCTGGGCTCATCCTCTTTCACGGCTATAACTGGAACCTAGAAGGCGGGGTTCACGACATTGTTAACTGGGCCCTTCACGGTTATCGGGCGTTTGGTATCGCCGTGCGTGGCCAACAGGATAGTGGGGAATCCGTACCAAGCCCTCATGGGCACGTAGCGGGATGGATGACCCAGGGGATCTTGGATCCGATGCAATATTATTATCGGGGGGTCTACCTCGATGCGATACGAGCCGTCAACTGGCTCGGCATGCAATCCGGGGTTGATGCGACACGCATGGGAGTGGTTGGGGCGAGTCAAGGTGGGGGACTTGCGCTAGCGGTCTCGGCATTGTCCCGAGGCGTTAAGGTCGCTGTGGCGGAATATCCCTTCTTGTGCCACTTTGAGCGCGCGGTAAATCTCGCCCCAGCTGGTCCTTACGGGGAAATCAACGAATTTTTTCGACGCAACGGGGATCCAGCCATCGAGTCCCAAGTGTTTCGGACTTTAAGCTATTTTGATGCCATGAATCTCGCACCGTGGATAGAAAATCCGGTGCTGGTTTCCACGGGTCTCATTGATCAGATCACGCCTCCGTCGACGATTTTCGGAGCCTATCACCATATCGGTAGTTCTCACAAAGAGATCCGAGTCTATCGATATTTCGGGCATGAGCCGAGTCCTCGCTTCCATACCGAAAAGCTGGAGTTTTTGCGTCGGCATTTGCAGCCGTGAATGAGTACGGGTTGGATGGTGCGACAAGACGTAATCCGGGACTATACGCTAAGGGGCGTATAGGGGTATAATGATTAGGCAGATTAATTTCTGCGGACGGTGCTAGGGGTGCCAAGAGGCTGAGAAGTAGTGCCAGTAGCGGCTACTAACCCTTTCAACTCGATCTGGGTAATACCAGCGGGAGGAAAGTGCCAAGACGGGAATTCAGCCTCGTTATGCGCTTTTCAGCGTGCGACGGGGATTTTTTCGTCTTTACACCCCTCACTCCTATTTGAAGCATGAAGGAGAGTGGGACTATGCAGTGGAAATTACGGGATATTGTGGTGGCGGCCGTGTTGGCAACGGCATGTGGTGCGATTTATTTAGGCTGGGACCTCTTATATAAATTTCTGCCCCCCAGCATCAACCCCGTAGCAGCGGCTGGGTTTAATGGCCTGTGGTGGATTGCTGGAGGAATCGTACCGTACATCATTCGCCGACCGGGAGCCGCCCTCTTGGCGGAATCCATCGGAGGATTCGTGGAGTTCGCATTGGGAAGCCCCTATGGAATCCAAGCCTTCACGATTGGAATGGCCCAGGGCCTCTTTATTGAATTGGGCTTCATGATGGGCGGGTATCGTCGGTATACCCTACCGTGGATGTTGTGGGCCACGGCATTAGGCGGGATCGGTAACTACATCTACTCCTATTTCTACTATGGAGTAGATAAGCTCACGCTACCGGTGCAGATTGGGTACCTTGTGGTGACGATGATAAGCGGAGCCATTTTGGCAGGACTGTTGTCGAAGCTCGTGGGGGATGCAGTCAAACGCACTGGAGCTCTTCGTAACTTTGAGATTGCCCGCCAGGTTGGTAAGGCGTCATGAGTGTGCTGACCCGGACGGTTGTGGAGGACCCCTGGGTAGCCGTCCATAATCTCAGTGTCACGTATCCGGGTCAAGCGAATCCGGTCTTGCGCAACATCGACTTCTCCCTCTGTGAGGGAGAAGCGGTGTTGTTGATCGGACCGAGCGGATCGGGCAAATCGACACTCGCCATGGTAATGGCAGGCCTCATTCCCCAGTCTGTGGAAGCTAGAGTGTCGGGAGAAATCTTGCGGTCTAAAACCCTGGCGGTGCCGGGGTCCATTGGTTATGTGTTCCAGGATCCGGAGGCGCAGTTTTGTCAGTTGTCGGTGGGTCAGGAAATAGCCTTTGGATTAGAAAATCTAGGGGTCGATCCGGTGACCATGGATCCCCGGATTCAAGAGGCACTCACGACGGCGGGGTTAGCGGTCGACCCCGAGGCGCCTAATTATGCGCTGTCTGGGGGCATGAAGCAGAAATTGGCTTTGGCCTCGGCGTTGGCGATGGATCCCGCACTCATCATTTGCGATGAGCCCACGGCCAACCTGGATCCCGAGTCTACGAGTCTGGTGTTTGCTCAAATCGCGGAACTGGTCAAAGCAAAACGGACCCTGCTCGTCATTGAACACAAATTTGAAGCTCTGTTAGCGATTATGCCTCGTGTTGCACTCTTGGACCGTCACGGCCATCTTTACCGGGTGGGACCTACCCAGGAGGTTATGCGCGAAGAGTGGGACTGGCTTTTAGCAGAAGGACTTATCCCGGCTGGCATGCAGCCGGATTTCAATCGGGACTACTTAGTCGACCGTCAAACGTCTAAGGTTCCTCTTGGCAGCGAGATACTTCGAGCCGACCGGGTTCGGTATACCTATGCCAAAAAACGCTTGCAAAAACGCCTCAAGCGCCAGAATGAGCCCATTGCGATGGCCATCGACGAGGTCTCCCTGTCGGTGCAGGGGGGAGAATTTGTTGCCATTGTGGGTCCCAATGGTTCGGGCAAATCGACGCTCTTAAGTCTTTTAGCTGGTATTAAAAACCCCACCGAGGGGACGGTTAAGAGACCCCGAGCGTCGAGTGAGATGCCGATTCCCATTGCCTTTGGATTTCAAAATCCCGAACATCAATTTGTCTATGAACGAGTCATCGATGAATTGGCTAACCGGTATGTGGGAGACCAAGTGCCGAGTAATGTAGACGCTTTGTTAGGCGAATTTTCCCTCACTGGCCATGGTGAGATGAGCCCGTTTGCCTTAAGCCAAGGCCAAAAACGGAGACTATCGGTGGCTGCCATGGTGCGGGATCCGCATCTCGCCTATTTGCTTGATGAACCGACCTTTGGGCAAGATGCGGGAACCCAGAAAAAGATTGTGGAGCGCTTGCAAGGGCTTCAGGCCGAGGGCCGAGCCATTGTTCTGACTACGCACGATATGGATTTGGTGTTTCGCTACGCAACCCGCGTTATTGTGCTGGTTGAGGGAAAAATTCTTTTTGACGGGACTCCGCTAGCGTTGTATCAGGATCCTGAGCTGATGCGCCAGGCCAACCTTTTAGTGCAAACCGGCACACGATCTAAAGCGTCTATGCCGCTCACCCTTAAGTCCCGGTTTATCCAAGTAGACCGGCACCAGGCGGAATCCCCACTCGGTCGCCTGAATCCAGGGCTCAAATTGGTGACCACCATTTTAGCGATGATGATCTCGATCTTTGCGACACACATCTGGCAAGGGGTGGCACTGGGTGTGGTGCCGATGTTGTTGCTTTGGTTGGGGGCTCGACTTACTCCCTGGCAAATCGTTAAACGGATGGCGCCATTCATTCTCTTCTTCGCGTTTTATACGTGGACCTTGACCGCATATTCCCGCGTCGGCCCCAATACCCCTACGGTCTGGTTCTTATGGTACCGTCTGAGTTGGGTGGGCCTTCATAACGGACTGGTCCTGGCCTTTCGAATGCTGGCATCGGTGGCCTTTGGTGTGGTCTATGTGTCCACCACCGATGTGACCCAATTGGTGGTGAGTCTCACACGGAATTTTAAGGTGCCGCCGAAGTTTAGCTATGGGAGTTTGGCCGGCATCCGGGTGTTCCCATTGTTCGAAGAAGAATGGAATAAGCTTCGCCAAGCTCGCCATCTACGGGGAAAAGAGACGCGCCGGGCGTTTTTTACGCGCGTGGTGACCTACGCGCTCCCCTTGATGACCCAATCCATTCGGATTGGGGAAAGAGTGGCCGTGGCGATGGAAAGTCGGGGCTTTCGGGATGGCGTCGCGAACGACCCTAAAGCGCGCACTTATTACCTGGATACACCGGTGTCCATTCGCGATGGACTGTACATGGGATTGGTGATGCTCTGCGGCTTGGCCATTCTTATGTATGTACGGTGAACCGATTCGGAGCCGTATGATTTGAGAAGAGAATGCCCTAGCCGTGGATGACCCGCCACGGGATGACCCTCGCATGAGGGGGAGATTATAGACCGGTTCCAGACGCTAGTCGGGCATACACTCGACTGGATCATTTTCATTGAGGTTTTAAGACGACTCTTAAGAAGGAAACCGCTTAAAAAAGACCTCGACCAGCAAGAAGCCGCGGCTCGACCAGGCTCGCGATCGGTGATAGGCATGGCTTTTAGGGCGGGCCTCATTGAGCCTGGCGGGGTGTGGAAGCCAGCTTTTTGCGATCGCTGCCATCTTGCCAAGACCGCCCAGAGAGGACAAAATACTGGGAGGAGGTGAGATCGTGTCGGTGTTTGAAGTGGGGGACAATCTTTTTGGGCTAGACTTATTTGAAGACGGCAAACCCTTTAGAACGTCTGCGTATGTGATTCGAGGGCCTGAACCTACGTTGATTGAAACGGGGTCCAGTACCAGCCACTCCTATTTATTGCAGGGATTAGAAGAACTCGGCTATACGCCCGAAGACTTGAGACATGTGATCGTGACCCATGTTCACTTGGACCATGCCGGTGGTGCAGGCATGCTCATGCAGGCGGCGTCTAACGCCATGTTGCATGCACATCCGAAGGCCGCTCGCCATCTCATTGATCCGGGGCGCTTAGAGGAGGGGGTGCGTGCCGTATATGGGGATGTAATGGACGACATGTATGGACCAATTCTTCCCGTTCCCTCTAACCGGGTTAAGATCCAAAAAGATCTATCCACCCTCGATTTGGGACAGGGTCGGATTTTGACATTCTATGATAGCCCGGGCCATGCTAAACATCACTTTTGTGTGATGGATAACGTGACTCGTGGTATTTTTTCGGGAGACACCATAGGGATTCACTATCGGAAAGAACGGACCGGCTGGGGCTTTGATTATGGGTTCCCCACGACGTCTCCCTCCGACTTTGATCCCGATGTGATGTTGGCTACCTTAGACCGCTTAGAAGCCTTGGCACCCGAGGTGGTGTACCATACCCATTTTGGTCCGACCCGTCCCGCACGGGACGCTTTCCAATTTTCTCGTCGAGGCATTCACGCCATTCAAGGGATGCTTGCACGACTGCCGGATGATGCAAGCCCGGAGACCGCGGCAATTATGCTCCGGGCGTTTCTCGCCCGCGACATCGCCGAAGTGGGCCACCCTGTCGATCAGATGGATGACCTCGCGTTGGACATCGACCTCGATTCAAAAGGCATGGTTGTGTACATGCAAAAGAGAAAAACTGGAAAGCTATAGCGGATTAGCCATCCATCGGAGAATGGCTTAGGATGGAGATGAGGAGGAGGAGACATGATGCGTACCATTTGTATCCCGATTGACGACCAAGGAGGAGTGGAACCGCGCTGGGGCAAGGCACCCAAGGTGGCGATTGCCAAAGTGGATGGGGGTCAGGTCCAAGCTTGGGAGGAGTTTTCTGTGGGCTGGGATGTGCTTCACGGACAAAATGGCGAGGGGCAGCACCATGCGCGTGTGGCCAAATTCTTAATGGATCACGGCGTTACCGAAGTGGCGGCACAACATATGGGTCATGGGATGGAACATATGCTCCAGAGCATGCATCTTGAATTACATCTAGGCGTCAACGGGATGGCCAAAACCGTCGTGACCCAACTCTAAGGGTGAAACACGCAACCGGAGAAGGGGGGCGTCTTTCACGCCCGAAAGGAGTTCGATGGGAGTTCTCTTAGCATTATCATCTGGCATGGTTGTGGCGTTTAATCCATGCGGGGTGGGTCTTTTGCCCAGTTACTTGGCGTTGCTCTTGTCCCGCCAGGGTAAAAGAGGGACGTGGCTTCGAGGTCTTGGTGCCGGGATGGCGATGACGGCTGGGTTTGTGTTGTTGTTTGGCATAGCCGGCATCGTCGTGGCAAGCCTGGGGCGGATCTTATTCATCTTGGCACCGATTACGTCGATTCTCATGGCCATGCTGCTCTTGGTGATGGCGGTGGCGCTCTGGCGCGGCCGAGGCCTTGGGATTCCGGTCGCAGGCCTACCTGGCTGGATCCAGCGTTGGAGTAAAAACGGGGTGCGTTGGCCCTTTTTTCTTTATGGGGTAAGCTACGGACTGGTGTCGTTAACCTGCAGTTTGCCAGTGTTTTTGGCGGTTGATGCGGTCGGGTTTCATCAGGGCATCATGGTGGGGCTCATCCGCTATATCGTATTTGCCCTAGGCATGGGGATTATCGTTACGGGTTTGTCGATGGTGACGGTAGAGGCTCGTTCCTTGGCGGAACGCCTTATCCATACCGTGGTACCTAGCATTCATAAGCTGAGTGCCGTGGTGATGGCGGGGGCGAGTTTTTATCTTCTGTGGTACTGGATTGGAGGACCGGGGCTTCATGTCGGCCTAATCTAAACGGGAGTGGATGGTGTGGCGAAATTTCGTAATCTCATGATTCTCGGAACCCTCACCGCCCTATTAGTGGGGATCGTGCTGGGAACCTATCACCTGGTAAGCCGCTGGCATCCTACGGCATCGTCACCGCTGACATCGGTCAAGAAAGTGTCGTCGGTGGCGGCCAATGTTGATCCGGGGGTCACGTTACATCGCCCCGCCCCTAATTTCACCTTGACGAATCAGTTTAACCAGACGGTGAGTTTAAAGCAATTTCGGGGCAAAGTCGTGGTGCTGACCTTCATCGACAGCAAGTGCACCACGGTCTGCCCCTTGACGACGGTGGTGTTAAAAAACCTCCAACATGATCTGGGATCCTATAAAAAAAATCTCCAGTTGGTAGCTGTCAATGCGAATCCGGTGGCAACCAGTGTCAAGGATGTTTATGCGTGGTCCAAAAGCCACGGCATGCTTAACCAATGGCAATATGTGACTGGTTCGGCATCCGCTTTGAAGAAGGTATGGTCGTCGTACTATGTGGCCACCCAGGTGATTAAGGGAGATCTGGTACAACATATTCCGGCAGTGGTGGTGATTAGTCCGAGTGGCCAAGAGCGCTGGCTCTACATCAATGCGGCTGTGGGCAACCAACCAGTGCTGTCTGCCGAGGTTCATAATCTTCTAACGCACTTGACCCCACTGTTGCCAGGGAAGCCGCCGCTCAGCAAGTTTCCGGCAGCACGAGAATTAACGTATCTAGCGGGCAATTTAGGTCCCACGCGACACCAACATCCGTTTACGGCTAAAGCCATCTTGCCTGGTGGGCACCTAGCTTCCTTGAAAATTGGACAAGGAGGGAAGCCTACGTTGCTCGACTTTTTCACTACGTGGTGTCCCGATTGTCAGGAAGAAATACCGGCGTTGAAATCTTATAACGGCTATGCCAAGACACACCACTTGCCGACCGTAGTCGGCGTGGATTTACGTCTCTCGGAAACCTCGACCGCGCATGTCGTACACTATGTGGCCTCCACTCACATCCCCTATCCGGTAGCGCTAGATACCTCGGGCAATATTTCCGATGCCTATGGGGTCGTGGGCTTACCTACCGAAGTGCTGGTGTCTCCTACGGGCCGTATCTTGTGGTACCATCAGGGGCTCATTTCACGCTCGGCGTTGATAGGGACCGTTCGTAAGAAAATTTCGACCTCGACAGTCGGGTAGCGCATGGGACTAGATGCCTTGCGAAAATAGAGGAGGTTACGGATGATGCGGCATCTTATTATTGGGGCATCAGGACAGGTCGGAGGATATCTCTGGAGGGCTCTTCAAAACGATCCAAGCCAAGAGAGTATTGGCACCTACTTTAGTAATCCGGTAACGGGTCAGCTTCATCTAGACTTCACGGACGGGTCGTCGGTTAACCGCGTCCTTCAAGAAGAGAAGCCTGATGTGGTGTGGCTTCCCGCCGCTCTACCGGATGTCGATCGCTGTGAGAAGGATCCAGACCTAAGTTATCGGCTTAACGTCAAGGCGCCATGCCAGGTAGGCGACGCCTGTCGAGATGCCGGGGTGAAAGTGGTGTTTTTCTCGACCGACTATGTATTTGATGGGACAAAGGGACCCTACCGAGAAACGGATGCGACGCATCCGCTTCAAGTCTATGGGCGCCATAAGGTTCAAACCGAAGAGTATCTCTTGCAAAAGATACCGCATGCCTTAATCATCCGCCCCGCATGGATTTATAGTGACGACCCCAATCCCCGTAACTTTGTGTTCCGGATCTTGCAACAGTTAGAGTCCGGAAAGCCGGTAAGAGCAGCTACGGATCAGGTGAATACACCGACCAATAGTCAGGACTTAGTGACGCGATCTTTAGATGCCGTACTGCAACACAGAGAAGGGATCTTACATATCGTGGGTCCTGATCGGCTAAGCCGCTATGATCTCACGCTGAAGATCGCGGAAGAACACGGGTATCCAAAATCTCTGATCGAGCCGATCACCACGGAATCCCTCCATCTCCCTGCAAAAAGACCCCTTAATGGGGGG
>JAJYPK010000047.1 GCA_021795465.1 Bacillota bacterium
GCGGGGCAACCAACGTCCCCGGTAGCTTCCTATGACCCGCGTGTTGTGGAAAACTCTCATCTGATTTTAGCTATCCAGGAAAGACCCTGTCTATGGCTGATGTCTGCCCGCGAATGTCATGATTCCCTGGATCCTCTGGCTACTCCGGTAACGATCCGATAGAATAAGGGATATGACCATTCGGAACAACGACCGTATTCTCACTCTTATCATATTTTCCCTCACGGTATGGGTTGCCACGATGCCATGGATTCATCGTCTAAACCGCGCGGTGTCACTATCCCTACGTCCCCTTGGAGTGCATATTCCAGAACTCCAATTGATCTGGGTGTTGGGGGGAGTCCCACTAACTTTTCTCATCGTGTTGATGGTAATGTGGACGAGGCATGCCCGCCAAAAGCAGTGGATTGGAGTCCTCACGGGATTCATCATAGGAAGCGTGATTGAGGTGTTGGCCAAGCATTTCATTGTGTTACCGAGTCCGCCTAATGTTGCCCCACCAGGATTATATCGAACCATTGTGGCGTCAACCAACATCAGTCCTCAACAGATTGTTCAGCTCATTTATTTAGTACTTGGGCATCCGGCCAAAGGGGTATCCCATTTCAGATTGTTACAGGGAAGCTTCCCGAGTGGACACCTCTTTCGCATTACCTATGCCCTCCTGGTCATCACCGGACGCGGCCAACCCAACGTTAAGATAGCTCTCGCGGCGACACTCGCAACTTTTTGTGTGGTGGCTACAGGAGGACATTGGATTTGGGATGCCGTAGGTGGTGTGGCTTTAGCAACCCTCATAGCAACCTGGTTTTCTATCCCTCGTGGGGAGTTACGACCGCATAGCGGCATTCGGTAACCGCGTCCAAAGCAGGAGAGCCATTCCAAGGACAACCGCGCTTAATCCCAAGATCAGTCGAGGCTCGTGCGCGTAAATCCCCGCTATGAAGGGCGAGAGCAAAGCTACCAGAGATGCGGTGACGACACCGGTCCATCCTTGAACTTCAACCCGGACCGTATCGGGCAACCAGGTCATCCAGTAGCTGGTATGACTGGTCCAAAACTGCGACTGACCCGCAATCACCAAGGCCCAACCGATCATTACCGTAAAAACATCGTGCCGAGGTCCCAACGCTAACATCCCAAACCCTAATAACAACAGGACAACGGCTAGCAAAATCATTCCTCGATGGGGACGACGAGGCCGCCAAGCGTGTAGCAGGCCAAGGCTAACCGCAGCTGAGGCACCCGCGATCGGCAAAAAAGCTAGATCGTGTGCGGGTAGATTTGCACCACGGTCGGCCACTAGGGCTAACGGCGCAAACGTCGCAAACAGGACCACAGGCACCTGCACTAAGATTCTCAGTCCGGAAAGAGCCAATCCAGGCCCGGCAAGCCCTCGTTTGAGGTGTGCTATCATTTGGTTTCCGGTGGGCCGAGTCGCGGCCATCGAGTCGCGTCCAGCCATTGATTCCCGTAGCCCTATAAACCGTAGCGTCCACGCAAGGGTCACGGTCGGCCATAAAAACCACAGAAGATAGTGGCTGGCAGCCACCACCCCAAGATGTCGCACCATGGGAGCCAGGAAGGGGAGGATGAGGCCTCCGCCTATGGTGAGACCTTGTAGAATCAAAAAATATGACGGCAGTCGCTCTTGACTAGTTCCTTCGCTAAAGAGACTATTCCAGGCCGGCCCAACCAACCCTCCGGATTGGTTGGCGACCACCCCAATGGCTAGTAATGCGGGAGATTTGAGGACTGCCCATACTCCGAGGACGAGAACCCACCCGACAAAATCTCCCAACATGATCGTTCCTTTTCGTCCCAACTTGCGTGACAAGACCCCTGACCCCGCGAGTCCAAAAACTTGCAGCAAGGACCCGATACCTAAGGCGAGTCCAATGCGCGCAGGCGAAAGATGCTCGTGAACCAAAAACAGCGTGAGATACGACCCCATCCAAGCCATGGTCACCGACCATGGCAATTCAGTAACCAGTAAGATGAGCGGATTTGATCGGGCAACCCGCTTGAGTTGGGGAATTAGCGAACCGATAGAGTGTAGCATCGCTCCACATCATACACGAATGTCGGGCCCCAAGGGGAGAGTCAGGCGATACTTACGTGCATCACCGCACCAATGAAAAGATAGCCTACAATGCTAAGAGTCATCAGGAATCCCCATAAACCCCCATAAACCCACTTGCGAGAGAGGGGAATGTCATTATAGCCAGGTGGCACCCCGTAGCGGATGCGCCGTGTAAAGTTCCACACAATGAACCCCAAAATGATTAGCGTGAGAGAATGAAAATGAAAACTGTTGTTGAGAGGATTATAGAACAACATGACGGCCAGCCCGATTAGACCTGGCCCCCAGGCCTTCCACCCTAAGAACGCGACGGTGCGTCCACCATCTAGTGGGACCACGGGAATCAGGTTAAAAATATGAATCACCATGCCGAAAAGGGCAACCATCGCAAAAATGAGGTGTCCGGTCAATTCGTATAGACCAAAGCTTAACAGGGATGCTAGGACACCAAAAACGGGTCCGGCAATCCCTATGAAGGCTTCGTCGTCCGCATTCCGAGGGCTTTGCTTAAGACTGATTACAGCGCCCAAAAATGGGATAAATGTCGGCCACGAGGCAGCAATACCCCGCGAACGAGTGGCCAGTACATGACCCGATTCGTGAATGGCAATAACCGTGAGGAGCCCGATCCCAAATGCCCATCCTAAAGTGAGTCCATAAACCACCATCGAAACCATGAGGCTGAAAAATAATAAAAAGACCTTCGCTTTATATATAACCGCTAGGCCTGACACCAGCCACTGTCGAAAGGATCGACGCGGTCTTGGGGATGGTGCTCCGATCATCATGGGGCGTTCTTCTATCGTTGAGTCGTCCATGCTATCCCTCCTGTGGGCGTTCTTCTCCGATGGCGATGGGATTGTTGTGATAGGTAATCCAATCACTCCAACTACCCGGGTAGAGTAATCCCTGAATGCCAATTTGGGATAGGGCAAAAAGGTTTACACACGCGGTGACGCCGGATCCACAATACACCACGACCTCTTGGTCACGGCGAACCGCGGCAAAATGTCTTTTCAAGGATTCGGCCGGAAGATATCGAGCTGGTTTCTCAAATACCTCCTGATAATTGAACGAGCGAGCGCCGGGAATGTGTCCGGCTTTGACATCGATCGGTTCTTGCTCGCCACGGTAACGGACCGCATTTCGGGAATCCATCAAGAAATATTTTTGGACCTGTGACAAATCACCGACCCCTATTGTAGGCATGGAGCCGGGGCGGGCCACAAAGTTGCCATTGCGCTGAGGGGGAATGTCAACCGACAAGGGGAGGCTCCGAGCGTTCCAGTCTACGATGCCTCCATTGAGAATCCCGACCCGTTCATGGCCAAAATACCGTAAAAGCCACCATAGTCTCGCCGCCCCCGAACCATCCTCATCGTACGCCACGCAGTACGAATCCTGGTTGACCCCACACTCGCGAAGCCGTTTAGAAAACGTATCGGGAGAAGGAATCGGGTGTCGGCCGCCATGCGCATTCACTTCACTTGCCAAATCGGCCTCCATATCGAGCTTATACGCACCAGGAATATGACCAGATTGGTAGTCCGTGGCAGCCTTTTGGGGGTCCTGGAGACTGTACCGACAATCGAATATCACAAGTTGCGGTTCGGCAAGACGAACCGCAAGCGCATCGGCATCAACTAACCCAGTCTTCGGAAATTCAAACATAGGATCGACTCCTTATTGAGGCCTACCATCCATTCCAGTAAGCATCGGCTTTGTCTACCAAGTATTATAGCAACTTCTATGATGGGGAGTTCAGTATCATGGGGACCAAAACCGAACAGATACCCTGTAGACACTTCCCAGCGTGTCAAAAATCTACTCTCCAGATCCACTGGAGACCGATCGCGCCGATACCGCGCCAATTCTTTACCGACAAACTTGTTCAAGATCAACAAGTCCTTTCCCGGGGTATAACCCAAGAGACGCGAACTGAAGCCGATTTGCGAACGCGTCGTATTGGTACTGCCTTGCGCAGTAGTAGTTCCTGAATAAAGTCAAAGCAACGGCCACTGGATTAGCGATTCCTACTGTTACGTCATACCGGATAGTAAAATTGCGGTTGGAAGCGAATCCTCACGGTTTACAATAAGCGTGATATTTCTGGATTCGCCGTGGTTTTGGTGCTGGAAGAAAGCAGTACAAGAATTGTCACTCTGTGTTTCAGGAAGAGATCGGCACTAAGGCCGGATAAATGTCGATAATCTCCTTGCGGTCGCTGCCGTGGTGTTGGGTTCTCTCCGCCGGTAGCGCCAGTCGCCTCGCAGTTGTGCGACAGCTTGTTTTAGGGTATCATGCTTAGCTCGATAATCGCCCGAACGGCACTATGACTTCCCGCTCCGCCTCGTTCCAATCAAAAGTCCGCATCTTATCGGGGGGAGTAACAAGATTCACAATTAAGAGAACCGGACGGTTGAACCGCTGACGAATCGAGAATTTTCAGGGACTTATGGGTTCGCTTTAGAGGAACCCACAAGTCCGTAGGAGCCTAGAGTTACGGTGCGGTGCCGCTATATCCGTAGATATATCTCCGGGCCCGATTCAATCCCCAGGATAGATGTCTTATCTCTCGCATCCCCGTATGATGACCTTGTGCCACCGTTATCAAGAACGATTGGGAAAAGAAAGAAAGGGGATTCATCTGCGGTAACGACAGTTGATCTGATTTATTGGACCTCGAAGGCCTCATCAGAGTCACATAAGGGGCGCAACGCAAGAATCTCCCAAAGGGGAAATATTCACCATAATCGTTTTGGTCAACAGGACGCAGAAACTAACGTAGGAGAGTGCTCATCATGCCAAATCTGATGTACGACGTCTTGGGTCTGGGATTACTCGTGTTCTTTCTTATTCGTCAAGTCACGCCTCGTCGGCCCACGCGATTTCGATTTTATATTCTCCCAACCTTGGGTCTGTACTGGGCCTATCGGACCCTGCCCCACCCGGTACCCACCGTGCAAATCTGGGTCACACTGATTTCTATCGGGGTGTCGATTCCTTTTGCGATCCTGCAAGGATACTACTTTACGCGACTCTACGAGAAAGAGGGGCAATGGATGCTCCAGGGTGATTGGCGGTATCTTGTGAGCTGGCTGGTAATTTTTGCGTTACAGGTAGTCATTTCCGCCGCGTTACATCAGACAACGGTCATCACATGGGAGATTGCCCTGGGGATAGCCATCGTCATGGGCCTACGGTCGGTCATGTTGCATCTTCGGTATCCGCAATTGCCGGGGATTCTAGCGCAAAAGTAACCCGTACCAAGCCATCGGATTCTGCACCGCAAGTGTTATTCGCCACCTAAGTCCGTTGGTCGAAGGTCTTAACCTATATATCCGGTCATAAAGATTTATGAATTATTCGGAGGAGTGCGCGCCCCCAAATGCGATCGTTATGGGAACGCGCGACCCGATTCTCCTATTTTCTTCCCCAAGACATTTTATTCGATCCCTCAAACGGATGCTCCCCATCCGATGTTGAATACTTCTCAGAGTCAGAACGGGCGACTAGGTTGCACGGAAAATTCTCGGAGGTGCAGCATGCAGTTTCGGACTCTTTCCACACGATCACCCGTTTCTCTTGCCGCCGCGGGTCTTTCCCGTGTGTGCTACTATGGGTCCCGGGTCAGTATTGTACGGGCCGCGCTAGTAGGGGATGGTGATTCTTGTTGAAGAAGGTGATCGTGAACTGTATCCAAGTATTAAGCGGCGTCATCCTGTTTGGAGTAACCCTCGTATCTGCGTCCACTTATTCTCTATCTTAGACCCGCCACGGCGGTGGTTGGGATACGAGATTGGGACCGTTGCGCGACGTGGGGACCTTCGTGGCCGTGCAACACCAGCTATCTACATCGTACTGTTCGGACCCAATAGGTATTCTTTTGTACACTCTTCTAGTGTTGGAATAGAACTCCCTACCACACACCGCCACGAGGCGCAACTGCACTGCTGCTCCTAGCGTAAGAGCGCCGGCTGTCAAGGTCTGTGGGTTAACCGAACAATCGCTTCCTCGGTCACTGGTGCGAAGAGATTAACGAGATTGCCGTCGGGATCACGGAACAGGGCAGATCGGTTTCCCCACGGCATCGTGGTCGGTTCCTTTACCCACTCGTCGACAAGTGGCTTCAAGCGCAGGTATTCGGCATCGACGTCATCGACGCGGAACTCGAGGATGATGGTGTGATTGTCGGCCGCCCGCGCGGACTCGGCACCCATCAGTGGCACCGTCTGGGAATGGCCAATCGCCAAGGTGCACGATGGCAGAACCAACTCAGCGAATACCGGCGCAGGTCGAGTGGCCGAAACACCCGTCACTGCTTCATAGAAATCGACTAGGCGAGACAAGTCGTCGGTAATGATGCGTACAGAAGCGAAATTCACAAGACATCCACCCTTCGATAACAGATATTACTACTACGCTACCGTATCGTATCATTTAAGTAGTAAGAACACAAGTGACAGTAGGAAAGAACAAAATTGATTTAGTGCCTCCCAACGAGTCCAATAAGGAAGCTATGAGGACAGCAGAAAATCGTGGCGGCCAATCCGGAAGAGATGCCGCCTAAACACCAATTTGTGCGGCGTGAATCGCCATTGTAAAACTGTCTCGTATACCTGCCGCGGTTCGAGTCGAGCAGCCTGTCCACAAATTCGTAGGAGCCGTCTGAACCTCCAGATGTTACAGTTTTGCCACGCATGATGGCCACTATCCGGTGCAATATACCTTGCGTTAGCCGAAGTCCCGGTAGATCGGTTTCCCATCGGAATAGGATAGAGGTAAGTCAGGGATTTATGGGCGGGCTCCTAGGATCCGGCGTCGACGGCGCTCCCGTGGTATGATGTTAAGGCGCGTTTGTTTCGAGGCAACGAATTTCCATTTTGAAAGCTTGTATTGGAGGGACCATGGGGACTACGTCTAAAAGATCTGAACCCGCGCCGTCGGCCAAGGTGGATAGACGCGTCGAACGGTCAAGATATACCGTCCTGACCACTGCGTTCGACCTGCTTGGCGAATGTGGTGTGGGGAGCTTTACCGTCGACGAGGTGGCGCGTCGTTCAGGGGTCGCAAAGACGACCATCTATCGCCACTGGCCGACGCGGGAAGCGCTGGTAATCGATGCCTGCTCGCGGATGATTGCCGAACAGGAAACACCCGACACCGGTTCACTCGAGGATGACATCACAACTCTACTGGTAGAGATCGCGCACCTCCTACAGACGGCAAATTGGTCATTCGTCCTGCCTTCAATCGTCGACACCGCCGAACGCAATCCGGAGTTCGCGGAAATCCACAGTCGAATTCAACGCGGGCACGCTGCGCCCCTGCGAGAGGTTGTGCAGCGTGCCAAAGGCAGGGGCGAGCTCTCGGCACGCACCGACGTATCAACGGTCGTGGCGGTGCTACTAGGTCCACTCTTCTACCGCCGCTGGTTTTCGCGCGAGCCGCTCGACGACCATTTCGTCCGAGCGATCATCAAACCAGTACTCGCTTCCTATCAGAACGAGACACCGACCACTAGTTGACTAGCAAACACCGGTTTCGTGCACCAAGAAGCTTCGGCGGCATCCCGACAAAACGTGCCCGAACCCTGGTCGTAAACGGGGAGGGTTCCAAGACAGGTTTTCTATATAAACCACGTTGCTTCGCATTTCAAGACGTTCTGAGACTCCAAATCCCTGGTCCGGTCAGTTAATCAGCCGATCATAATGGCGTTTGCCCTGCTTGACCCTGAGCCGGATTTCCCTTTCACATTTACGTTTGTCGATACGAACACAGATGTCGATGCGTACGTATTCGCTGGCACGGCCGCGGTGGTTTTTGCACTGGCATTCGCGGTGGTGGCCGTCGCCGCCGATACCGCCAATTCAGCGAAAATCGCTCTTACACCGCAGATGCGACCATGCGTTACCATCGCGCACATATGGGGAGGACTTGAGTTTGGGCATGCTGTTAACGCGTACCTAATCGAAGAATTGACGACTTTAGTAAGGGATGAATGGCAACGCTTACACGCAGGAGACGTTCTCACTTTATGATGAGATTCACCTCAGGACCAACCAGCCTGGCAGTTCTCGCTACCTACCAATGTACGGCAGCGTGTAAAGAATGTTGTTTTGAATGCAGCCCGAAGTCGACACAAAGGCTTAGCCTACCAGAGATTTATCAAACGATTGATCAGACGAGTGCTTTTCCTAGTTTGCGCCTGGTTGTATTCTCTGGTGGTGAATGTTTTCTTCTCGGAAAGGAATTAGTCTCTGCAGTTGGTTACGCCCACAATATCCGAAATTAACCTGTCAACAGGTGACGATCACCAGGCATTTGTCCCGTTTGATCGTGGGTCACGGCAGCCATTACAACTGCGGAATTGGGAATTCGTACGCTTATTGTCGTAGAAGGTAACAATTCTGCCAAATTTCAGCTACAAGATGCTTTAGCGGATACACGAATACAAGGGTTCATGCGTGATCACCCCAATGGATCGCTGTTGTCACTTATGAGCAACATTTGGATGCCGTGTTTCGTGGACTCAGAGATTTCACATAAAGAGCATCTCACACGCGACCCAGAGATTCGAAACGATTTAACTGAATGTAATAATATTTTGGGAAATATTGTTGTGACTCCAATGGGCATGGTGGATTCTTGTTGTGGATTGACAATGGAACACCTCTAGTGCAACAGCTGCGAACGAAACTGGAAGCGAAATCACAAACTCGGAGGAATAAAGAAGCGTGTCCAATCTAGGGAAGATTCAGAATGGGTTGTTTATGCTTGCCCTCTTCGTGTTTCTATCCATGAAACGCAAGGCTTTCGAACCGAAGAAATCCTTGGTTCTTCCCGTGATCTTGGTCCTTTCTGCGTGGAGAGACGGCCAAGTCGGACTGACGGGATTGCTGGTGCTTATGGCGGTGGGAGTGGGGGTCCTTGGGTTCATCATGGGACTCATTCGTGGGTTCACCATGCGGATACAGCGAGAAGACGGTCAATGGATGGTTGAGGGAACCTGGATTACTGCGGTGTTGCTTCTGGTTAGTGTAGCGCTTCACTTGCTTCTGGTTCACGCCATGGGACCTAGAACTACTGGATCCATAATTTTTCAATCGTTTAGTTTTTACCTCGGAAGCCTGCTTATCGGGAGAAATTTGGTCCTATGGTTTCGGATTAGTTCGTACAATAATCCGTGAGTGAACACAGGGTGACGATTGACTCAACAACGACATGCATGGTGAGAAATGCTACACGGGCGCAGAGCATGGAGCCCTTGCACGTGGCCGAGAGGACTGTCCTCGCTATTCGTTAGCGGGGGTTCCAGATTGGATCTAGGATTATTGATGATGAGATCGCCTACCTACAAAGCCATCCTCAAACAACGGAAAACCGGGAACGGGATGCATTGGCCTCCGCGTACTTCATCGTGCCGGTGTTTGCAGACGTTGTGGCGAAAGGGTCCACGGGCCCAAATGGCACCTCTGTCGTGGTGGATTGCCAAGACACGTCTATCCGATCCATTTGTCGACAGCTATAAAGATGAAATACCATTTCATCCAAATTGTTGTTTCGTGGATCATGAAGATCTTCGCGGTCCTTAATGGGTGGCACCGAATTCTTTCATTTAGGTCACTTCGGTCGTTTGGTAACCATGCCACTCCTTATCGAGACCGCGACGATTTATGTGGCCATCCTGGTCGATCTGGAAAAGGTGGACCCACGCATTGTCGATCAGGTCGCGTACTACGGCATGGTGCGCGATCACGTCATCGATGGCCCGCTGCGGTGCCTCAATGATGACATTGAGCCGCATCGGCTCATGCATCCATTGCGTGCCGTCGTGCACGGACTGCCAAGCCAAACCCACTCGTAGGTCGCCACCATTACCTTCCAGTACGCCAATCGAGCCGCCGACCACGTTATGCAGGACCTTATTGCCACTACCCAAACGGCAATGATCCACCACGGAACCGTAATACTGCATATTGATCCAATTGGCCACCACCATGGGCGCGCTCATAATGAGTTGTAGCGTGCTAAAGTTGGCATCGTTGTGCCAATCATACTCATGCAAAAACGCCCGACCCGCTAGATTGCAATGAGCCGTGCGGCTACGCGGAGCGGCTATAAAGGCAGCATTGCCAGCCAATGCCCATTCGGGGCGTACCTGCGCCCAATCGCGCGTGCGCCGCCGCATCTCCTCGTGAATCTCCGGCATAGGCAAGTCGCCGATTCCTAAAAAGTTCGCACGTTCGATGCGGGTGATCTGTCCGGCCGTTGCCAACCACTGACGCAATTGAACCACATCCGCAGTATGGGAAGATGGAACGCTATTCGCGTTAAACAACTGCACCTCATCGGTGGTGGTGTCATGCAAAGCGGCCATAAAATAGGTACTTTCAGGAATATCGATATCTTGTTGTGCAAGACCTTGCCGAGTCAAGGGATCGTTGAGCAATGCGGCTAGGGTACGGGCACTGGCCTCTCCAGACTGCCCAGCACAAGCTCCACAATCCAGGCCAGTCGCTTGCGGGTTATTGACGGTGGTGCTCCCATGTCCGACAAACAACACTAGGCGCGCGAAATCCCGCACCATTCCCATATTTCGCAAGGCAAACCCCGCTGCCTTTGGACGTTCTGCCGCGGGGATCCCCGTGGGACCATCACCCGTGCATGTTCCCGGATCATCTTCCCGAGAGGTCAGCGCAGGACCCAATCGACCGTGCAGTGTGCCATTGAGACCCTTACGATCAGGGTGCGACACCGGACGGGTCCATCCCATACTATCGCTGACGAGCTTGGGAGCCGACAATAAGCCGGCCGCCTCGACGAACGCAAAGCACGATGATGCCGAGGTTTTAAAGATTTTCCAGGCATTGGCCAGGCGCATCCGGGCGTGGCGCCGAACGATGAGTTTGTTTGCTTCGCGCGCATCCGCACTGTCTAAGCGCTCACAGATACGGTAGGAGGGATTAAACAATATGGGGAGATGTCCCTTGGCCTCAGCGGCGCCAAACGGAAGGTATTCCATCAGGACCCCAAAGAATCCGGCGAACCCGAGTGTCTGAACTTTATGAGCAACCGTTTCTAATGCCCGACGGTAAACTTCGGAACGCACATCAATACAAAATACCGCCTGGACGTCGACGCGGTCCGGCCGTCGTGGCGCACGATTGGCAACTAGTGCGGCGGACAGCTGTCTTTGATAGCCAACCTCCAGCGCCGTTTGTAACACCTCATCAACCTGGGACAGGATATCAGGGCGCACCGGCTGGTTAACCGCCGCCAGGGCCTGGCGCCAACGCGTTTCAAGCGCTGTGCTATAACGGAGCTTATAGAGCAAGGCGTCCCAGGCGAGCCTGATGGCGAGCAGATCCCGCATTGAGTCGTCGTGACCGTGCGTCAGTTCCACCTGCCAACCTAGATAGCGTGTCCACCCCGCCCAACCGCCAATGCTCAATAAGGTGGCATACAAATAATCATCGAACGCCTCAGCCGGCACTTCAAGTTCTCGCAACGCCCAAACAATGGTGTCTTGGGCATTATCCGCCA
Organism: Bacillota bacterium; assembly: GCA_021795465.1. Classification (GTDB taxonomy): domain Bacteria; phylum Bacillota; class Sulfobacillia; order Sulfobacillales; family Sulfobacillaceae; genus JAKADJ01. Next base: position 11,630 of record JAJYPK010000047.1, read on the forward strand.
GCGCCCCAGCTGCCTCACTCATGCCTCGCACGCCCATCGTCCACGCACTCTTATCGAGGCGCGCAAATTCGAGCCAACCGCTATAGAGAGGCTTATTGCGCCAAGGCATTGACCACAGGGCTTGACCTTGGTCAAAATATGCGGCGCAATATTGACTCACTCTCTCGATGACAAAATTCGACCAGTCTCGGTCTTCGAATTCTCCGAGCACATCGGTGACGAGAGGGAATGGAGCTCTCGACGATGAGCTCTCGTCGGCAAGTCCCCGTAGCAAAGCTGCAACGTCCCACGCGCTGCCCAACTCCTGCAACGCCACTGCCAAATCGTCCTGGGTGATCCGACCACTCGCAATGTGCGCTTGGTAGTATCCCCGAGGCATACAGAGGCCCACACCGGTGATTCGCTCTAGGGTCTTGTGGGCCTGCCAGAAAGGTTGATCCCTCAGACCAAAATATGGGTTAACCGCCACAAAATTTTTGACTGGCCACAACGGAGCAATTCGGTGGCAGACCGCATTTACCTGGTCTATGAGCTGGGATCCGTCTGCGTCTTCTACCCTCATGACTGTACCTCCCGTGATTGGCCAAGTCTGGGTGCTTGTGACGATCTCATGCGCCAAAAACCCCGGACTAACCGGGTAAAGAACGTATCAATGTAAAGACCGTTGTAGAAATGCACGTAGGTTGCTTGCCAAAATGGCTGCTTCAGAATCCGGGGCAGCATCTGCTGAACCAGCAAAAGTCCCACAAACACGGCGGTAATCAACGCCAAGAGTCCGTCTTGGACGACACCGACTGGTCCTTGAGCGCTAGATAAGCTCGCACGAAACAGCGCCGTAAAGAGTCTGTCGAGTCCGAAATAAGCCGTGGACACTAGTGCACTGAGGCCGATTACAGTCAGCAGTAACCTGCTGGCACTAATTTTTCCCATATTCAACGCTTGCAAAAGCAACTGGGAGATGGCCACTGTCAGAATTATCCCCATGACGACCAACGCGGACTGTTGAGGCAAAGACACCCCAAAAATGGCCGCTGTACCAATGACTATGGGTGCCGCCACAGTAAGACTCCGTATCACCTGCCACCCAGTGGTGATGCGGGGCACCACTGGCAACACAGGTGCCCGGAAATGATCGACCACACTGCCCGAGGCTAGGAAAGCATGGGCCTTGTAGACGGCGTGCGAAACAATGTGCAATAACGCAAGACTATAAAGACCGAGACCGCATTCCATCAGCATAAAGCCCATCTGTGCGCAGGTTGAATAGGCCAGTGAACCCTTAATATTGGTCGCTGTCATCATCATGAGAGAAGCAACCGTTAGGGAAAGCAGTCCCATCAGGATCAGCACATCTCCGGCCCACTGAACCCGTGACATGATGGGAACCATACGCAGGGTCAAAAACGCACCGGTGTAAATGATGCCGGCGTGTAGTAACGCCGAGACTGGCGTCGGGGCTTCCATGACCTGAATAAGCCATCCGTGGAAGGGAAATTGTGCACTCTTTAGGATGGCACTCAAGACGATGAGACCACTTGCAATTTGCAAGGATTCCGGCAGAGGTCCGTGGATGGCGGAGAGTGTGGGTGCAATGCCCACGAATTGTGACGTATGAAGCGTGCGGACGATGAGGATGAGGGCCGCCAACAAGCTTGCGTCGGCAATTCGGTGGAACAAAAATTTTTGTCTGGCAGCAAGCACCGCACTGGGCCGCTCCGGGTAAAACGCTAGCAACTTATGCAAACACAAGCTCGTGACAACCCAAAACCCAAAGAACTCCCATATATTGCCAGCCAAGATTAGCATGAAGAATGATCCCAACGTGAGACTCAGCCAGCGATGAAATCGTCCTTCATGGGTGTCACCTTCCAGATAGGTATACGAATAACGAGCGACAATCATACCGACCAAAGCGACTAACAACAGCATCATCACGGTCAGAGCGTTGACGTCCACGCGGAACCAGGAGTACCCGAACCCTGTCGGCAAATGCCAAGGGGTGTAAGTGGTAGGTGGGAGCATCCCCAATGAATACGCCACTGCCACCCAAATCGCACAGGTCAAGGCGAACCAGGCAGCACCCTTGGAAAACTCCCTTATCCGTCGTGGGTGGCGGTCAGAACCAAGCCCAACCACGAATAGCGGTACAGGTAAAATCAGCATGAATACCGAGGTTATCGAATTTAGAAGGGTTGCTATGTCAATCACCACCTTAGCGTAAATTGTAAAAAACCAACCCCACCAACCCAACATTGCTTTTCATGACCTCATCGTCTCTAAATCTGTAGCCATTGTGGTTTGTGGTTTGTGGTGCAAAATCCTGGGCCGGTGTTTCACACCTGCGCTACATGAATCACGACTTTTGGTTCGCGATTAATTATACGTAACATTGGCAAATATGCAACCAGAAAATCAGTTAAGGCGCTGACACTCTGGGACAAGGCATGATTTGGGTCCTTGCTGATGGGAAGGAGGTGAATAGAAACGTTACGGTGGACTCTTCTCAATCCAGAAAATTATGTCATTTGTACTAAGAAAGACAAGTCAAATGATTCTGTCTCTATAAGGCCTAAGTCGGATACAACCAAGATGATTAACAAATCATCACATCTTCGCCGCGGTACTTTTCTTAAGACTGAGCCTCCGCACGTGCGGAGGCCGGATTCCAAACACAAAAAAGAAATTCTTGCAAGCTAAGGAGGGTGAGATTTGCTCACTATCCGTGATTATGATAGGAGACTGGTTGCGGGCAGAGAAGAGTCGCACGAGGATCGGGCCACGTTGTGGGACATTGTGCGCACTCCAGATGCCCAACAGACCGTTGCTTTCATTCCCGAAACACAAGAAACGAAAAGCTATGGGGACTTGGAACACGACGCTCTGACATGGGCCCGGGAATGGTGGGTACAAGGGGTGCGCCCGGGCGACGTCGTGGGCGCACAATTGCCAAACATCTGGGACTTTATTTGTTCCCACGTGGCTTTAGCGCGTATTGGAGCGGTGATAGCACCTATTCACACTCCTTATTCCGAGAAGGAGCGAGAAGAGTTGTTAACCTTGGTTGGAGCCAGGGGATGGATTGAGAACGAACGGCAAGGCCCTAGACTTCGGATAATGAATCATGGCGCCATGGATTCTAGAGAGTTTCCCCAAGACCCGGACGTTGCCGTAAATGATCCGCTGGCCATCTTCTTTACCTCGGGAACTCACTCGTTAAAGCCGAAATCTTGTTTGCATTCTCACGGAGCTCTTCTGGGAAATGCTGAGATTCTCGCCTGCCATGCCGGCATCGAGAAGAATGACCGAATTATTTCTGCTAGTCCCTTTACGCATCTGTTCGGAATTCTTGCGCTGCACGTAAGTTTTGTCACCGGAGTTCCTCAGGTCTTGCTAAACCGCTTTCATCCCCAAAAATTTGTTACGGCCTGCCGTGACGCCGGCGTTACGGTTGCGTACATGGTACCCACTCATATTCGGGACACCCTTCACTATCTCCAGGAAAATCCTGCAGACGCAAAGGGCCTCGTCTTACGAGAAGTCCGGGTAGCGGGAGCTACACTCCCTCCCGACATGGTTTCCGGCATAGAAGACCATTTCCACGCCCATACGGTCAATCACTGGGGGATGTCTGAACTGGGAGCGGGCCTTACCACCCACTGGACCGACTCTTCCGAAATTCCCACCCGCAGTATTGGCCGGCCTTTGCCGGGGAGTGAGCTTGCGATCGTGAAAGAAGACGGGCAACCGGCACGGTTTGGGGAAACTGGGGAGTTATGGTTCCGTGGCCCCTCTTTGTTCTATGGGTACTTCGGGAATCTGGAGGCGACGGATGAAAGTCTCGAGAGGGACGAAGACGGGCGATATTGGTTTAAAACCGGGGACTTAGCTAAATGGGGATCCGGAGGTGTGGTGGAATATGCTGGCAGAGTTAAAGATCTGATCGTGCGGGGCGGCATGAAGATCAGTGCAATCGAAGTCGAATCGGCAATTTTAGAGATGCCAGGAGTACGCCAAGCTGCCCTCATAGCCGAGCCGAATGAAAGACTGGGCGAATTAGGATGTTTGGTGATGGCAACGGAAGCGGGGACCCATTATCGATTGAGAGATATTCTCAGCTACCTGGAGTCTCGTCACATGGCCAAGTTTAAGTGGCCCGAACGTCTGGTGGTGTGGGAATCGTTGCCGACAACTGCCACGGGAAAAATTGCTAAGACCAAGGTCAGGAGCCAGCTATTTGAAGAGTCTCAAGTGAAGAGTCCCGAGAAATGCTTGAAAGCCACCATCTGTTCGAAACGAGGAGGAATGCCAGTATGAGAAAAAATACCGAATCCTTAAATTCCGGGAGAATCTTGGCTCGGATGGACCGCATTTCGGTGTGGTCATTGCCCTACCTATTTATCGGCATCATCGGCGTTGGTTTTTTGTTTACGTTTTATGACATCTTTAATATTAACGTGTCGTTTATCGAGACTTGCGGGGCCATTGTTAAGGGGTGCACTCCGGCGAGTGCCGCCCACTTTATAGGACCGCCAGTGTTGATGAATTTGGTCGGTTATGTGGTAGGAACCTTAATTCTAAGCCCACTGGCCGACCGTTTCGGTCGTCGGGATATGTTGTTGGTGACCATGGCGATTGCAGGACTCGGGTCTTTGTGGACGGCACTTTCCCATGACTATAGCACTTTCATTTGGTCCAGAGCCCTGACCGGGGTAGGTGTGGGTGCCGATTTGGCCATTGTCAATACCTATATTAACGAGGTGGCACCCAAGGAAGGGCGCGCACGTTACACCGCCCTGATTTTTATTATGTCGGGAATCGGAGCATTTTTGGGAATATGGGTTGGACTATGGTTGACCACCCCAGCGACGCCTTTTCCGCTAGGCTTGCCCATTGCCATGGCTGGTCCGCATTTTCTCAACGGGTGGCGCCTTATGTACTTTGTCGGCGCACTTTTAGCTGTGGTTGGGGTGATGCTCCGTGTGCGCATGCCGGAATCTCCCCGGTGGCTCATCACCAGGAATCGGACCGAAGAAGCAGAACACATCGTCTCACATATGGAAGAATTGGCACAGAAAAAACAGCCTCTCAGCAGTCCGGGCAAGGATGTTGCGGTGATAATGGCGACAAAGCCGCTACCCTATACGGAAATTTTTCGAGACGTAAAGTATCGTAAACGGACCTTTCTTCTGTTGGCCATGTGGAGCATCGGTTATGTGACTGTTTATTCCTTTGCCGCAGGCTTTACCAGTCTTTTGGTCTCTTTGCACTACCCGGTCCCTGAAGCCGGTCTCATTGCGGCTTTCGGTAGCCTGGGCATGATTTTGAGCGGTGTCGTCGCATATGGTTGGGGAGAGCGGCTGGAACGCAAGGTGTGGATGCTCTGGTCGGCATTGTTGACGCTTTTGGGCGGGTTGATTATTGCGGAAGCGGGGACCATGTTATGGCTCAGCATGTTTGGGGCCATCATAGTCTTCTTTGGTTTCGATCTCTGGGTTCCCATTGCCTATGCGTGGTCTGCGGAACACTATCCCACCAGAGCCAGGGTTTCCGGGTTTGCCTTGGTGGACGGTTTAGGACATTTAGGCGGGGGCGTTGGTGTTCTATTGGTGGTGCCGTTTGTAAGCGGTTTGCCAGTTTTGGGGGCCTTTATGATTATTGGCGGATTCTTGACGATCAGTGCCGTGGTGGCTCAAGGAGGGATGCCAACCAGGGGAATCGCATTGGAGGAGCTATCCCCTTGAATGATGGATTGGTGGCGGAGTGCCTGCTCCCAGGACTATAGGGATTCTTAAGCGGTCGATAGGTAAAATGTAAGTCGGTGCGGCATGTATAGCAACATCCATTATACATCCCGCACCGAGCTTTGCTTTATAGTAGGTGTAAGTTTGATCCATAGACTAAAACATATTTCCAAGTGCAGGATAATGGTATAGAGCCTCCCAATCCTAATGGGCTGACACTCGTCACTTGCCCGAAGAGCGACTGCGGTCGTTGACGCGCCCACCTTACTTCCTGTCACACATATCGGATTCGCCGACCTATTTTACCCACCGAAGGAAACTCGGTTCACAAAGGCCTTATTTTGGATCTCGGTGCACGGCATACCATTTTCGAATTTTTGCATAACAAAGCAGGAGAATGATTCATCGTGTCGAATACTCTTGTCGAGGGGTGATAGAATGGATAGCCCAGACCGATTACCTTGCCTCGAACCGGTTACCACCGTAACCACCACTGAAGAGGTTTATCGTCGACTAAAGCAGGCTATAGTCGACGGCGATTTGCCACCCGGATCCCGGTTAATCGAACGTAGTTTAGCTGAACAGCTACAGGTGTCGAGAACACCGGTCCGCGAAACCCTTAAGACACTTCTCGGGGAAGGATTGGTCATCGTCGATGGTCATCGAGGACTCGTCGTGTCTCGGCTTTCGGTCGAGTCAGTGGAGCAGGCGTACGTCTTACGCGAATCACTAGAAGGACTGGCCGCTCGGCTCGCCTGTGAGCATCTTGATGTCCGCCTCTCGGCATTAGAAAACGCGTTGGAACGCATGGAAAACCCCGATGTCAGCCGTGACGAAAAAGACAGCGCCCATTCGGCGTTTCACGATACTATCGCAGAGATGTCCCAAAACGCCTACTTAATCCAAGCATTACGCGTCTTGGAAGCATTTCGCACCCGAATGGTCTCGCTAGAATGGATTACTACAGGTCGAGTGCTAGCGTCTGTGCCCGAACACCGCGACATATTCAACGCAATTCGGGATCAGAAACCGGACCTGGCAGCGCATTACGCTCAAGCTCACGTGCGCAAGACCCGTGAAGGTCTTATGAAACGGCTCAGAACCGATCATGTCGATGCGTCTGCAACGACCTAACCCCATACCGAGGGTTGGTTATGGTTATAAAATAGAGGAGGTTAAGGTATGACCACGAAGACCCCATTGCTGATATCCGCCGCGGCCCTCTTAGCTGCAACCCTTGCCGCTTGCGGGTCATCCCCTACTAACACGAGCACCTCCCCGCCCAAATCTGGCCCGGTGAGTGGAGGAACCCTTAACGTAGGAATCAATTCAGACTTTGTAACGTTAAGCCCTGCCATGTCGTCGGCATTGATCGATCGGCAAGCTTTTATCAACATCTTCGATCCGCTACTCAAACTGTCACCCACAATGAAGGTTGAACCCAATCTGATCACGCATTGGAACATCACCAACGGCGGCACCACGTATACCCTATATTTGCGACATGGGGTGAAATTCCAAGACGGCACCCCGTTTAACGCGGCGGCTGTCTTGTATAATTGGCATTGGGAGATGAATCCAGCCAACGCTTCCCCCCGCCGCTCCAACTTGGCGCTGGTCAGTAGTGTAGCAGCCCCGAATTCATACGAAGTGGTTGTGACCTTGAAGTCCCCATTTGCGGCCTTCTTGTCGATATTGGCCGGGCGGACTGGAATGATTTCCTCACCGACAGCGATGAAAAAATGGGGAAGCGCGTACGGGATGCATCCAGTGGGGACCGGCCCATTTTCGTTCGTCCAGTGGATTAAGAACGATCATATGATCTTAAAGCGCAACCCGCACTACTGGCAAAAAGGCAAACCCTACTTGAGTAAAATCGTCTATACGCCAATCACGAGTCCCGTGCAGGAGTACAACGCCTTAGTATCCGGCCAAGTGAACATCATCGACGGCGTTCCATACCAAGACGTTAGCTCGCTCTCCAGCAACAGTTCCTTACGTTCGGCTCAAACCGCTGGATTAGGATATGTCGACATGGAGCTAAACACCACGGTGACGCCGCTAAACAATGTTCATAACCGTGAAGCCATCAACTACGCGATTAATCGCCAAGCCCTAAACAAATTATTGTACTTTGGGCATGCAACCCCGGCCTATAGTCAGTTCTCACCGGCGTCGTGGGCCTACAATCCTAACCTAAAAGTTCCGTTCTCCGACACCTTAGCCAAGCAACAGCTTGCCAAGGCAGGCAATCCTAAAGGCTTTAGCTTCAATCTTTTAGGTTCTAACAGCCCGGCGACGGTCCAAGAGATGCAGGCGATTCAAAGCGAGCTCGGCAAGGTAGGGATAAAGGTCAACATCCAACCCGTCGACTTTACAACCCTCCTCACCGATGCCATTCACGGAAATTACCAGGCTGACCTCTTGGGATGGAGTGGTCGAGCCGATCCCGATCAGAATAGCTATGCGTTCGATACCACTAAAGGGACCTTTAATGATCCCAGATATTCGAATCCCCAGGTCGATAGTCTCTTGTTAAAGGCGCGCGAAGCCACCTCACAAACGACCCGAAAACAGTATTACAACGAGGCGGCGACGATAGTGCTCCATCAGGCACCATACATCTTCCTCGAGTACACACCAGTCATCCAGGCGTGGTCCCCCAATGTGCACGGGTTTAAGGTCTACCCGGATGGATTAATGCGATTTAAAAACGTCTGGAAATAATGGGGGACGGGCTTGTGGCAGTGTTCATCGTAAGACGTCTAATTAACCTGATTCCTGTAGCATTATTGGTGCTCATTGTGACGTTTAGCTTGATTCACGTGGCCCCCGGCAATCCGGCCTACACCATCCTAGGAGAACAAGCAAGTCCCACTGCGGTGCGACTTTTGGATCAAAAGATGGGACTCGACCATCCGTTAATAGTACAATTTGGCACCTACGTCGTGTCGGTATTACACGGGAATCTCGGCACTTCTTTGCTCGATGGGCAATCCGTGACGTCTTTGATTGTGACACGGTTACCGGTTACCTTGGAACTGTCTATCTTGGCGGTAGTGCTATCCCTCGTGATAGCACTACCCACCGGGATTTTAGCGGCTTATCGGCCCAACACGTGGATTGATAGCGTCTCGAGACTTTTGGCCCTGCTTGGGGCGGCTATTCCAAACTTTTGGCTGGGACTGCTTCTCGTCTACGTGTTTGCGGTAACACTTCGCTGGGCTCCCGCCTTAGGATGGGTACCCATCAATGTAAGTGTGTTCGGTAATCTTGGTCACCTGATTATGCCGACCATCGTGCTGGCACTCCCGTTGGCGGCCATTACGTCCCGGGTACTGAGAGGTGAATTGCTGGAAGTCATGCACCGCATATATATTCAGGTCGCCCGAGCCAAAGGAGTCAAAGAATGGGGCGTCGTGATGCGTCATGGAGTGCGAAATGCGTTAATTCCTGTCGTCACGGTGATCGGATTGCAGGTGGGTGGGCTCCTCGGGGGTGTCGTCATCACCGAGTCGATCTTTTCGCTGCCCGGTATGGGCCAATTGGTGGTCAACGCAATTTTTAACCGAGATTACCCTGTACTCCAAGGTTCCGTGCTCTTCATGGCCCTGGTCGTACTATTGGCAAACCTTGCGGTTGACTTGATTTATGCCTGGGTAGATCCGCGAATCCGGTACAACTGAGGGGGCATCCAAGATGGCAGCAATGTTCTCGGAAACAGTACAAACCGTCGGCGTGAGTAATCGTGAGCGAGCAGTGCGCCGATTCTTAAAAAATCGACTGGCAGTCGTAGGACTTGTGGTGATTTTGTTGTTTGTGGCCCTGGCCATTTTCGCACCCCTGATCGCGCCTTATTCTCCTTTGAAGGCCAATTTCTCCCATGCCTTCCGGGCACCCACAGCGAGTCACTGGCTTGGGACTGATGAGTTGGGTAGAGATGTGCTGAGTCGCGTTATTTGGGGAGCCCGAGGATCCTTGATCTCGGGCCTCCTCATCGTAGCCCTCGGGGTGTCGGTGGGTGTTCCCTTGGGATTGATTGCCGGATATTTTGGAGGGATTATCGACGACCTATTGATGAGACTCGTCGATGCCGCGTTAGCATTTCCCGGACTCGTTTTAGCCCTTGCGATGGCATGGATTCTCGGACCTTCGTTAGGACACGCCATTATTGCGATTGGTGTCGTCACCATTCCTCAGTTTGCCCGTATTACGCGCGGACAAGTGCTTGAAGTTAAGAGCCGAGAATATGTCGAGGCTGCACGATGCGTGGGCGCTTCTCCCATCCGTATCATGTTGCGGCATATTCTTCTAAACGCGGCGACCCCCATCATTGTGGTGGCGACCTTAAACATCGGTGCCGCCATCTTGAGTGTTGCCGGCCTGAGCTTCCTGGGATTGGGCCCGCCACCGCCGGCACCAACTTGGGGGTCGATGGTGCAAAGTGGATCGCAGTACCTGACCTTAGCACCATGGATCTCTCTATTTCCGGGACTCGCCATTTTTATGGTGGTACTAGGCTTCAACACTTTAGGGGATGGACTCCGCGACGTGTTCGACCCCCACAACTAACCAGCCAAAAAGGAGACCGTTCCATGAGCACCTTCCCTAGTATCACAACCGAAGACATAATGCACTGGGCGCTTGAAATGGCCGGTCAACAAACCGTACCGGTCGACAGTGCCATTTATTTGCGTGGCGACAATATTCGGCGCGTGTTGTTTGGCATCGATGTCGGATCCGCTGATTTGCAACTGGGTAAGGCGTTG
>JAJYPK010000206.1 GCA_021795465.1 Bacillota bacterium
CCAACGCCGGATTGAACGCCTAGCCGAAACCGGTGATGCCCGTCGGAGCCTGGATCAAATCCAAGCCGAGAAGAAAGCGGCGGAAAAGCGGCTTGAAGAAATCCGTCACGCCATGGCCAGAGCCGTAGCCCCGGACGGCAAGGCGGACCAGATACGCATCTATCGGGCTTCCATCGCTAAATTTATCGAGGACGCGCAAAGGAAACTCAAGCCTGTCCTGGGCGAGTGGCAGCAGGTCGGATCGCGAGAACCCCAACCGACCAACTGGATGCTTTACCTGGATATTCAGCGGACAGCCGAGAGCCTTGAAGCCATCGCCGCGGGACTTCGCCGGATTCCACTTGACCCCGCCGCCAGCCGAAAACACGGCGGGGAAGGCACGGTTATTCTGGCCACAGCCAACCCCACGAAAGGAGAAGACTATGGATACAATGACCTTGTTGAACACGAGCACCATCAGTTGGCCGACTAGCCCGGCGGAAGCCGAGCGTCAGGCGGCGGCCTATTTGCCCTTGCATGGGAGCCGCACAGATCTCCTGCCTCGCCCCTGGCCGACATCCCAAGACGAGGAACCGTTTCCCAAGCCAACGACGGTTCTGCGCGAATTGACCACGTGGTTGAGCAAAGTGGGACCCCAACCGATTACCAGCGTCCCGCAGTGTACCCAGCAGTGGCTTATGGAGATTCCCCCGTCGCATGTCGTCATGCGTGCCGGTATCCCTTGGCTCCAAGCGCACAATGAAGCCTTGTGGCCATCTGTAGCGGTTGCGGACCTCTTGAGCCTATGGGAAACAGTCCGGCGTGGCCAGCCGACCCCATTTACCGTTCCAGCCGTCCAAGAGGCGGTCGAGTTGTGGACGATTTATCAGGCCATGCGGACGCACGTGCATGCGGCCATTGGTCATGTCGCCAAAACCCAAGGCTTGCTCCCGAACCCCGATCCCGTGGTGGTGGACGCATTAATCGCCGCGTGGCGGGATCGATTGGGAACGGGGAAGGCCGAAGGGAGAAAGAGTCTGTCCGTGGGAATGAGACTCTCGGATGAGGATTGAGGGACTGGTTGATGGAAAGAAAAAGGCCGCAGGACGGCTCCTGTGGCCCGTGGAGGGAATGTGCATGGATCACCGTTTGCGATTGCTCTTCTGTTGTCGTTCGGCCCATTCTTGGGGGTCAGGCACAGCCGGATACGGCTTAGGTTGATCGTGTCCATTGGGATTCCAGTTCGAGTAGTAAGTCCGCTCGCGTCGTTTGCCTGCTACGCCTCTAGGCTTGTCATACGGGGTGTGTGGTCGAATCATAGTGATCTTGCCTCCTCGATATTAAGGTAGTGTGGTTCCGGTTGTCGTGGCGGGCAGTTGGTTCATGATCTGTTGGATCGCGTGTGTTGGATTCATGAGGAGTCCGCTGTACTGAGGAGGAAGTTGGCTCATCGCACCACCCATTTGTTGAACCAGCCAGGGGTGAACGAATAGCTGAAACGCGATGAACACAATAGCCAAGCGGAATACAAACCAGAAAAAGCGATAAGCGAGAGATGTCATTGGGGTTGCCTCCTTGTGGTGTCTCCACTTCTTAACCTAATCATACCACGTGGAGACACCACAAACATACCTAGATGAGACCAATTAAAAAAATATTTTTACCTTTACAGTGGTGTCTCCACACGATAGACTAAACGGGAGGTGGGATCCGTGGAAACAACAGCTGATCGTCATAAACCAGACAACATCACTATCACTATCCGCGCTCGGCGCGAGTGGATTGACCGGGTTGACGCCGCTGCCAAAGCCGTCGGGGAAAGCCGCATGGCCTACATTCGCAGGGCCGTCGAGGAACGGATGCAACGCGAAGAGGTCGAGAAGCCCAACCAGGACAAACCCTGAAACCGTTGCCCTGTCCCGTTTTTTATGTGTCCATATCCGTTGCCACGCATAGCCTAACGTGCTAGACTGCCGCCTTTCGAGGCGGTTTTTTTATGATTGCGGGCTAGTTAATCTTTGCATTCGCGCAAGGGCAACCTGCACAATGGGAACGAGACGATTCAGCACAGGAGGCATCGGTCCCACATGGCCACGAACATGAATCCGCATAAATTGCACACCCACCCGTCGAACGAGCTCTTTGACCCGTTGTCGACGGATGTGTATCAAGTGCTCAAAGATGATATTGCTCAGCACGGAATGATCAACCCGATTCTCGCCACGACGGACTTCACGATTATCGCCGGGCACCATCGCGTGAAAGCGGCCCTAGAACTGGGTCTACCCACTGTGCCGGTCGAAATTCAGGATGTTGACGCCACCGAAGCCGAACGCCTGTTGATTGCGGACAATGTGCTACGTAGGCAACTAACACCGATGGATCAAGCACGGCTTATTCAGCGGTTGAAGAAGGAGTACGGGATCACACAGGGAGTTCGAACAGATCTCGATTCTTGTGAAACCGTTCACAAAACTTCCCGCAAAATGCGGGAAGTTACCCAAGCCCTTGGTATCAGTGAAGACACAGCCGGCCGTCTTTCCAAACTCAATGATCTCATCCCGCCACTCCAAGCGTTGGTGAGCGCCGGCCAACTCGGAACCTCGCACGGAGCAGCCTTAGCCGTTTTAAAAGCCGACGCACAACAAGCGCTCTATGACGCCGTGGGCGATGCCGTGGTGACGCTAAAGGTAGCCGACATCCAGCAAGCCAAGCAAGCCCCGGACACCAGCGTCTTGGAGGCACACATCGCGACCCTCGAGACCGAACGCGACACGCTCCAAACCCAAATCGGCGATCAACCTGACGCGGATCAGATCGCCGTCCTGCAAGCCCGCCTGCAAACAGCGGAAGCAGAGCGTCAGGCGGCTTTGAAAGAAGTGGAGTGGGTGCACGCACAAACACCGATCGACCGGATTGTACAACGTGTCGTGCCCGATCCGGTCCATGTTCAGCGCATCGCGGAACTGGAAGCCATGCTGAACACCCTGCAACCCATGGCTGAGCGATTGGAACAGCACGACACGCTACGGAAAGATATCGGGCGGCTGGAGACGGAGAAAAAGGAGGTGGCGACGCAACTCCACTCCCTGCATCAGGCAGTTCAACGGGTCGAAGAGTTCAGTGCCACGGATCCGAAGGGGCGGGGAAGGGTGGCGCTGACGCAATTCATCACGCACGCCCGCACGCGACTCCGTGCCCTGCGCGACGAGTGGGAAACCATCGCCCAAATGGAGCCTGCCCCGTTGGTGCCCGGCCTCCAACCGGAGATTCGCGCGCTTCTGCAACTCCTGCAAGAACTGGGTGACGGCCTTACGGCGCTCCCGCATCAATCCGCAGTGGGCATGGAACACCCCGGCCCAGTACTGAGGCCGTTTCCCGAATCCGCAGGGGAATCGGACCCCCCAGTGCCCGATTAAGGTCCAATCTCTGCGCGAATGGGGCATACCGCCACCGATCCGATAGCCTAATACGCAATTGGATTAATCGAGCCCAAAGAACCCTCCCCTTCTCGGGGAGTTTTTTTTACGGGCGGGAGCATGTCTGAAACGTCCCAGAAAACAATTCCGACACGGAAGGATGATTCGCTATGCGCATTGCTTTGTATGCCCGGGTCAGTACCCGCGACAAAGACCAAAACCCGGAGACGCAACTACTTCGTCTTCGGGATTTCGTGAAGGGACACCCAGACTGGCACGTCACCCGGGAGTATGTCGATGTCGCTAGTGCCAATGATACCCTGCACCGCACCGAATGGAGAGTCCTTCACGACGACGCTATTAAGCACCGTTTTGATGCCGTCCTGGTCTTCAAGCTCGACCGAGCCTTTCGCAGTGTGAAACACATGCACGACACGTTGGCCGTGTGGGATCCGTTACACATCGGGTTTCTCAGTAGCCAAGAGGGATTCGACACCACCACCGCGTTAGGGCGCCTGCTCTTGAACCTCTTGGCCAGCTTGGCCGAGTTCGAATTAGAGCTCATCCGCGAGCGGGTCACCGCCGGTATGGAGCGGGCTCGAAAAGAAGGCAAGGCCATTGGACGACCAAAAGGGATTGACCCGCAGAAGCAAGTCCGTATGGACCAGATTCTTCCTCTTCTGCGTTCTGGTAGCGTGTCCTGGCGTCAGGCGGCTCAGAAAGCCGGAGTGGCATTGAGTACGCTGCAACGGTATGCCCACCAACAGGTGACTGCTGGAGACTCGGAACGTATGACATGATGACGTGCGAGGTGGTCTTGAACCGTCTCGGAACCAGAAAATCGGAGGTTTGAAAGTCCTTAAATTACAAAAAAAGTTCTTGAACCACGCCGCGAAATGGATCAAATCCAGGCAGAGCACCGCATCCGGCCATTTGCGCCATCTGGCTTTCGGCGCACCATTCTCCCAGGCAAATAACTGGGAACAACTGCCACTTAAAGGGGGGAAATTACAATGTATAAGGGGGCAAGGTAAAGGATTGCCGAAGGGAGATTCCCATGCTCTTGCGGGGCACCTACACCCATGAAAAATGGGGGCACCACGAAGAGGGCCGAGATCAACATCTAGACCTTGGTAGCGGATGACACCGGGTATATGGTAGTACCAAATCTTGTTTCAACGAAGGCTAAGTGCACCGTAACGTTTAATACATAAGTCCCAACAAAAGCCCAAATGGGATTATGCTGGCCGTGGCGCCGGTCATGAATCTCGCTGTGCGCGTTTGTATTCAATGCACCTGAGGTGAAAAGCTATGCCAAGTTTCGCCTCCGTTGGTCGTTTGAAAGATTTGGCCGCCGCCGATGAGCCATCCGTCTCCATTCGATAAATAGGAGACGGATTGGATCCGGGTCACCGGCAGATGTGACAGTCGGTGCCAGATTCCCGTGGTGGCAGACCATCGCCAGAGCTCCGTGCCTTGGGGATCGGCCATCCCTACGATCATGTTTTGGGCTTGCGGCCATAAGAACCGTCCTCCTAACGTACTCGGCTCGTGGATGGCGTGAATCCAAGGGATACGGGTCCACTGACGCCCGCCATCGGTCGTGTGTGCCAGGAACCATTGTTGTGTGTTTCGTTGGTAAAGAGAGAGCCAGAGCCACGCCGTGTGCGGGCTGGAAACGACGAGGGGCCCTTCGTACACGGGATCCCGTGCAGAGCCGGGGGGCAATGGCACCGTCTGGGAGGACCATGAACGACCCCCGTCGGTGGTGGTTAGGATCCATGTCAAGGACAATTTAAATTCC
>JAJYPK010000207.1 GCA_021795465.1 Bacillota bacterium
GGATAGCAGTCTCCCGTAACAGGAGAGTCAACCTCCTGAGGTGGGTTGATGATAATTATTTATGGGAATCCATTGCCCCGTGGATTCGATGGGCGTAGGTCATTGGGATGGAATGAAAAAAGAGTGGGAATTTGCGGTGTACTAGATAACGTAATGGGTTTCGGGAAAGGTGGAAAAGCGTAATAATGATATGAAGAAGTCTCAGGAGCGGACTGGAAGTGAGGCAGCACTAGATGGCGTATGGGGCGTCGTTCTTGCTTGCATCACGCTTCTCGTGGACTTTGCTCCACTAATTGCCGCACCGTCAAGTAATCTTCGATGCCCTTAAGCGGATTGAGGCTCAAATGGGAAGGAGTCTTGCCTTGGCCAACAAAGTGGATCTCAATTGCGACATGGGTGAGAGTTTTGGACCCTGGACAATGGGCGACGATAAGGCGGTGTTTCCCTATATTACCTCGGCGAACGTCGCGTGTGGCTTTCATGGCGGGGATCCTCGGATCATGGCCCAGACTGTGGAGACAGCCAAAAAATTGGGTGTCGGGGTGGGAGCCCATCCGGGGTTTGCTGATTTGGTTGGATTTGGGCGTCGTAATCTCGATGTGTCCGCCACGGAGGCGCGCACCGATGTGTTGTATCAGATTGGGGCGCTTGCGGGGTTTTGTCGCCGCTATGGGGTTTCACTACAGCATGTGAAACCCCATGGCCAACTCAACAATTTAGCGATGCATAATCGAACATTGGCTGACGCAATTGTTGCGGGAATACGGGATTTTGACCCGGACCTGATCATTGTGGCGTATGGTGGAGAATTAGTGCGCGCCGCCAACGCACAAAACATGCGTGTGGCCTATGAAGTCTATGCGGATCGGGAATATAATCGAGACGGCACGTTGGTGTCGCGAAAACTCCCGGACTCTGTCATTACCGATCGCTATCGCGTCGTGGAGCGCGCCATTCAAATGGTGAAGACCGGAGAAGTAATGGCGATGGATGGGTCATTGTTAACGTTGCCGGTGCACACCATCTGTGTACATGGAGATACCCCAGGTGCCAGTACCTTGGTGGCGGAGCTTCGCCAGGCCTTAAGCCAATCTGATATCGAAGTCATGCCGTTATCTCGTGTGGTCCCGTAAAAATCTGTTCGTAGATCCTGGTCGCAAAAGATTTCCATCGGTAGGACTCTTATAGGGGTATGGCAACAATTCCTTTCCCGGACTATCATAAGCCATGTTTTGGTAGTTTGGGGTGAGAAATCGATCAGCCAACGCCTCTCATGACGATAAATCACCCAGATAGGGACGAGCCCGCACGGCCACATGCCATGGTGGCTCCACCGGCCGATCGCCGCCATCGCGGGCTGGGCACCACCACCAATGACGGCCAGTGGCCACCAAGCATTCACGTACTCGCGAGTAGTCCGCCAAGGATGGCTCCCAACGGGATCGTCGCATACGAGATGGCTCGGCCCATGGAGGCAACCGCCCCTAATAAGGGACCGGGGACCGTCGCTGTTGAAAGGTAAACCACGATATGGCCATCACCGTAACGAAGCCCGACACTCCGAACCAAGCCACGGCCATGATGGGCCAAATCGGGAAGACCATACCCAACGTCAGAAGGCCGACTAAGCCCATCGTACCCACGATGATGACACCTGTCGACCAGCGGCGTGCGATCCGGGGTGCCATCAGTGCCCCGAGGATTGATCCGGCGCCGCCAGCGCCGAGAATAATCCCGGCATACACCATGGACAGGTGGAGCCGGTGAAT
This sequence comes from Bacillota bacterium, assembly GCA_021795465.1. Lineage (GTDB taxonomy): Bacteria > Bacillota > Sulfobacillia > Sulfobacillales > Sulfobacillaceae > JAKADJ01. The sequence goes on from JAJYPK010000207.1 coordinate 1,770, forward strand.
GACCAAGTAGATGAGATTGGCTTCGACGATCATCAGTCCAAAACTCGTACCACTAAAGAGGAGGACGCCAAGAAACACCCCGCGTTGCGCACGAAAATACGTGGTGACAACCCGCCACCCGATTCTGTCGATGTCCGACGCATCATCGGGGCGTGTCGGGGCGGAGACCCGACCAGGTAGAACTAATCCTGCGAGAAACAGGCCCGCAATGCCAAAGGAGAGGGCATCCACCCCAATGGCGCCAGCCACGCCTAGATTGCTCACGACCAGCGTTCCTACAGCCGGCCCCAGGGCGCCGAACAGACTGTTAAACAGCTGAAGTCGTGCATTCACCTTGATGTACCAATCGCCTGACACGGCAATCTGGACCGTGCGTTGAAACACCGGATAGAACACCGTTTGATGTCCACACAGCCCGTGACACCGGGTATGATCGAATAGATAAAGGCCTGATCACGGTCGACCCCACCGGTTAGGAACGGAACATTCGCGTTTACACAGCCTTGATTGACCCGGGACACGATGCGCGTCTTCGGCCGATCAACGGCGGCAATGACCAAATCATGCTCCGCGACGACGTCGTGCACCGCGGCGGCGCTATCGATCTGCTTCTCATGAGCCGTGACTGTCGTGCGGGTCCCGAATTGGGCGAGCCGTTTCGCGGCCAGCTCCACTTTAGAACGACCCAAGTCCTCCTCGGAATAGAGAATCTGGCGATTGAGATTGGACAATTCGACGGTGTCATAGTCAAAATCGTGAGATGTCCGACCTCCTGGCTGATCTCACGGACGTCCAAGAAGTCTTGCTCGAATACCCGCCGCCGAGCACGTGGGGCGCCGTCTGACTCTGACCGATCGCACTCGTCGTCAGCAACAAATCCTCGACCACATCCAGATCCCCGACCCCATGGCCAAGTCGGTTATATAATACACAAGACATGCTTCACCCCCTTGCGCTGCAAGGGGTTTGCGGTTTCGCGGTACCATAACTAGGAAACTTCCGCTAGTGCAGACATCGGGATTCCATGGGGGATTTGGTGTTAGAAGTTCCGGATTTGGCGAGGATCGGAACTAATTTAAGCCACGGCGGTCCGTTTGAGCACCCGAGATCGGGCGCGTAATCTCATCAAAGACTGAAGTTCCGATGCCATAACCAAAAGCGGAACATCGATGAAATTCGTTGTGTCTGACTCCAGCGACAAATCCGCCATCATCAGTCTGCTCTGCACCTCATAACAGCGACGCTGGTACTACCCCTTGCTGGGGGACATGACCAAACCGGGTGTATCCTGATTGGGAATAACTGGCTTGTGATGGTGCTAGAAAAGAATCGTTGCCATACCCCTTATATGTCAGCGAAGAGTGTCCCGTCTACTTTACCCGTATACCTTAGGGGACACCTGGGAAAACCAAGGGAAAAAGGAGGACCCTATGAAACTCACTATCGCCGACATCAAGGTGTGGAATGAGTCACTTATCGGCCTCATCAAGGAATTGGAAAACCTTCTCGCTTTTAAGACCAACGCAGCAGACTCCGCACTCCAAGCTATATTTGGAGAACAACTGATTACTCACCGCAAGAATTATCTGAGCCTACAGAGTTTGTTGCAGGGGGGATCGGCGCCAGAGATGGTAGGGAAGGGAGTGCGTTATCCTGACCTTTCTGCGCCAGAACGTCCGACGACACCCCATCTTGTCTTGGAAGTAAATCCCGGTCAATCGGGGGATCGTTTACTCGCATATTCGCATTTTTTGGCCTGTTGCCGGGGAGGCCGTGAGTTTGCTTGGAATCTCTTCGATGTGTCTCATCCGCCTTTGGCCGAAGTCCTTCAGCGTGCGATTTTGCAATATGCCGAGGATGCGGTGACGATGAAGCAGTGGCTCTTGGACCATGGTCATTACCTCACGGAGTGGGCGACCCCGGAGCAAGTGCAATCGCTCCAGGACACGTTTCAATAAGGCTCTGGAGGAGGGATTGCATTAGTCTCCTCCAGAGACCTAAAGGGTTGTGGGTGTTTATTCCAATGGTAAATTTTCTGCAATCTCGTGGATAGGAATCCCATTTTGTTGCGCGCGTTTCAGTGCCCATTGATAAATAATTGCCCCGACGATGACCGCCACGAGGGCTTGAAACGCGGGTTGGAAATAGAGCGGGGTTTTAGGAACCACCACGACGCTACCGATGAGGCCTATGGCTATCGCGATCGCTAAGATCGACGCGATCACGATACCAGAGCCCTGAGAGATGGCTTGCCGCCAGGGGCTATTTCGAAATCGAGAGCCCCAGCGAAGATTTAGGACTCCAATCCCGAGTAGGCCCAGAACCAGGAGAATGCTGATCGACCGGAACGTCACACCGATGGACCATCCCACTAAGGCTGACTGGACAAGAGACAAGGTACCGACGATGGCACTGATCAATAGGGCGGTCGCGGGTGTTTGCCACTTCGTGGTACGAGAGAATCCTTCTGGCACTAAATGATCTTGAGCCCAGGCAAACACGAGTCGAGATGTCCCCATCATTTGCGGGGCGATGGTCTTCCCTACAATCAGCGCCACTAAGAGATTGAGACCACTCGATAGGAAGCGGGACCCTAAGAGACCCACGAGTCCTGGGGTTGTCGTATTGGCGGTGTCCCCATGTTTCAATAACGTGACGATAGCCCACCAAGGTGCGCTATGAAAGACCGCCAGCGCCACTAAGGTAAAGAGGACGATGGCGGCAATCCAAGCCCATAGGATGCCAAGGGGGATGGAACGCTCACCATTCTTCGCTTCGCCACCGAGAAATGGAGCGGCAGAAATGCCCCCGTAGGCGAAGATAAATAGGGTACAGACCGAAAGAAAAGCGGACAAACTGGGAGGGCCTACGTGGCTGGGTGCCGCCACCGTCACATGGAGTTTTGTGGCCGCGGCTTGTGCAAATAGGCTAGGATTATGAGAAAAACCGACCCCGACTACAATGGCGGCGGCCACTAGCACCGCAAAGAGGAGAATGGTTACGAGTTTCGCGTAGTGCCCAATGCCCCGATAGTGGAGCCAAAAAATTAGCCAGATGGCTATCCCTCCAGCGATAATGTGGCCCAAGGGCGTGACAAAAAATGTCCCACCTATAAGGCCCGCGCTGACGAGACCGGCAGAGAGGAACGTCCCGAACGCAAAGGCGAGGACCCCGATGGCAAAAGACAGGCTCACCCACCACAGAAAATGCACAATGAATCCCAAACGCATGCCGAGACTCCGCGTGATCCAGACATAGCTCCCGCCGGCCCGTGGCATGACTTTTCCAAAGCGCATGATTGAACCTCCCCGCCCTAAAGGGCGGAGATTCTGGGGGAACCACCATGGCTGCGTCGCGGGTCGAGAGACCCTCGGAGTGACCCTCCTGACTCGCCACCGGTTATCCCGCCAGCA
>JAJYPK010000208.1 GCA_021795465.1 Bacillota bacterium
GTGAGAAAGCTGGATAAATTTTAGGATCATTAATCGGCACCGCTTGTAGTCTACAACAATCGGTTTTGGTGATGGCCAATCCGTGCTAAGCCACCCGTGTGCAACCTCATCAATTCGTAGGGCAACAATCCTCGTCACCGCTCCGCAATCACCCCAGGGAAGAACACCCCCACCAGTGCCGTCCTCCTGGTACAGGCCCATTTTCGGATTCTATGTGAAATGGTGGGGGATCACGGCAAACCTTTACCCCCTAGAGGAATATGGGTCTCACGAGGTATTTGCTGTGCTATACTAAGCGGACTATCGGTTAAAGGACGTGCGCCTATGTTTGCCATCCCAGAACGTGAACATTTCTAAACGTTCGGAGGGAGATAGAGTGGATTTTCAGTTTCAGTATCGGCTATTTCGTGGGCCACGAATATGCCTTGTTGCCCCTCGGCCCGAGGACCAAGAGACGATGGACCGCTGGAGGCAGGATGACGTCTATTTGCGCCTGGTGGACACTGATGTCGCGAGACCGGCACTTAGGGATGCGCCTGGCGAGTTCGAATTTCGTATGCGTCGCCACGAGGACGATGCCTTGGTCGGTTTCGTCGCTCTATTCGCTATCGAGTGGGGTAATCGCACTGCCCAATGCGCCATCGGCATTGGTGATGCCGCATTCCGCGGCAAAGGGTACGGCACCGAAGGACTCACACTGTTATTGCAGTATGCTTTCCGGGAATTAAATCTCCATCGCGTGGGTCTCGATGTAATCTCCTACAACCAGTCCGCCATTAATCTCTACGAGCGGCTCGGGTTTCAACTCGAAGGCCGACGCCGCCAAGCGGTATGGCGGGAAGGACGACACTTCGATCGGTTAGACATGGGGATTTTGTATGACGAGTGGATAAAGTAATGCGGTTTGGGAGCGAGACTTATCCTTCGCTCCCAATCTTATTCTAGAGATGCCACGCTAGGACCGTAACCGAAGCTCGTAGCGCTTAGAAGCCGTTATTCTCCAACACATGTTTTGTGGCGCTCCAGGTTTGCTCGGCCTGTTGAGTCATCCCATCTCCTGTGAAAACTCTTGACGGAAAACTGGAATCAACGCGATACTCACACGTAGACAGTCCTCCCACAGGTTTAATTCACAGGAAAAGAAGGCAGGTAGAATGTCCATGCACTTAATCCATACGACAGAACTTCCATGGCAAAAAACGCCAGTGGATGGCGTGACTTCAAAAGATCTCGTCCACGAATCCCACGGGACAGCCAAGTTGATTCGTCTCGCGCCTAATGCTGTATACCCCACCCACCAACACCCAAATCGTGATGAGTATGTCTTTGTCTTGGTAGGCAAGGCTACGCTGAGTGTCGGTGATGATCGCCAAGATGCCTCACCCGGCGACTTTACCTTGATTCCCATGGGCATTTTCCACGCCTTAGCCAATTACACCGAGACGGAGGTCGTCCTCTGGGCAGGCGCCATTATACCGGGACCTGGATAACGCAGGAATAGTGTTCAGGCGACCCGTCTTAGACAGGAGGTATGAAAATGAAAGCCCGTTTCCTCTATAGCCAGGTAGAACCCGAGAGTGTTCGGGTGATGCGCGAATTGCAATCCTATGTAGATCGTTCTGGACTGGACCCTAAACTACTCGAGTTGATAAAGATCCGTGCATCCCAAATCAACGGGTGCGCCTATTGTCTTGACATGCACACAAAGGATGCGCGTGCCCAAGGAGAAACGGAAGAGCGCATACACCTGCTCTCCGCGTGGCGCGAAGCGCCGTTCTATTCCGATGGCGAACGGGCCGCCCTAGAATTTACTGAAGCCTTAACCTTAATTGCGACCCAAAGGGTCTCCAATGATCTCTATGAACGGCTTCGTGTCCATTTTACCGCCGCGCAATATGTACAACTCATCATGGCCATCAATGTCATCAACAATTGGAACCGTCTCGCCATTGCCACTGGTGCCGTTGCCGGCACGTATCGGCCAGAGCCCCTGAAAACATAGGCCCCAATTGACGGGCCGGCGACAGTAAAATTGAATGGAAAATCCAGGGTGACGGTGTTTTATGGTCTTTCCGCACTGGGCCGGCTGGTTGATAGACTCCAATGTTCCAATTTGTCTGGATCTACAATTTCGATCGACCCATGGTGCGATACTACCATCCCTGCCCGGGTCAACTCTTGCAATGCTCGGCTTACTGTTTCGCGATGAGTGCCAATGATGTGAGCCAAATCCTCATGGGTCAGCCCAATGACCGCGCCCATTCGAGCATAGAGCGTCCATAAGACCGACGCCACCTGGTTTAGTATCGGACGGCCTTGACGACTCGACATGGACTCCTGGATAAATCTGAGACGCTCCGATAAAAGCCGACTGATTTCTAACCCGACCGCCGGAACTTCCTGATGCAACCGCATCACCATGTCTCGGGAAATCCATCCCATCGACGTTGGATTGGTCAATGCGCGGGCTGACGCGGGGTAACCGCTTTGATCCCACAACCCCGCAATTCCCACGATGTCGCCTGCCGTCCATATCCCTGTGGTCGTCAGATTACCGTCGGACTCGATACGTTCGACTGCGACGCGCCCTTCGATAACGAACCAAAGACCACTGGTGGGATCGCCTTGTTCGAAAATATGTGATCCGACTCCGTATTTACGCACGATCAAGCTGTCGGCCAATCGCGCCGGCGGAATAATCTTCAGTAACGGTATCTCGTAACTCTTGTGCAACATTCTTGGGCCCCCCGCGTCCCATTATACGCCACGCCAAAACTTCATATAATCCCCACCCCACGGGAGCCTTGGTTGTACCGACCTGCAAATGGTAGGCGAGGTATCCATCCGACTTCAACCTCTGCACACGTCCGCCACTCCCCGCCGCCCGCATGCCCCTGCCGGCTTCGCCCAGGAAAAGAAGAGTGCGGACATTATGCTCACATCGATTACGACATGGGGATAAATTCCACCATCCACTTCTTATCATCCACTTTCTGAGCCGTACCTTGATACCCTTTATTAGCCAGTACGGCTAACAGGGGTTCGGGTTTAAAGGTAGCCCATAATCGGAATCCTTCTCCGGGTTCCAAATTCGCCACAAACTCCATAATTTGCTCAAATGGTTCCCCGCCAGATTCTAAAATAGGTCGCACATCGAGTTCCTTCACGTCAATCCACTCCTCGCCATAAATTGGTATGGGTCTCGCCCGTCAAAAATGGTTCGAGACGCCTCCTCCGACCTCCGCCAGTCTGTCCTCGATCGTCCGGCACATCGCTTGGGTTTCTAAGGCTTCTTGCTCACAAAGTCGCGACGCTCGGGCCCAATCCAACACCATCGCGTGAGGCGGAACCGATCCCTTTCTCATATGGTGCCTCACGAGGTCCTTAGCCACCGACGATATGGCTTGTTGAAGCGCTATGTCTTCAGTAAATGCCAAATGGGCTATCCGCATGGGATAGTGGTCCAAATGGTAAACGCCTTCGTAGATTGTAAAGGTCACCTCCCAGCTCTCCCTGACCCACTTGACGGATTCGATCGTAACCATGCGGACGCCTCCCATGGTCCCATCCTACCCTGAAGCCTCTGGGATTACCGTGATGAGAGTCACACATGGGGACAAAATCTATTCATGCAGGCGATGGGGTCCTCGGAATGCAATGGTGCCCATCACCACCAACGATACCCATGCGAGAGCCTCAAGAGCCAAACCGAGGCTAAACCACCCCCCTGAGCCAAACCCCCACGCTATCAACATCGTGATAAGTCCAAAGAATGCACTGGCCGATGGCCCATACACCCACCATGGCCTCCAGATATCGTCGAGTCTCGGGGCCTTCCTGCCGCGAGGCGCATGGGCATAACGATGAAGCCAGATCATGAAAGGAAAGAGTTTTTGACTGAAGCTTAAAAAGCTTAATCCAACCCAGCCGAGACCGTATGCCCACAATGCCGGGATCCAGAGCGGATAGTGGTGACCCAAGACAGCGATGGTACCCAGCACCTCGAAGACACCTAAAAATACCAAGCTCGAACCTGCGGCGCGAAGCACCGGATCTCTCATGGTACGACGATCGAAGAGTCCGCCCGCAATGAGGTCGCCAACAAAGGCGGCAAATGCAATGATTTGAAAACCCCATCCCAGGACTTGCAACCAATAAACGCCTAACACATTACCCGCCACGATACCCATCACGGCTCCATTGATAAAAGACCACGTCACGAACCACAAGGTGGGTTCGTGGTGCTTACGGCCAAACATCGCCCATAACCGATAACTTACTCCTGATACTAATAGACCAAACCAGCCGCCCACGGCGATGGTCATATGCACCGTTAACGCGTGAGAAAAGATGGCAGTGCCAAACACATAGCGCCATGCCAATAACGCTCCCATCAATATGGTTAAGGATAGGTAACCGAGCGCTCCCGTAAAAAACCACCCAGTTATGTTCCAAGTGGTGCGATGCGAAATACGGCCCCCGATATTGACCACAAAGAAGGAAATACCCCCCACCAACCCAACTCCCCCGAGAGACAGACTCAAGGGCGAGTTGTAGATGAGTCCGATTACAAACACGATAATGCCTATCGTATAGATCACCCATTGGCTCAGCGCCGCCCCGGTCCGCACGGGTTTTGCATTCAAGAGAACCGGAACCAATTGATAAAGGGCACCCATCATGACCATAGTAAGCCCTGCCAACGTAAAGCAATGAATCCCGGCAATCACGCCTCCGGCACTCATGACCCCTTGGAGTACGGCATGGCGCGATATCCATAACCTCCATAAACCTGCAACCATACCGAAGGCACCGGTTATCCAAAAGACGGTCGGCACCAATAATTGAGAGGTTTTATCGGTATGGGCCCGCCCCACCCTAAGGCCCGTCAGCCCGGATCGCATCAGGGTGGAGTCATGGGTCGATTCACTCGACCCTGTGCCATGGCGAGACCTAATCCCCCAAGTTGCGTGGCGACGAGCACTAAGATAATGACGCCCCCAGCCCTCTCCCACCCCGGTTCTCGTGTGAGACCGCCGACAATGCTTGCCCCGGCCCCTACGAGTCCAAAAATTCCTGCCAGTATCGGTAACCTTTTGGAATGCATGGCCTGCGCCATAAAAAACGCCTTATACACGGGTCCAGGCAGTCGGCGGGAAACGGCTACGGCAATAATGAAA
>JAJYPK010000048.1 GCA_021795465.1 Bacillota bacterium
CCGTGGCTAAATCCCAATCATGGGGCGGCACCCCACGGATCAGATCTCTAAGCGCACCACCGACCAGATAGGTGGGGGACTCCTGGTTTAAGAGACACCAAACCGCCTCCACCGTGGCGGGCACTTGGTTACGCATCTCTTTTCACCTCTTTCAGAAGACTCCCTTCACCATTCACCCAATCCCGTTGTCGTGCTACAAGCCATTGTTCCACGCCTGCCACATCCGGTGTGGAAGGGAGCGGGGATCTTAGACTCAGTGATCGGCATTCCTGATCCAAGTCGTCAGCCATTTTCTGAATCTCATGTCTCGAGTATTTCCCTCGCCGAATGGCCAGGAGAAAATCCCGTTCCGATCGATAGACCTCGAGACGCCCCTCGGCCAATAACGTCCTCGCCGTGAGTAGCAGCCGAATCAAGTGCATAGCGTTTTTCGTATCGTATCCCCAGCGCTCTATGCTGTCGCGACGCGCGCCATGATCCGTATTATGATTGGCCATGATCTTAAGTTGTCCTAACGCATAGCCTGAGTACGCTCGATACGCTTTTTGCGAGAGAAATTTGTCGCGCATCCGCCGTAATTCCCATCCCATCTGGGACATCGAAAGTACGTCGTCATCCCGACAAAATAATATCTCCAGCATATTCGGATTCGCCTTTAATGCCAAACGACAAACCTTTCCCACTGTATGCACTACGAGGTCCACTGGAGGAACCGACTGAACGTACGTCTCTACCCTCGGAGATTGGGGAGCCATGCCCAGTAGCCAAGATACCGGGGGTAAGGCAATCCCCCTAACATCTTGATCTGAATGAGGAGTGTGTAGCCCGTATGCATGAGATCCCCCACGGGTGAATAAAATTCGGTTTTCGTACCAGGGTTTTATGTAGACGCCCCCTTCCCCCGGGTAGCTGTGCCTATTATCATGATAGCCGAGAAGGGTCCCCAATGCCCAATTGTTTTCCAATCTTAGCGCTAGGCAAATCGCCGCGCTCTCAGTAGACTATTAAAGAAGAGGTGACAGATATGGATGATGTGATTGTGATTGGTGCAGGTCCTGCCGGGAGCACGGCGGCTCGCCGCCTGGCAGACCAAGGGTTACGGGTCCGCATTTTAGAAGCTCGGACCTTTCCCCGCGTTAAACCCTGCGGAGGCGCCATGACCACGCGAGCCTTAGACCTGCTTCCCTCGGGCTATGAACCCTACATCAAAAGCCAACCTACCCAATGGACGTTTAGTAATGGCAACAAATCCGTGACAATCGATTCACCGGCCGCCTATTGTCACACCGTGGAACGCCAATTTTTCGATCAGTGGCTCGCATCGCAAGCGGTAAACAAAGGGGCCTATCTCGTCGAAAATGCCGCCGTGGTAGACATCAAAACGCTGGCACGCGGTTACGAAGTGACCACGGCGAATGGCGACGTATTCGGCGCACGATATCTAGTGGGCGCGGATGGGGGGCATGGCGTATCCGCACGCCTTTTAGGTTTGCCCCGGGCCAAAAATGGGGCTGCCGTCGAAGTAGAGATTTCCGTATCCGATAGGCTCTTCGCACGCTGGAAAAACCGCGTCGAGATCGATATTGCCCGATACCCCTGGGGCTACGCCTGGGTCATCCCCCGCTATCCCGTCTTGAATATTGGCGTAGGATCGTTTCGGCCTCAAAAACTCAGCCTAAAAACCTTATTACACGAGTATGTTTCGGAAAAATTGCCCGCCTTCGATAGCAACCCCCGGCCCAAAATCCTCGCCCACCCGTTGCCCTATCGGACCCAGTTTGCTTCCTTAAGTCGCGATCGGGCCGTTTTAGTGGGAGATGCGGCCGGGCTCATGGACGCCTTTTCCGCCGAGGGGATTTACTCCGCCCTTAGTACCGGCCATTTGGCCGCCGACAGCATTACCAAAGCCGCATTTCTCGATGGCCCCATCGACGGGTACCAAGCCCGCATGAGCGCCGAGTTTTGGCCCAATTTACGATCCGCCGTTAAACTCGCGCATCTCTTTTATCCCTTGGCCCAATTTTGGTCGAACATCTTCTTAATGGATACCGCACTTTTAGAGACGTACTTGTCTGTCGCTCAAGGAACCAAAACTTATAAGGACCTGGTACACCAAACCAGCATGGCATTACTGACCCACGCCAAGATCCGCGTGCCGCGCCTGGGTATGGATCGCACCTAGGTGGTGAGCGCATCGATCCATGCCGCGCCGACGCGGTCGCGATCCAGCGCTCGTGCGCGCTGCTTGGCCATGATTGCGAACTGACTCCGGATGTGCTCATTATCTAGCCAACGTTCGATGCTTTCCGCTAAAGCCATCGGCTCCCCAATACTCACGATCTGACCCAACGCCCCCTGGGCCAACACCTCTCGCGAGGCATGCGGTGCATTGGTCGCGATGATCGGCACCCCAACGGTCATCGCCATATAAATGTCCCACCCCGCTCCGTCAAAGTACTGCGGGCTTACGAAGATCTGCGCGCATCGGATCCACGCGGCTGGCGCCTCGACCCAACCCGCAAAGTGTGCGGTAATCCCCAGTGATCGACAGAACTGCTCTTGGCTGGATCGCATCGGCCCATCTCCTAAAACCAACAAGCGGATCGGATAACCATGGTCCTGGACCACCTTCACCGCATTAATCAGCACTTCCATGCCTTTGAGCACCTCAAGGCGCCCGAACACGACAAGAATCGGATCCTCGGTGTCTAAAAAATGGTGTGGCGGGCTCATCATAGCCGCTTCCTGCCAAGACCGAAACGGCAGCGGCAGAAATGCCTTTCGGATCTGTTCTGGGGACACCCCGTGATACTCCACAAGATCCCGACCCGCCGCATCGGTTACCGTCACTATGCGATCCAGTTTGGGATAGAGCGCGTCGACTAGACGACGCAAGCCGGATATTTGGTTTTCACCCCGCGCCGCAAGATACTCGGTTAAAGGAATGTGGGAAATCATGATGAGCGGCGTTTTCTTGGCGAGCGCTGTCCGAGCGGTCACGGCCTTCAACTCGATATCTAAATCCTGATCAACAATGACGCGATCATATAACTTAAAAGCACGCCTTAGCACCCCAGATGCCTGAACGTTGCGCATGAAGCGTCCTGGAATCGGAGGAGGGAGAATGTGGACCCCGGACACCACTATATCAAGCGGCATCTCGTCGCGTTCTACCGGATAAAGAGGGAGAATATCGACGGTGATATTCGCTTCGGCTAACAGGGGTACGACCCAATTCATCAATACCGTGCCCGTATCCCACGCCATCGATGCCACGACCCATACTACGCGCATCGCCATTATCCTGAACCGTCTAATGGTCTGACGTCCCATTGATCGCCGCTGTTCGCCATGGATGCCTCCTGGTGAGCCACTCCGCCAACCCCCAGCATTTTCATGGTCTGTCCGTCTTTCCTCGATGATCGACCACCCGCGCATAAAGGTCTTGGTAGGCCTTAGCCACCTTTTCCCACCGAAAGTCTTCGGCACGCATCCGGCCTCGCGTCATCATGGACTGCGTCAACGCCGGACTCGCTATGGTTTGTTGCAACGCCTCAATCCAATCGTCAACAACTTTGGGCCGCACCAAAATCCCCTCTGCGCCAACAACTTCTCGCACGGCTGGCGTATCCCCGGCCACGATCGGCACCCCTGCCGCCAGTGCCTGCGCCGGGCCTAGCCCGAACCCTTCGAAGGTGCTCGGGAACGCAAAGATATCCGCCGCATGATAGAGTGCCACCAACAATTCCCGACTGATACGCGGGGTCAACACGGTGTGCGCTCGCATCCCGAGTTCTTCGATCACCCGGTGCACCTCGAGATGTGCTTTGGCACCGACTAAAACGAGCTCCCCATCATGCCGCCGCGCGAAAACTTCTCGTGCCGCGGCAACCAGGGTAGACACGTTTTTTCGTTCATCATAGCCTCCTACATAGAGGATACGGGGACGGCGAACCAGTTGAAAGTGTTCCTTGGCTACTTGGAGTTGCTCTTCCGTCACCGCTTGAAAGAATGCCGGATGAACACCATTGGGGATCACGGTCACCTTGTGTGCCAAAGCCGGGAAAAAGTCTTGGATGTCACGCCGCGTGGCTTCGGATATAGCCACCAGCGCCGTCGCATAGGGTAACCGTTGGCGAACCATGGTGAAATAAGCCCGTTCCTTGAAGCGTTGTCGGTACGCGTCAAGCCGAAACGGTATCAGATCGTGAACGGTTACGACTATCGGGGTTTTGAGGGTTCGTGGGGGATGCGCCATGTAGGGAATCTGTAACAGGTCTGCCTCTTTGGGTATGCCAGTCACGCCGAAATTCTCCCACCACCATTTGGCCCACCAAGGACGGCCTTTACGAGGGGGCAACCCTAAACCAGGTTGGTCCGGCAAGATAGCGGATCCCGGTCGCCCCATCCCCACCACCGAAACCCCGATCCGATTGAGTCCCCATACCAAGCCCTCGGTATATTCCTCAGTTCCGGTTTGACCCATCTGCATGGCGGAAAGATCCATTGCAATTCGCATGCGTCTTCGTCTTCGTCTCCTTTCGCTGGTTGTGTTCCCCGATTCAAAAATCACTAAGGGGTCGTAAGAACTGCCTGGTGTTCAGCGAGGGCTTGGGAGATCACCCCGAGGAATTGCTCTTTAAACCGATCTGGGTTAAACGCTTCTGCATGTTGCCGAATCGCACCCCTATCCCATGTCATCGCCTGGGATTGCTCAATCGCTGTTATTAAACCTTCTACGGTTTGTTCCGCAAAGAGGACCCCCGTTTGGCCAGCAATCACCGTATCTTTCACGCCCCCCCGGTCCAAAGCGATCACAGGCCTTCCCGCCGCCTGCATTTCCACGGGCACGATTCCGAAATCCTCTTCACCCGGAAATAGCAGGGCCCGAGCCTGTCCCATCAGAGGTCCCAACTCCCTCTCCGCAATGGAACCCAGGAACCGAATCGTGGGTCCCGCCCGCCGCTGCAATCGGGCCCGTTCAGGGCCGTCGCCCGCTACCCAAAGCGGCAGTTTCATGGCATTGCAGGCATCGATGGCTAGATCAATGCGTTTATACGATACCAGCCGTGACAATACTAAGTAATAGTCCTCAATAGGCTCCATCAGGGAATAGTGCGACACCGCCACAGGCGGATGAATCACCACGGACGAACGTCGGTAATGTTTTCGGATTCGAGCTTGAACCGTGGTGGAATTAGCGATCAACACGTCGACGCGGTCGGTCGAGACCCGATCCCAAAGCCGCATATAATGAAACACAGGACCCATAAGTGCCCGAGAGATCCCCCGAGCCTCTAAACGCTGATACTCATGGTAGAGGTCCCACGCGTAACGCATCGGGGTATGGACGTATGAGACATGCAAGGTTTCGGCTCGGGTGATGACGCCCTTCGCGACCGCTGCGGACGAGGAAATTACTAAATCGTAATGAGACAAGTCCAATTGCTCAAACCCGTACATGAGCAGCGGTAAGTAGCGGTTATAAAAACGGGTCGCCTTTGGCCATTTTTGCACCAGTGTCGGAATAATTTGGCGCGTCTTTAGATACGGAGACAATCGGGATCGATCAACGACACCGGTATAAATGGGCGCATCCGGGTACATCCTGGAGATTTCTTCCAAGACCCGCTCGGCCCCGCCCATCGTCACCAACCAATCATGTACCAATGCAACCCGCATGAATTCCCCTTACGCCTTCTCAGCGCGAATTTCTGTCGCAATGGCAGCCACGATGCCGAGCGCCAATAGCAACGGCACGATGACCCCATGGTCTATCATGAAGTCTACCCAGTTATGGACAATGAACGCCACAAACGTCCCAAACCCTCCTAGTACCCACGCATAAGTCTCGCCTGACAATGCTTGGGCACGCTGCTTCATGAGACCCCAGATCGACTTAAGCCAGGTCCATTGATACCAGAGTCCTGCGATGATGCCTCCGATACCCAGATCCGCCCCCCACTCCAAGTAAAAATTGTGGGCCATCGGAGGAACCGCGGCCAATCCCTTTGGGGGATGCGCAGCGATAAAGAGATGGAAGTTTCCCAACCCCACGCCAAGCCAAGGGTGAGACTTTATGGCCTCAAAGGCCGACTTCCAGATTAAAAGACGCTGGTTAGTATCAAAGTGCGACGACGGATGGAAGATAGCCGTGACCGAGGTACGCAAGCGTTCCAACGTATTCTTATGATAAGCGCTCGCAATCGTGGTGTGGCTCAAGTCAATTTTTCCCAGCCCCATAGTCACGGCAAACATCGCGATCGGGATCGCAATCCCATAGAGCGCAAACTTACCCAATACAGCCCGACCCTTAGTCCCCCACACGACCAACCCCATAAAGAACACGGCGGCGGCGTCCGCGACCCACGACCCCCGAGAATACGAAATGACTACGCCTAACGCTTCAATAACTAGGGCTGCCGTCAACCAGCGCTTAGGGAGTTTCTCCGAGCCAAACACGATCAAGGCCAACAAGAGCGGAAACGTCATATCATTGAACGCACCGAACACGTTCGGTTGCCCAAAGAAGGCCACGGCCCGAACATGGTGCACATCCACAATGTTGACGGCGGGCCCGAGTTGAAACATAAACTGATAGAGGCCATCCAGGGTAACTAGTGACACCGTAAACGCCAGCACTTTCACGTAAAAATTTCGCACCGCGGGCGCATTAAACGTCGTGTACCGAATCAGAGCGACTATCACCACAAAAAATTCGATGTACTCAAAAATTTTCACCGTGGTCCCAATACGACTTAGCGTGGCGGCCAACGACAGAACCGATAAGCCGAGGACGAGGATCAACGGATTACGATACTCCTTGACCATAAACGTATGCCAGGCAGACCGTATCCCGCCTTCTCGCCAGCTGCGGAACAAAAGCCAGATCGCTAACATAATCGCCATCAGATCGGAAACGTAAAACTTGTGATGATGAAAGATGATGCCTAAAGGGAACGGAGCCAACAAAATGTAAAGACCGATTCCCACAGGTGGCGACACCGCTATCACCCCAACAAATCCCACACTAAACACCACCACTCCTGCTAGCGGCTGGGCCAACGCCAGTAGGCCCCCTAGAGCTGAGATTCCCAGATACAACCAAATCTTCGGTGGAAATAGGATGGGATTCGTATTTGTCATCATGACTCCTCTCCTGAAACGTGTTGATAGACCAAACGGGTCTTAGCAGCGGCCTGACTCCATGTCATCTCCGCCAGTCTTTGGGATCCGAGGTAAGCGCGATGTTGCCATGGTGCAATGTCTCGCCACAAGGCATCTAATCCCTCCGCAATGGATGCCACCTGATACGGATCGATTAAGAGCGCATCATGTTTTGCCACTTCTTCGAGCGCGCCACCCGTGGAACATAAAAGAGGCTTCGAGCGAATCAAGGCTTCGGCCGCCGGGAATCCAAAGCCTTCGTAGAGACTAGGATACACGACAGCCATCGCATCGCGATACAGAATTTCCAGATCAGGGTCCGAAACAAATCCCAAAAACTTGACCCGTTGCGTAATTTCGTAGCGGATAGATGCGTTCATGGTATTACCATATAGCCAACCGGGCTTCCCGGCAATGAGTAAATCCGGCCCATCGGGTTGATCGCGAAATCGTTTGGCAAACGCTGCAATTAATCGTTCGAAGTTTTTTCGAGGTTCAACGGTTCCCACCGCTAAAAAATAAGGTCGGGGGTAAAGGCGTTCAGCGGTGAGACGCTCTAAGACGGGCGCTACACCATGGGGTATGACAGAGATTTTTTTGGATTCCACGCGCAAGATCGTTTGCAAGTCCTCTGCTGTAGCCTCGCTGGGGACAATAATGTGAGAGGCCGGGATCACACTATGGCGCATCAAAAATCGTTTGAGGCGTCCCATGTTTTTCGGAAAGAGTTGGGGAAATTTAAACGCCACTAGGTCATGCACCGTCACGATCGCGCGAGACAGGGGATTTATAATCGGCATTTGATAATCCCCAAAGTGGACCACGTCATACCCGTTTTTTCTTACCAATGGGCCTAAATGTATTTGTTCAAACCAGAGTCGTTGGGGGCTTTGGTGCACAAAAGGCACGGGGACCAGATGCCTTGGTCCCGGCAACTCTTGGCCCTCCATCACCACCGCCGTGATTTCATCATTAGGAAATGTGACGCTATACGCCCCCACCAGTTCTTTAATGTAACGACCGATGCCGGCCCCTGCCGGCTCATATAAAAGGGCATCCCAGGTAATTTTCATAAGGCCGATCCCCGCGGCCAGGCTTCTTCCGCCCTGACAACCTGAAGGCTTTGGCGATACGCTTTATGGCGCTTTCCCAAGCGCCCACCGTAAAGGCTCGCCTTTACCACTCGGGATCCGTAAATCCGAGCCAACCACGCTCGCTGCTGCCACTTAGAAAGATTTCTTCGTGCAAAGCGAATGTCGTTCAAAATAAGGTCTTCGGCCACCGGAATACTGATGTCTCGGGTTCCGCCTTCCGATGCGCTCAAGTGGTAGACCCACGCCCCACTCGCAAACCACAACGAATAGTGATGAGAGCGTAGCCGAAAGGAAATGTCGGTATCTTCCCGGAAGGCGGAGCGGGTATACCTTTCATCAAATCCGCCAAGTTTTTGTAGGAGATCGCGAGGAAATGACATGTTACACCCCCGCACCGTCGCCGTCGGGCCACTCCAGTCACTACCGAATCCGGGCTCTCGAGTGCCACAAAATCCAAGATCTCCAATATTCTGGCTGACGGTTAGGGGAGGTTGACCTGGTACCATAATTCTCCCAGCGACACCCCCAACCCCAGGTCGCTGCAAAGCGCTGACATGCTCCTTGAGAAAGACTGGGGTCTCGATGCGAACATCATCGTCGATAAAGACCAAGAATTTCCCTTGAGCGGTTCGAATCCCTACGTTACGTGCTCGCGTCAGCCCTGGCGGCGATGTCTTAATCCAACGAATGGCCCCCGAGTGATGCCAGGTGTTCAGTTGTTTTTCCGTAGACGGATGGTGCGAGTCCGATTGATCAATCACCAAGACCTCCACAGGCGATCCCTCGGGAGAATCCAAACGTAGAACATCCGCTATGCTCGCACACAAGAGCTCTTCGCGATTGTAGGTCGCAATCACCACAGTCACCAAAGGGGGTTTCACCGGCCACCTCAAACCAACCCCTGAGACTTATGCCGCGCTCTAAACAGAAAAGCGCTCCATAAAGCCCAAGGGTCTCGAATTCCTTGCCTCAACGATTGTACCACGTCGCCCCATTCACGACCGTGAAGTCCCTCGATCACTCCATCAAACGCCATGCGACCATAGAAAAGCCGTTGATCTCGGTGAGTAAATCCCAATCGCAAAAACCATTCATCGACCACTTTGCGTTCGCTTTGACTCATCCGGTCACGATCAGAATGAGCCCCTCTGGCATGCACCCGATAATCTAAGAGGATGTCAGGAACATATTGAGCGCGATGTCCGTTAGAGAGCATGAAGAGCCACAATAACCAATCGTCCGCCCCTCCCGAAAGACTCTCGGACCACGGGACCTCCTTCCACCGAGCCATGCGCATCAGCACTTGACTCGGTGACACAATCTGGTTAGCCACCTTCAAATCCGCCAAACGAAGACTCGGAATCCGTTCATGATAAAGTAGTTGACCTTGGCCTTGCTCCGTCAGCCGCGCATTTGCGACCACGAACACCAGATCTCGATCATCTTCCAAATGGCGCACCATCTCCGTCAAAAAATTGGGATGCCAGGTATCGTCCTGATCCAAAAATGCCAAATAGTCGACATCCATTAGGCGCTCGGCCCCCGCACGTCGGCACGCCATCACCCCTTGGTTTTGGGAGAGAGCCAGATATTGCATAGGAAATTCACGGCAGATATCGCCAGAAGCCTCCGCGGCCGATGTGCCATCTTCGATGCCAATCACCAGAATTGACCCATCGTAAGTCTGCTGAAAGACGCTCTCGAGGGTCGATCGCAGGTAGGCCCGTCCATAATAAATAGGGATCACCACCCCCACCTGAGGTGCCTTCATGGAGCACACGTGACGAGGTCGCCCGACGTCGTCACGATCTCGGACGTTTTTTGAAAGACCCGGTCCCAGGTATAGGATTTTGATGCTTTAAAGGCATTGCCACTCATAGCCCAGGTCTGGTCTCTCTCCCGTAATAGGCGCACCATCGCTTGGGCGATCACGGACGGATCATCGCGTTCATAGAGGTAGCCATTATGCTGGTCCACCAGGAACTCTCCAATCGCCATGCGGTTCGGACCGATACCCGGAAGCCCACATGAGAAGGCTTCCAAAAACGCAATGCCGTAGGGTTCCCACAGCGTGGGCAACACGAATCCGGTGCTACCGAGCAATAACTGCACCACGGTAGCACTCTGTACCTCCCCCAGACTCATAATATTTTTCTGGGAATTCGATAACCGAACATCCGGTCCCACCAATACCAATTGGGCTTCTGGTATCGAGCGCAGTACCGCATCCCAGGCCTCCAACAACAGGGCGCCTCCCTTGCGCTCAAAATCTCGGCCAATAAATATGAGGCGTTTTGCATCTAAATTGGCTTCGGTGTACGGATTACGTGGAAATTTCACCCCCAGGTTAGATCCCGCCCCGACCACATGGACCTGTTCGTCTGGAATCACGCCGGTTTTGACAATCGCTTCTTTTATCCAACGACTCATCACAAATACTGCCGCCGCCTTAGCATAGTGCTCCGCTTGAACCCGAGCCTTGGCCTTGAGAATACCAGATGGCACCTCATCATACATGAACGTCCGAATCTTTCGCGCGCGATGATCGATGATGGTTTGGACATCGAGGTCCTGATAAAAGAAGTGGGGGGCGTCCGACAAAATCATGTCACCAAAAACAAACACAGGGATTCCGGCCAATTGCTTCGGCACTCGCATATGCCTATAGGTCCAAGGATGAATAGATGAGTATCCTCTGAGCCTTCCTCCTTGCCATCGAGCACTCAGAATCATGGCGGGGATTCTTCGCCATCTTGGCACAATCATGGAAAACCGGTCTAAGACATATCCATGGTCTTCGAATGCCGTCGCTAAATTATTAATGGTACGATTGACGTGGCGGCCATAAGCCCATACCAGTCTCTCCAAGAATAACCCCCCGATCATCTGACTTCTAGTAACCTAGTATATCGGGAAATCAAAATGTCCTTGGTCTTTCTCGCCCATTTTAAGCCACTTTTAAGGCATAGCCTGTGCCAAAATATGGGTTCTTATCCAGAAAAAATTATTCCCGATAAAAGAAGGAATTCCGACCAGGTTCAGCTAATTATTACAAAGACGTATAAAGAAATTACCAAGAAGCAACCCGTATCGATCTCTATTGCCTTCGGTCCCGGTTTTCTGCTACTTAGGAGGATTCTCATGATATCCCGCAATACTTGCCTTTCCCGTAACCCCCGTATGCCTTGGACAAAGCGACCAACACTGTCTATTCTGGCCATCACGTCAGCGACCCTGTTGTGCAACCTGATGTCAGGCACACCTGTGATGGCTGCCACTGCACCGACTATCACAAGTTATTCTACATCGACGACGAATGGCACGACCACCGTGACCATTAACGGGCAAAACCTCGGCACCACCGACCAGGGGGCCAGTGTGACCATCGGGAGCATTTCGACCCCGATTGATTCGTGGTCCAACACCAGCATTCAAGTCACTTTGCCGCAAAATGCCGGTCCGGGATCCCTAGAGGTGACGACACCGTCCGGCACATCCAACAGCGTAACCTTTGCTGGCGTGCAACGAGGTTATTATGTGCTCTCAAGTAAGGGCATTGTCACCGCAACCGGGGATGTACAATTTTATGGCGACCTCTCGACCATTGGTGCGTCAACCTCGTCCGCCGCGATTCAATTAATCCCCACCCCGTCTTACCAAGGATATTGGATCGTGACCCAAAATGGTGGCGTATACGCCTTTGGTAATGCGACGAAATTCACGAACACCCCGTCGAACATCACGGCGGTGTCCATGGCGGTCACCCCGTCTGGTCAAGGCGCCTATTTACTGGCCAATAACGGCACGGTGTACGCACTGGGTAACGCCGTCAACTACGGCAATGCGCCGAGCGGCGTAACGGCCTCGTCGATTGCCAGTACACCGGATGGACTCGGTTACTGGGTCTTGGGTGTCAACGGTACCGTCTATGCCTTTGGTGATGCCCAAAGCTATGGCAATGCCACGATCCCCACCACGAAATCCAGTGCTACATCACCAACAACGTCTCAAAGTAGCTACCCCAACGGTAGCCTTCTAAGGGTCCAGGGGCATTCGGCGGTATTCTACGTGCAAAACGGAACCCTACATCACATTCCAGACGCCCCCCTTTTCCTCAACTTGGGGTTGTCGTGGAGCCAAGTCCACACCGTATCCAGCTTAGCAAGCGAAACGCTAGGGTCCCCCTTGGTCGCCCCGTTTCCCTCGGGGTCCTTGATTCAGCCAGCTGGACACCGGGCCATATATCTCGTGATCCAAGGCGTTTTGCGCCATATCGGCAGTCCCAGCGTCCTGTACCAAATGGGGTACAATTTCAGTGAGGTTCAACACGTGGCGAGTATCAATGCCCATTGGCCGGTCGGCCCCGCCCTCAATAGCGCCATTCCCTATGCGCCCAGCGGCACCTTGTTTCAACAAAACGGTCAGCCTGCCGTCTATGCCGTTATCAATGGACATCTCTCCCACATCATGTCGGGCAGTGTATTTCTAGCCATGGGATACCAATGGAGTCAAGTTCACCATGTGGCCTCTCTCCCCAACCTTCCCAGTGGCACTGCCATCACGAGCCCGGATCGGGTGTATCCAACAGGTACCCTTATCAAGCTCAACGGTGCGGCTGCCGTGTATCTAGTGCAAAATGGGGTGCTCCGCCATATCGGGAGCCCGAGTATCTTGTACGCCATGGGATATACCTTTGCCGACGTACAAAACGTCTCGACCTTGGGGAGCTTACCGATCGGATCGGCCGTAGGAAGCACCACATTGCCGGGAACCAGTAGCGGTTCTTCCCCCTCGAGCACCGCAGTTTCGGCCGTCTCGATTGTCCCCACGGTCGACGGCCGGGGCTATTGGATCTTGGAATCGAACGGTAAAGTCGCCACGATGGGGGATGCGACGAGCTATGGTAGCGCCACAAGCAGTCAAATGAGTGGACAATCCGCCATCGGCATCGCGATGACCCCCGATCTCCAAGGGTATGAAATCCTCACCAGTAGCGGCCAACTGTTGCCGTTTGGAGATGGCACCACCATGAGCAATCCCTCCAATGCGACATCCTTAATGATAAGCCCCGAGCCCGCGGGTAAAGTGCTGTCCATGGGTTATGGATTCTTTAACATCCCGTATTCCGGGTTTAGTTCCGCATCGCAACAGGCCAATTCGGGATACGGAGACTTGCAACGCAATGGATCCCAACTATCCGTTATTCAACCAGCCTGGTTTAATGTCTCCGAGACCTCCGGCGGCTCTTGGAACGTCGGCATGTGGGCGAGCAGCAAAACCGTCACCACCGTGACCAACCAAGCGCACCAGGAGAACGTCGCCATCATGCCTTCGATCGGCTCCTATTACAATCCTGCTAATGGCCCGATCTCGACCGCGAAAGGTATTCAGTCGATGGTGTCCCAAATCACCACATTAGTGACGAACAACAACTGGGACGGCATTACCATTGATTTTGAGGCATCCGGCGCCTACACATCATCCGGCATGACCAAAGCCGAAGCTTCCCAGCAGTACACACAATTCGTCGCTGCGCTCGGACCGGCGCTACACGCCATGGGCAAGAAACTGATGGTCGCGGTGTATCCGACCCCCTATCCCAACACCATCTACAACTATGCTGCAATTGCCCCATACGTCAATTGGATCAATATTATGACGTATCCTGAACACAATTCGGGAACCTGGCCCGGTCCAACGGCGGGCTATCCGTGGGTGCAAAACCTGGTAAGCCAGGCGTTGGCCACCGGCGTCAGTCCCCAGCAGTTTATTTTAGGGATCGCGCCCTACGGGCACTACTGGGTCCTCAATAATCAGGGCATCAACCAGGGCCTGTCCAATCCACCGGGATACCAGACCAATCGGGGCATCCAAGCGTTTCTGCAGGCCCATAACATTACCCCTCTTTGGGACCCGAACCAAAAAGAAATTGTGTTTACGAGTGGAGCCGCGGCCGTGGCTCCTACCCAATCCTTGTCTGTCTCGAACTCGTCAACTTTCGACCCGCAAGTACAAAATTTGCAGGGTCTGTTAAACTATATCTTATTACGTTATGCGCTCCAAAATAACCAAACCCCTAGACCGCTCTTATGGACGGATGGATATTTTGGCACTGCTACAGAGAGCGCCATTCAGGCTTTTCAACAGGACTTTAATGTCACCGGGGATCCGTCTGGCACTTATGGGCCCGCGACCCAGGCGGCACTGACCCAAGTCATTAGCAATTGGAATATCGGACAGAACCAATGGTGGGACGAGACCTCCCGATCTTTCAAGGACCGCTTAAACCTTGCCATTCAAACCGGTATGGGAGGCGTGGCGTCTTGGCGAATGCCGTTTGAGTCGCAGGGATATTGGAACACCTTGGCTACAGATACCACGGTCATCCATTACCCTAATCCTACCAACTAAAGAAACGAGGTGATGGAAAGCCATGTCTAATCGTCTAGCCTTACGCACCATTCCAGTCCTAGTCGGTATCGGTTTGGTCCTCGCGGGCTGCGGCACGACCGCCTCGCCCAAGACCAGTTCCGTCCCCCAGGCCCAGACCAATCCAAGTAGTTCGACGCCCACCACGAGCACGGTACCCAGTTCGAGTCCGAGTCCGAGTTCCACATCGAGTGCACCGACCACCAGCTCTACGCCGTCAATCACCACGAGTGCCGCACCGACCAACACCGAGACCCCACCCGTGCCGCCTGGAGCTGGTGCGTACACATCATTGGGGATTCACGTCACCAGTGTGACTGCTGAGGGCACCTCCACGTCTTCCGGCAAGAACCTTGCCGTGTATCGCATTGGGCTTTCTCTCTATAACCCCACCAGTTCGGTGGTGACCTTAACCCTGAACGACTTCACGGTCGATCCTCCCGGGTCCACCGCATATTCATGGAACGATTACGTGACCACGGGAATAAGCTCGGGAACCTCCCTTTTTCCCTATCCGCTCCATCCGGAGCATCCCGGAGCTTCTACTATCAATGTGTTCCCGGACGCGACCGATAAGGGCTATGTCACGATTCAAGTCAGCGCGGCCAGCCGATATCAGTTAACCTGGAACACCGGATCGACCTCACCGCAACCACAGGCTTCGTTCAAGCCTTAATGGCCTTTAGGATCGCCGGGCTCGAGCGCCTTTAATACCGCGCTCGCCCGGTGTTCCCAAAGGTTTTTTCTAATCACTTCCCGGGCCCGAATGGCCATCTGAGCACGCTCCTGATCCTGGCCCAGCATCCATAGCAACGCCTGGGTCAGCCCTGGTGTCGAATCCAGAGCACCAATTCCAGCCCCCGCCGATTCCACAAACCTCGAGGCTTCGGAGCCCTTGGTTACCACAACCGGTAACCCCTCGGACAGATAGTCCATCAATTTAACTGGAAATGCCAACCGATTATAAGCCGTGTCAATGCGAGGAATGACCGCGATCGCCGCCTGTTGCAATAGTCTCTGTAATTCCAATCCGGAGGCCTGCCACACCTTCACCCCAGATCCCAACCTTAGGCCACGCGTCTCCTCTTGCCTCATGACCAACCACAATTCCGCATCTAAAATCTCTTGGTGGACGGTTTCAAATGCAGCCAGCAGACGACCGACCCCATCGTGAGGCCCCCCGGCGCCCACATAGATGATAATCGGAGTTTTTACTCCGGGGATGTCTGTAGGCATCGTGCGGTATCCTCCCGGAGGTAGTAGTGCCTGATGATCCTTGCCCGGCACAACCGCGCCTAACCCCAAGGTCGGCACAAAAATGACGCGGGCCCATTTGGCGTAGGCCGCTAAACTCAAGCGATACAACATCGCCAAGATCCTTCCGCGAGCACCGTTTGGGGGATACAAATCGGGAAACATTTGATACGCGTCGCGGACAAAGATCCCGATTGGAATGCGGCGTCGGTATGCCTGGTACAAAAACCACAGATCGTGTGGGGTGGCGGTAGAGCTGCCACTCTCTACATAGATGGCGTCCACGCGTTCTAAAATCGGTAGGGCGTGCTGCAAAATTTGGCGCCGCTGACGGCGAGTTCCCGTAATGACAGTCACCCAAGCTTGCTGGGCCAGTGCCTCAATCATATGGTAGGTGCGTACTTTCGGAGCGCGATCCAACACATCCAGGGAATAATGCCCGAGGACGAGAATGTGTCGTCTCATGATGCGCTCTCACGACGCGTTCCCATGAGGGAACGCGCGAGGTGACGCCAGACTCCAGGGTTGGGAGAAAAAAGTCGTCTCCAGGTCCCAGGAATTTGGTGCACTTTGACAAACCCGATCACGACCACTAGGGTCGCCGCCAGGTACGACACGCATTGCGTGACTGCCATCAGCATCAAATTATGCTGCATGAGGGCTACCAACCCTCCTATGCCCACGATGAGAAGCCCAGTACCGGATGCCAGAGTTCCCCATTCCGGGTGACCCTGGCCCGCGAGATCTCCTGTAAGCACTTTAGACCATGAAAAACTCATGGCACCGGGTAAAAGTATCCATAAGATGGGGACAGCACCTCGAAAACTCGCGCCCCACAGGAGAGGTAGCACCAGCGGTCCCAGCACCGCCATAAAAAGGCCGACTCCCACCATGGCCCATCCCAAGGTGTTGGCCAAATCCGCCGTCTCCTCCCCATTTTTTTCACCGCGGGCTACACGCGGCAACAGTACGCCCGCCAACGCAGCCGGGGCATACCAAAGGAGTTCGCTTACCGTCATCCCCAGCCAATATAGCCCCGCCGCCCGGGCTATGAGCATCAATCCAACAAAATAGAGTCCCAATCGATAATTCAGGAATTGTGCGACATTCCCAAAGTGCCCCCGGACGGCAAAATTCCATCCGGTGCGAAACACATCGGGCTGCCAACGCAGTGCCAAGCTGCCTTTCAGGTACCATCCGACAACCACAACCCCGACGAGCGGCATCCACACATAGATCACTGACGCCGCCCAGACGGTAAGTTGATGAGTCAGGAATACTCCCACCACCGTAGCAATTTGCACCAACCGCGGCGCTAATCCGGCCCAAAGCACTCCACGCATCCGGTCCTCGGCCACGAGAATTTGACTGCCTCCATTGGCGAGCGTTTGGAGCGGCACGTAGACGAGTAACATGAGACGCATCCCTCCGGGCAACGCCCGGCGCACCACCAAAGGCCAAATTTCCGGCAGGCTTAAGAGGATTAGGCCCGTAGCCACCGTGGTGACCAAAGACAGCATCACGACGAATCCCAGCACCGACTCTGGCGGCGTTCCGCGCCCGATTAAGTAGCTAGGAGTAGCTCCAGCACCTAGAGCCAAGATCAGGGTCAGCGCTACGGGAATGAGGATAGCCAATTGATAAAGCCCTTGGCCATGAGCCCCTAAACTCCGCCCCAAGAGAATGCCCACCGCCAACGCCAAAATGACGCCAGACAATTGCGTGGCGAAAAGCCATAGCATCGACTTACCCATCGGTCAGGAGCCCACGGAGCCACTGATCCGCAATGCGATTCCAGGTATAGTGCGACAGCACATAGTCGCGACCCGCTTTAGCCATGGTCTGCCACTCGAAGTCACTAATCCGCGATAAAAATTCGACCGCCATCGCGAGCCCTGCCCCATCTTCTGGAGGCACCACAATACCTCCCCCGGCTTCTTCAATGAGCATTGCCATTTCCCCCTGTCCGGCGAAAATCACCGGGACTTGCGCCGCCCAAGCCGGAAACACTTTGCTGGGCCGAGCTCCGGTAAAGAGCTTATGCCGACGTAGGGGAACCACCACACCACGTGCCATCGCGAAGTATGCTGACATACGCTCTACGGGTTGTAGTGCCTCAAACACGACGTTAGAGAGTCCTCGGCGCTTCGCGTCTTCTTGGAGCGAACTCTTGACCGGCCCCTCGCCCACCAACAGAAACACGATGTCGGGATAGTCCTTTAACATCTCTGCCGCATCGACGATGATTTCCAGTCCTTGGGCGTATCCCATCGTGCCTGGGTATAAAAACACATGTTTTCCCGAGAGACCAAGGTTCTCAACCAGTTCCTTCTGAGCCTCTTGTGGTCGAAATAGATCCATGTCTACTCCGTTAGGAAAAAACAAGACACGCCGCGGATTAATGGTTTCTGTGTTCCGGATCGTTTGACAGATGCCTTCGGTCACTCCTGAAACATAGGCAGCGTGCCGATAGAGAAAATGTTCCAAAGCCCGTGTCAAACGAATTAAAGAGCGGTTCTTGACAAGGCCGAGCGCAATAGCAGATTCCGGCCACAGGTCCGATACCGACAAAATATACGGGACCCGTTTCAACCAGCCATAGAGATAGGCCGTCATACCGAGGAACAAGGGAGGCGATTCGACGATCACGTAGTCAGGTCGTCGGCTTTTGAGCAATCCAAAAAAACTTGTCAAAACGAAAGAAAAGTAGTTCAAAAGACGAAACCAAAAACGCCCGGTTGACACGGCCCAAATCCAGGTCCGAATCACCGGCACCCCATTTACCTCTTCGGTAAACATCCATTGTCCCGGTCGACCTCCCCGGCGTTTAGCGCCTAAATGGTGCAAAAATGCCGTCACCACTTCTACTTCGTGGCCATGGCGTTGCAACTGATGGGCCATGGCTTGTAACCGGAGGGAGGCGGCTCCCGGTTCAGGGGGGTAATATTGGGTCAAGAACAGAAATCGCTTACTCTTCATTAAGGCTTATGATACCCGATTTCTGTCATCCTGTGGAACCATCATGGCGAATGCCCCGTGCCCAGGCATGCCAGACGCAACGGGGTCTGGCTTCGCGGCAAGTATTTCCATAAAAATGATTGGACAGATTTCGATGAAGTTGAGAAGATAGGAGAGCAACGGCGGTTTTAATATCGTTCGGCGGCGCCAAAGCGGTCAATCGGATACGGTGAGAATGCCCGCTTTGGTGCCGTCCCGCGCATCACACATCCATGGTGCACATGAACGAGGGGCGAGGACCATAGAACCTACGTCTCTAAAGTCTTCACAAAAGGCGATGTGCTTCCTGGTCGTACCGCCGCCCACTAATTTGTTTCCGCCGTTACTGAAGAGACTCCGGTGCACATCATAAAAGCAGCCATAGGCACCGCACATTGTGACCGCTGAAACAGGGCCAACACCGCTATGACTCAAAACCACGCACGACTTTTGTAAGGAGGAGGGCCCATCAATGGAGATATCCCTGGAAGACATTCGAGACGCTAAAAAATTACTCCGTGGTAAGATCGTCAAAACCCCACTTCTTCCGTCCCCCCAACTCTCGGAACAGCTTAAAGGGGAGGTCTGGCTAAAGCCCGAGAACTGGCAGACGACTGGCTCATTTAAGATCCGTGGGGCCTATACCAAAATGTCGCACCTAAGCGAAAGCGAACGCCGTCGAGGTGTCATTACGGCATCGGCCGGAAATCATGCCCAAGGGGTAGCCTGGGCGGGCAAGCTCTTAGGTGTCTCAACTTTAATCGTCGCCCCAGAAAAGACGCCAGCCACGAAGGTTCAAGGCATGCGTCGGTATGGCGCAGAAGTTATTACCCATGGCAGCTACTACGACGAAGCCGAAACCTATGCCTACAAGCTGGCGCAAGAGACCGGTCGGGTGTTTATTCATGCCTTTGAAGACCCCCACGTGGTGGCCGGACAAGGCACGGTAGGGTTGGAAGTTCTGGAGGACTTGGACAAAATCGACGCCATCGTGGTGCCTGCCGGCGGTGGCGGTCTTCTCTGCGGCATCGGGATAGCGGCGGCCCATCTCTCGCCTTCCACAGAGATCATCGGTGTCCAAAGTATGGCCTCTCCCGCCTGGTATGCCGCATTTCAAGCTGGACACGTCGTGCCCGTGTCGTATGAAACAACCTGGGCCGAGGGCCTTTTAGGCGGTATCGGATCGCAAAACTTTGCGTTAGCGCAGTCCGTGGTGAATCGCATCGAATTGGTGACGGAAGAAGACATTAAGAATGCCTTGCGCTGGGCACTGAAGGTCCATCACATGATCTTGGAGGGTTCCGCGGCGGTTTCCCTAGCCTATGCCTTGTTTCATGGCGGCGATCAGTTTCATGGGAAAAAACTAGTCATCATCTTAACCGGATCCAACATCGATTTAGCACGCATTCATCACCTTTTAGATGGGGAGCTCCCGTAGCTTCTGCATGCCCACATCCCGCATAGCTTGGGGCTCTTTATCCCGAAATGGATAAATGAGTACCGAGCCTTACCAGGTATCCCAGCGCGATGGCCCACATAATCCCTGCTGACGACCGGTTAATCCAAATAAGAGTCCGGCGCTCCTCGCCAAAGCGCCCTAAAAAGCGTCCCACGAGGGACAGGAAAAAGAACCATCCCCATGACACCACAACCGCCGCCGCACCGTAGGCAAGCTTCTGGTCGGGGTGAGTGTAGAGGGCAACTCCGCCACCGATGACCACCACGGTATCTAAGATGGCATGGGGATTCAGAAGGGACGCCCGAAGGGCATGGAAAATGCGACGTTTACGCGTCCAATATGCGGTACTGGCGTCTTCTTGCAAGCCCGCTGTGATCGGCGTGCGCCAGGATTGGATGCCCATCCAGACTAAAAAGAGCACACCCATCAGAGTTAGCACGGTTTTCAAAGCAGGAGCGGCCACCAGGATCACATTCACACTCAACACAGAAATCCCAATCAGGGTCGTATCAGACAAGGCAGCCGTCAGGACTACAGGGATGACCTGCCGGTATCGCCGATGCGTCGCCCCTTGACTTATTACAAAGGTGTTTTGTGGCCCCAATGGCAGAATGAGCGCCAACGATAAGAGAAATCCGTGCATAAAGGCCGCGACCATAACACCCCTCCTGTACCCTGTATTCGCCGTCATCAGATACGAATCCTGCATGACACGGTGCCTTCCGGACACCAAAGAAATTCCCGTTGGGGACGAGATTATTTCTCCAATGACTTTAGAAGAACTAAATAGGGGAACTCATCGATGCCGCGGCTTGGGCAAATTTTCTGGGGGTTTTTCAAGGTAGGGCGTCCTCTTTGCCCTCAGAGGCCTTCACTGGTCGGAAGAGTCCACCCATTAACGTCCCCACTCAATTATCCCCTTCGGGTTCTCGGTGCTATAGCCCGGGCATGTTGCACCACCCCCATATAATAGACCATCCAATAGGATACAAAGAGATAGTATAGCGCCAGAGTAAGCGGTGACTGGGTCACTAAAACCGGAGAACCCGAAGTAGGCACGGTTCCCAGGCTCAACACGATGCGAATGACCACCAATGCCACCACAATCGATCCGATATAGGGGTTCGCCTTGTAGTGCACCTCGGATTCCGTGGTGTCCCACAGAGTGTAGTGCAGACTCAAAAAAGCCCCACCAATCCCCACGAGGATCCCGGTCGCGATACCAATCAAGGTCAGGATATTAGGCACCACTCCTCCCGCCACCAGGGTGCCTATGGCCACCAGCATAATCATTCGCGAAATCATGATGGGCAGGCGCACCGGTTGAACCGTTATGGTGCGCCGAGTGCGTAGGAACAACACCGCTAAAATAATAATGGCGATAGGCAGCACCGTAATGAGATGATGCATATAGATCACGCACCTCCTTAAATGGCTTATTGCGCCCCTTCGTGCCTGGCCACGATCCCCACC
>JAJYPK010000049.1 GCA_021795465.1 Bacillota bacterium
CCTTTGGCGCTGGTGGAGCGCCGCCTCAATTTCCTGCTAGTGTGCGGAGGTTGGACACCGATCTTGTGTGAGAGCCGCATACTCCCCTGGGGTCTGCGACGATACGGCCGACACCTCAAAAACCACGGTGCCGCCTGCGGTCGGATTGAACATATCGAGTGGCGTGTGCAGTGGCAGGCGCAACCAGCCATCAACCCCAATCCCGGTCAGGTAGCGGTGGGCTACCACGTCAGTCAGTGTCGTCCATCCGGCACGTTGCGCGGCGGCCAGAGCTCGCTGAATGACCGGCGCGTGCATTGTGTACACGACCAAAGGCCATGTGGCCAACCGATTCAACGATAACGCCGGGCCTTTGAGGACGGGCACGATCGTTGGTCCCGCCGACACATAGAACAGGAGCCACAAGGCCCCGTGCGTATCGACCACGGTCCCAAACAACGCCCCAGTGGGTCCGAGGCTGAAGACCACATCGGTCGGGACGGTGACCGAGACCTGCCCGGCGTGCCCGGTAAACGATACCGCCGTTTCCGGGATCCCGACGCCTTGGGTGGTGAGCATGTGTCCCATCTCGACCTGAAGAATGGGGTGTGAAGACACGACCGTCAGCGTTACGTACTGGTCCGATTGGGGAATACACGTTTGAACCATCGCCGAGGTGAATGTCGGATGCGCGGGCTGTGAATGAGAAGCCGCAGCAGCCGCCGTGGAGTGGGGCGTAGGGGATACCACAGCCGTCGGGGTTGTCCCGTACCCCGCCACAATACTTCCCAATATTCCTAACAGGAACCACATCGGATACCGCATGATGATCCCTCCCACAACGCAAACGCTCCATAGCGGTGAAATGTGACGACTGCATGACCCTATCGCGATGATAACGCTTGCCGTTGCAACCCCTAACACGAGATTCCGGTTTGGTCCGTATAATAACCGTCCGCACACGTGGCTAGGGTAGTCGGGGTCCCAATCCACGCACCAACTACCTGACAATTGTTGCCGGGATAGGATAGCGCCCACCAGTAGAACTCCTTGAAAAGGGTTGCGGGGTCTTTGAGCACTAAGCACGCGGTAATGCCCGAGGGGAACCACACGCTCTGACTCTGGTTATTGTTCGTCACCTCGGTCAGCGCCATAGTCGCGTGATTTAAGGCGGATCCGGTGTTCGCCATATTTAATCGGCTTCGCCGAGATCATCGGGGCCGCCTGGGGTATAGGCGGATGGCTATAATGATGGAGAATGACGGCGTCTGTCGCGAGCACCGCTACGAACGCCGCAACGACGCTGGGTGTGCGGAAACAGCCTTAGTCGGAGGTAATACCACAAGATCCACTGGCGCAACCGTTGATACAAGGTTACTCGCTACAAAATTTTTAAGGACGTTGGCCATCCCATAGCGTCAACAAGGTTATTCCATGATCCACGTGGCCTGCCGGGGTCTCCAATATAATCAATCAATGCATCTTTGACATACTCATACAAGATTTGTGGATCGACCGTTTTGGCCACAGCCATTGCATCGACAGGATCGTGCCCTAACCATCGGCCCAATTTACTAATAATCCAATCATACGGATTTAGCCAGCCCACAATTAAATGTTCAAATTGTTGCGGACTCCACTGAATGCGGCTCTCCCAATCCTGTTGCAACCATGCTACAGATCCCGCCCGAAATGAAATATCGAGGCGCTCTGCCGACAGCATTAGGGCGTCAGGAGCTTCCGTGCTGCTCAAAATTATAGCGTCAATATCATCTGTCGCATCGTGATCACCATTGAGCGATATCTTATAGAAAGCTAAGACCACCCCGCCTAGTAACACAATGGTCGCTTGACTATTCGGTGGCCAAAATGGATCATCATCCCATTTTCTTAATGCCTCATAAACACCCTGCAAGTCCGTTGTGTTAAAATCGCTCGTGCTCCTCACCCTTCCCATTGCTCAACAGCAAAGGCCGACAGTCCATCAGTCCAGTTCCCCAAGACAGTGTAGCCGCGCCTGCTTCAGCAGATTCGATAGCAACCCGCAAAAACATAACACGTCGTTCCAAACGAATATGATCGGGAACGGGATGCGAAAGAATCCCATCCACTGCCCGCCATAAATCATGAGGCCAAGCGTCCAACATCAAAAATGATTGAATAGCCCAAGTGGTCGGTCCAGCATAAAATCCCCAACCTAACGCGCGCCAAAACCAGGCCGCTTCACGCAAAGCCACAGCTGCTGGATCAGAGGGGCTGATCACTGGTACTTGCGCAATGGCCATCTGAATGACATCAGGATCACTGAACAACCACCACGGGCCTTGCCACGTTGCAATGCGGGGGAACTTTTGACACAGTTCTAACAGCGTCATCCACTCGTCCCAGGTTCCTGGCAATGGATCGCGCCACCGCGATTGATGCGTAACCTTTGCAATCTCCTGTCCCATGATTTGGCGCAAGCCCATTAAGGACCATCGGATGGATACCCCATCATGGTGACGGGTCATTGGTGGAATCGTAGGCATGGGTTATGCCTCCTGCCGATGCGCGACTATTTGCTTGACATTATAGCACCACGCAACGTAATGGCACGGTCTTCTAAAACAACGACAATTGCCGAATGAACTCTCCCGCGGCGCATTGCGATGCGCCTTTCGGCCCAACGTCGTGCTATCTCGGTAAATTGCGTATGATTTTCTGCGCACATTCATGAAATACTCGCCGCAACTCGTCCCAATCGAGTGGTACTAAGAGCGTCACATCACTTTCCCGCACCGTATCGACCTGCAAACAGGCTTTAGCCATCCATTCTAAGTCAAATCCGGGATCTTTTTGCCGCGCCCACTCCATCAATGTAGACCAGTCATACATGGTGTGTTGAAGCCAGTACACATCCACAAAATCCCGGGTGGTCGCACGGCCAAACAAGGCCAATACCTTGTCGGCGGCTAAGTCCGTCAAGGACCTCGTAGGCATTTCACTCACGAATGTTGTGGAAGGTTCTAGGTGAAACACACTATCCAAGGCCAACTCTACCTTAATATCTGAACTGCCCACCCACAACCGCGAAAAAGTCTGCATGCGGGCATCTTCTCTCCACCCCAGCCCGTTCTGGCGTAATGCGTCCAAAAATTCATCAGTGGCCACACCTACCATTCTTTCTCCGGTGAATAAGTCCAAGTCTTCCGACAACCTGTGGCCCAGATATCCAGCGGCTAATCCCGTGCCCCTCGCCAATTCAAACCCATAACGTGGTAAAACTTGTCCCGCGATACGAAGAATTTCGCGGTGTTTCTCCGTGAGTACCGCATCTTGATTGCCCATAGACACACCCTCCCGCCAAAACTCCTCCCAAAACGCCCGAATGTGCGGCTTCATGGGGATGCGTTCCCACATTGGCCAAAGATTCGGCCACCGAATCATCCTCCAGTCGGACGGCTTTCCTTCTGCCAAAATCCGACCGATGACCCACTCCACCTGTCGGGGATCTCCCCAATCAATGTCGGCAGGCGGAGTGCCAGACCAAAACAGGCGTTTCAGCGGCCACTCTGCGGGATTCAGTTGCAACCAATGACTCCAAGGTTCCACGGTCGACAT
Source organism: Bacillota bacterium (assembly GCA_021795465.1). Taxonomy (GTDB): domain Bacteria; phylum Bacillota; class Sulfobacillia; order Sulfobacillales; family Sulfobacillaceae; genus JAKADJ01. Next base: position 3,580 of record JAJYPK010000049.1, read on the forward strand.
GGTTTTGTTGTCCTTTCCTACCATTAATTTTTATCATATCACGGTGCGAAGTAGAGGTGCCACCGCGGAGGAGATCCACTGGGGCAACTGTTCGAGAGCGTGGGACCACTGGGCATATTGGGATTCGCACGTCGCCGCCAGGCCCGCCCACTGTGCGTCGGATGGCGTAGTAGTCACCAAGGGAGTAGCCACCCAAACTACGATTGTGCGTCCAGTTGACGTACGGACGGCTAGGTAGTTGCGCATCGTCTGGATTGAGATAGGGTCGGTGGACAGCAACCTCACCCTAGCAAATCGTCTCTAGCCATCAGAAAACACGCAGGATTTCCTCGCTGCGCGCAGGACGCGCTGACCTTGAGGGCGTGTGAATTAAATGCCTCCGAGACCGGGACCTCGTTATGAATCACCGCATGATTCATGTAAAAGGAGGGGCGTCATGTTTGCCACTGAGCACCGACGGCGGTCGGCATCCCTCTCTTTAACTCCGGCAACCCTGATATTCCTGGTGTTCACCTTAGGTTCCGCCTTCTTGCTGCTCTACATCAGCCTGTTCAGGACGGGTATTTTCAGGCTTCAGTGCTGAAGTCCCTTGGTGTCTCCAAACCGACTTAGCATCACGCAACATTTCGGCGATCATTTCCGAGCCCCTTGTCATTTTAAGTGGGTCTCAACAGACGCAACATCGACCCCAATCGAAACTGCTATCCAAGGAACGGTCTTCTCGGTCGTGTAGCTCCTCCACACCCCCATGGATGCTGGGCTTCATTCGTTATTTGCCGGTGGAGTCAGTGGTCCCACAACGCTGAAATGTTGTCAGAGTCTTTGGGGTGGACCGCGATCTTTAGCTCTGGGGAAATTGTCCACCGGATGTTTTAGCACTACCTCAGTACAAAGCCAGTTGTTCACGGTACCAATTACGCGGTGGTCGCTAGTTCGGCCTCGACGCCATAGACCACGCCTTGGTCAACTGGATATTTGGGCCCAAGTCTGCCGGTCCATCGTCTTCAGGTTCTGCACCAATCTATGCGCAACAATTAAAATACAACGGATCACAGGCTCAAAGTACTGAGACCAGAATCCAGGGAGTCAGCTACGACCCCCCAGGGGATATCGTCTACCCCCTCTTTGTGGTAGCCAGCGCATCGTTCCCGGCGGAGGTATCAACCGATCCGGCTCTTGGCTATGTAGCGGAAACAAAATTTCAGGCTGGACCCACTCTACCAATTGGTTTAAATCATCGGGACTGGCGTGACCCCCAGTGCCTATCTGCCAAAATGGTACGTGAAGAAACTTCAGCCAGTCTGAAAGCACATCCCACTGGGGATCAAATGCTCCTAACGGCTCTCCATTGGCATGCAAAAATACGGAACCTGGTCCCACCGGCAGTTCTAACAACCAGGGAAGAAACTCAGGATTCACTTGTAGAATAAATGATGCGGGATTGGATTGGATAGTAGCCACATCGACGTCACTGCCAAAAGCCAAGATGTCTTGTAAACCCCAAGCGCGACACAATGCAGCCATCGCCGGTGGCCATACGATGCCACGCCCGGCATCCCGGGCTATATTTAGAAAGGATTCCACGCGTTCCAGATTTCGGGGATATAAACTCATCAAAATCAGCCCCGGAGTTTCAGTAAGTGCCCTGGCAAACAATTCATCAACAGCACCCTCGGTACGAGGGGCTTGGCGAAATCCAAATGACAGGGTCGTTCCTTCGATCACCAAGGCACGCGCTCCATGCACTGTTTGAGCGAAACGTTGGCTAAGTTCCGGATGTCGACCATGCAGACGAATATCTCCGGTAAAAGCCACTACGCCATCTTCTGTCTTTACTGCATAACCGGATGCGCCGACCACGTCGTGGTCAACCGGATAGCGTCTCACCTGAAACGGTCCCCATTGTAGAGGCTGTCCTTCCTCCATCGCAATCAATGACGGAGCGTATCCCTCCGGGATATCGCCCGCCTGGGCCAATGCATCCATCAATCGATGGGTTTCGGGAGAACAATAGATGGGAATGGTCGGATCCACCCATCCGGTCAATCCGATATGATCGATGTGGGCGTGCGAAATGAAAAGGGCGGTATGTCCATCAGACCCAGACGCCAAGGGAAACCCATGCATGGCATCGGTGCGATAAATATGAGGCAACAAGGGAACTTGTCCGGTGCGCAGACGGTCATACAATGCATATTCAGGACGCAATGCGACTCCGCTCCGGAATAATCCCGCACCCGGAGCAAAATCGAGCCCAAAATCCAACAATACCCGCCATTTCCCTTGCTCAATTAAGATTTTACTCGACCCAATGACCCCGACTCCACCCCAAAAACTAATCTCTGCCACGATGTAACACCCCTTTCACGAGGATGCCAATGCCCAACTAGCCAGGTCTGGCAACACCTCTTCCAGATTCCGGCCACGCACCGTGCTTGGGCCGGGGAAATATCCATGAGGACTAATGTGTGCCGCCAACCATCCACGTTCCACAGCAGGCTCAATGTCATTATGGTAATTGTCTCCTACAGAATACACTTGTTCCGGTGCAAAGGGCTTGCCGCCCATCACCTGTTCGACAATCGTCACCAAACCTAAGGGCTTGTTAGCCTGGGAGTATATGCGATCGAAGTATCCGGTCAAACCCAATTTCTCCATCAAGGGTCGTGCAGCTTGTTCAGGACTGTTCGATGCCACAACCAGTGCGACTCGATGCCGGATCTGGCGCAAAAAATCCAGCAATAACGGTGATACCTCCAGTTGACATTCCGAGCTCATCATAAACTCACGCGTTTCTAAGAATGCTTGTTGCCAGACTTCACGGTCAGGAACCCTGGGTTCCGCCAATTTAACCACGGCTTCCCAGTTGTCCCCCGCAACCACGCTGGTGTCGCCCCCTAAATGAGCGGACACTTGAGCCAAATATCGCTCCCCGTCTTCAGATGTCATATGTTTAGCCATGGCTTGAGCATAAAATCGAAACGGATCGTCACCGTGATATAATGTGCCATCAAAATCAAATAAAAGTAATCGTGTCATAAGGGTTTCCTCTTTCTTGTTTCCATTTCTTGCTCTAGACAAGATTTTGCTAAGACGTCGCTAAGTGATGAGCACTTAACACATTACCTTCTATCCGTGATTATCCGCAACATCTGTGCGCTATTAGATCCAACGGAGCAATCCGGCGATTTTTTCTGAACCACGGATGATCAATTGAGGTCCCAGTACTACAGTTTCCTGACCTTTTTCCGGGGCTTCCATGCGAGCCATAATCAATTGTGCTGCTTGCACCCCCATCTCCTTCATGGGACGCGAGATGACCGTTAATGGCGGATCGGTCAAGGTGGAAATCGGAATGTCATCAAAACCAATAACAGCAACCGTTTCGCCAAGCATTGCCCCAGGATAGGAATGAATCGCCTGCAACAATCCCATCGTCATGAGACTGTTGCAACTGAAAATGGCCGTTGGGGGATCGTCCAACGCCAAGAGTTCGCGCCCGAGGGTAAACCCGCTTTTTTCACGAAAGTCCCCAAACATAATGTACTCAGGTGGCATGTCCAAGCCTTCTTCGGCCAGTGTATCCACGAATCCTCGTAACCGTTCAACTCCCGGCGTACTATCCTGCGATCCGGCAATGATGCCTATGCGGTGGTGTCCGGTAGCAACAAAGAGTTGCGCGGCTTGTCGTGCACCATTGACATTGTCGATTAGTACCAGATCCCAGAGATTTTTTGACAGACGTCTATCAACCAGGCAGACGGGGGTTCTCATATGCTCGATTGCAGCCAAATTAGCAGCGGGATGGGCAGGGGTAATAATGATGCCTTGTGCTCGATACCGTCCCAGCATATGTAAAGCTTGACGTTCTTGTTCGGAATCGTCGGCGCTATCCACCATCCATACCGCTAGTCCTCGATGCTTGGCAGTTTCGTTCAATCCACTGTAAATAGCGGTAGAAAAAGGGTTTAAAATGTCGGGAACAATCAGACCCATTACGTCAGAACCGTCAGTCGCCATGGCTCGAGCCCACGCGTTAGGAACGTACCCCAGCTCTTCCAAGGCTTTGGCAACTCGGGTCGCGGTCTGGAAATGCACGTTGCCGGTCCGGTTGATTACCCGAGACACGGTAGCCGTCGAGACTTGTGCACGCTCGGCAACATCCTTAATAGTCCGGTGTCGGGTTTGCGGCATGCTTGGCCTCCACTCCTGGTTATCGTTTTTTGATCCATCATATCACGATGACATAATAGTTCTAAAATCACAAAGATTTCATGGATACCAAGATCTATATTCGGGATAATCTATATTATAATGGGAAGTACACGCTTACATGAATAAATTTGACAGTCATTACATTCTTAGCGCAAAACCATAAAGTGGACCGGGCTCTCGTTATGAATCGCAGCATGATTCATGCAAAAGGGGGGGCGTCATGTTTGCCACTGAGCGCCGACGGCGGTCGGCATACCTCTACTTAACTCCGGCAGCCCTGATATTCCTGGTGTTCACCTTAGGTCCCGCCTTCTTTGTGCTCTACATCAGCCTGTTCAATTGGAACTTCCTGAACAGCGCACAGTCAACCTTTGTCGGTTTCCACAACTACACCAATCTGTTAGCATCGTCGACATTTTGGCACAGTCTGGGTATTTCATTGTATTTTGTCATCGGCACTGTGCCCGTCGGACTGTTCCTGGCGTTGGTTATTGCGATGGCTTTGATGAATCAATTTGCTGGTCGCGGATTCGTGCGGCTGGCGGTGTTTTCTCCGTACGTGACGCCAGTAGTGGCTACTTCCATTGTCTGGATCTGGATCTTCAATCCCCAATTTGGTTTGCTCAACGGTCTGTTGCACATGGCTCATCTGCCCGAACTAGGTTGGCTGGAATCTCAAAGATGGGCCATGCCGGGCGTCATCCTTTACACTTTGTGGCATAGCCTTGGCTTTGATGTCATCATCTTTATGGCAGGTCTCTCTGCTATCTCGGCAGATCTGCGAGAGGCAGCACGGATTGATGGTGCCAATCGGTGGCAGGAATTTTGGTCTGTCACCTGGCCTCTTCTCACTCCCACCACACTGTTTGTTCTCATCATCACCACGATTGGCTCACTGCAGGCCTTCACCCAATTTTTCACGATGACTTCGGGCGGGCCTTTGTCGGCCACCACCACAACCAGCTATTTGCTGTATCAACTGGCATTCCTGTTTTATCGAACCGGTCCTGCCGCAGCCTTGGCAGTACTGCTGTTTATCCTTATCGCTGGGCTTACCGCGTTGCAAATGCTTCTATCCCAACGACGTACCCACTATCAGTAACCAGTGGTTCAAACAAAGTCCCGAATTCGACAGACTTCACAATAGAAAGGAAGGTTATTAGGATGCCTACCAAGAAAACCACCGCATTAGTCATGGCGTCAACATTAGTTGGAGTGTTGGCTGCAGGATGCGGATCCGCCACCGCGCCAAAGGCGTCAGGCCCGGTTACCATTACCTTCATGGAGGCGATGTCCTCAGGAACACTAAAGCCGGCCACGCAGGCCTTGGTATCTCAGTTCGAAAAGAGCCACAAAAACATTAAAATAGAGCTCCAGGTAGAACCCAGCTATTCCGTATTGGAAACCAAAATTGAAGCATCGGTCACCGCAGATCAGGCTCCCACCATCGCTCAGGCATACGAAGACTGGGCAGCCGGATATGCTAACTCCGGTGCCATCGTTCCTTTGAACAGTTACGTTGATGGTTCCAACGGGGTGACTGCACAACAAAAATCCCAAATCTGGCCAGGGGTCTGGAAAGACCAAATCTTGCCAGACGGCAAGATTTGGATGTGGCCCTTTAACAAAAGCGACTTTGTGATGTACTATAACCAAACCTGGCTCAACAAAGAGAATTTACCGGTTCCCACCACCTGGAGTCAATTTGCCACCGATGCCCAAGCCGTCACGTCTTCGAGTGCCAACACTTGGGGTGTCAGCATTGACCCCGGCTCGACCTCGGGAGCCTCCAATGGAACCTACTTGTATGTCTCCTTAATCCGCGCCTACGGTGGCCACTTGATGAAAAATGGTAAACCCAATTTTGATTCCATCCCAGCTCAAAAAGCGCTCAGTTATATTGTCCACATGTATCAAAACGGATCCATGAAGTTTGGTACCAGTTATCCGGGGCAAACCGCCTTAGGCGCCCAGCACGGTCTCTTTGATCTCTCCACCATCGCCAGTTACTATTACAACGAAAAAGCTATTGGTGGCAAATTCACCATGGGCGTTGCCCCGTTTCCCAAAGGACCCGCTGGCGAAGGCAATGTCATGCAAGGCACCAACCTCGTCATGTTTTCCGGTGCCAGCACGGCCCAAAAAAACGCCGCTTGGACATTCATGAAATGGCTCAGCGAACCGGCCCAAACCGCATATTGGGCGACCAAGACCGGATATTTACCGGTCACCAAGGCGGCCTTGCCATTAATGACCTCATATTACAACAGCCATCCCTACCAAAAAATAGCGGCCGAGTCGCTGACTTACGCCCGTCCCACTCCTCCTGTTGCAGGAATGGCTCAAGCGGTAGGAGCCTTAGCGAATGCGATCCAGGCAGCGACCATCGGTCACCAATCTGTGGCCACCGCATTGGCCACCGCTGAATCGAAGGCGACGAGTGACGTGAATTCTGCACAATAAATCACCCAGGATTTCCAGGAGGCGGTACCATGTTACAACGAAAACAGAGCCCAAAAAGCCCGCCCGCCCCATCACCAGTTCCGGTTCCGGCGCCACCTCGGAAGATCTGGCGCCGTCTCCCCTGGTGGCAATGGCTGCTAGGGATCTTTTTGGTGATTATCTTTCTCTTCCCGTTCTACTGGGTGATTGTGACTTCCCTTAACGGATCTAACCAGGTTTTGCAATTCCCCCCGGTGTTTTTGCCCCATGGACAGTGGCAAAACTATACCCGTGCTTGGTCAGAAGCGCCTTGGCTGCGATATTTTGCCAACACCATTTTCATCGCCGGAGCGACGACCCTATTGGTTTTAATAACTTCGCTGTTGGCCGGATTCGCTTTTGGCACCATGCAATTTTGGGGGAAAACAGCAATTTTCGCCGGATTTATCTCCATGATGATGATTCCTCAAACGGTCCTGTTAATCCCCGATTACCTCGTATTGCGCGATCTGCACTGGTTAAACACCTATTGGGCGCAGATTGTTCCGTGGAGTGCATCAGTATTCGGCATTTTCCTATTGCGTCAATATTTCTTGTCCTTTCCCCGTGACCTGATCGAGGCCGCCCGACTTGATGGTGCTTCAGAAATTCGGTTCATTTGGAAAATCGCCGTGCCAATGGCCAAACCGGCCTTAATTACGATTGCGCTTTACGTGTTCCTGGGTTCCTGGAATAGCTTCCTGTGGCCTTACATCATGACACAAAACCCCCGCGTCCAACCCATAGAAGTCGGTTTGGCCACCTTCTTGGGTACCAACGGAACCGATTGGACCGGGTTAAGCGCAGCCGTAGTCTTTACTACCCTGCCCGTCATGATTTTATTCCTCGTCGCTCAGCGTCAGTTCCTGGCCGGAGCTTCCGCCGCCACCGGGGGAGTCAAAGGATAAGATTGCCACGCGATGAGTGACCCCGAGATCTTCCTGCCTCACTGGGTTGGCTACAATGACAGCAAGATGTTATTGGAATTGGGTAGAGCGACAAGCACGACCAACCCCGAACCCAGAAAAGTCACGTCGAAGCCATTTGCCTCTTAACACTGGAAAAGGGACATGATCGCATGACCGGTATTGTTCAACGCCTTAATATGGACCAACACTCTGTCACCAGGATGTTGCGCGGTTCAACCGCCAAAGATCACCTCACCGACAACGCCTGCCACCGGACAGGATCATCTGGCACCTGCCATAACACCCAGGACGAGTTTATTCGTGTCCTAGAGAGTCGCCAAGCATGCGATTAAGGTAGTCGACCAGAGCGACCATCAAATTAATTCAATGAATATCCATAGCCACGTTGTTAAAGTAGTGAGGACTTGCTGAACCCTTGGAGAGATAGGTTCCCAGCATCCGACCCACATCGCCACCGGTTCGTCCGGTTCTAGCTTCATCCATGCGGCCCACGCCATGGCCAAATAGGCAGGTTATTGCAAGGATTATATTGTGCTTCGAGGATCGCTTGTTCTTTCCCATGTTCTACCGAAACAATGATGTCCATCTCGTGTTCGCCATCGGTATAGGTCCACCCTCCATTCCTAAGCGTCCCCCCTGCGAGTCCGACCCTGATCGCAGAAAAAGTCTCCCATACATCGGCATCCTGAACCAAAACAACGACATTTAGATCGTTTGTTTGTCGAGGGCGAGCATACTAGTTCACTGCCATCCCCAGGTTCTGCACTTCCTAGACTTGAAAACTCTCCGATACGAGCACAACGCAAAAATCTCTCTGGCGACGCATATTGCAGAATGCCACTCATGATGGCAAAATAAAACAACCTCCAGTGGTATTTCCCAGAACTATCTATCCCCACGAGGCCACAACTGTTGTTTGTCTCCAGCTAAACACGGTGTCGAATCATGCGAGATTCCTTAACGTCGAGATCCAACCCCACGATCAGAAAACAACTGGCCCAACTATAGAGTTGAGAGCCGAGGAGGCGATAGTGTTGTCCACCAACTTCCCTATCCAAGAATCTTCATCCCCCCCGACCGTTCGGTCTTTAGCGCACCAAAGTCGCGGCTGGTTTCTGCTGATTGTTCTGGTATCGGCTATTCCCGCATTTCTCGAAGGCTTTGACAGTGAATTGTATTTCTTCGGCTCCCCCTACATTGTTCATAACGTGCACGGGACAGCGGCGTTGCTCGGTTCCATCGGAACCGGCTTTGCTCTTGGCATCGCGATATTCAGCATCGTCGGCGGATATCTCTTTGACCGCTTTTCGGTGAAGTATACCATCATCCTGTCGGTGATTATTTTTGCCTTATTCACCATCATGACTGGCTATGCCACCAGTCCTGCCATGCTGTTTATAGCCAGGTTTTTGGTAGGCATTGGGGTAGGCATTTTCCAGCCCGCCATCGTCGCGTTACTGGGAGACATTTTTTTCGAAACCCGTGGACGCGCAGTGTCCGCTTTCGCCGTTTTTTTCGGAGCCGGCCTTTTTGCCGGACCGTTGCTAATCACCCCGTTTTTGCCCCATTATCAAACTCCCTTCCTCATTTCTGGCGTGGCCGCCGTCATCTCCCTTATTGCCTTTCACTTGGTGCTACCGCGAACTTACAAGAAAGTGGAGAAGAGAACTGTCGGAATCTCGGGCATTTTTCAGCGCAATGTGCTGATATTGTCCGGCTCTATTTTCATGTTCGGGATTGCTTTATTCGGTTACTTAGGCTACTACTCCGATTACCTGCTCAAAGGCTTAGCTTTAGCTCATGGCACGGCAGCGGCCGTGGCGTCGATGGGCGGGCTAGGTGGACTGATCTGCGCCTTCCCGATTGGTTATTTAGCCGACCGCTTTGGGCGCAAATATATCGTCAGCCTTGCCGCACTTCTTATCATGATTGGCAGCCTAGGAATGTTTGCCGTATCTAGCAATGTCTCTGCCCTTATTGTGTTTACGTTCACCTTTGGCGCGGGATGGGGGATATATGTCGATCTGGCGGCCACCATGGGTCAGGACTCCGTGAACGATTCGGTAGCCGGAACAGTGACAGGATGGCTCTTTCTGATATTCAATGTCGGAGCCCTGTTAGGTGGCCCGATATTTGCAACATTAATGCCCTCTGGTTTCCGTCTCGCCGGGCTTGTTACCTTAGGACTTTCGAGCGCGATCTCGTTGTTCCTGACACTCCTGACGCGTCCGGTGCTGGAAAGCAACATTTTGACCGCGGAGTAAATTTGCATCTCTCGGAATGGGGACGTCGGCGCGAGCCACATAGCATTTCGCGCCGACCTTCTTCTTTCCTAATTCCGAGTGACATCCCACCACGCTTCATTTTGATCTTAGGTCGAATCACATTGGAATCAGGGTATTGTCCATCTGGGGAGACCCAGTATGCCAACGGAAACACGGTTCGGTGATGACTCGCTGGGCAATGGTGGATCGTGTGAGGGTCCACAGATCCGTCCACGGCACCTGTGATCCGGTTGCCCCAATCCGCACACTTTGCGATCCATTTACCCAGGCACAAGAAAACATCGACCGAGTGATATCACCCGGTCGATGGGCACCGACGACCTATAGGCTATTGAATATAACGGGAAACTCGGCAGCAATGCTACAGTTCCGTCGGGTGTGAGGGTCCAACAACACGAGCGTGTGGGGATATCTTCCACTTCTGGGACATTCAAGCTGTAGGTCCTATCCGCACGAGTGATGAGATTAGAGGACTGCAGGTAAAACTGCCCGACGACAATGCAACTGGAATTCGTCGGCCCGTCGGATCCCGTGCAGGGTGGCGGAGTATGGTTGGCTAAGCAGGGACCTGCGTCATATCTTGATACGCGACTTGCTTGTCTTGACCAAATTGCTGCCCCATACACCAATCGTCATAACCATAGAGGTGTTCATTGACACTCCCCGCGCCTAAAAGCGGGGGATTCTTACGAGGAACTCACCGAAGTGATCTTTACTCGCAAAGGGTTCGCCAAAAGCCCCCTAGCCACTCGCTCGATATCGAGTCTGTGGTTACTTTTGCTATGTGTAGTATATGCTAATGGGGTTAGCGTCTAAATACCAAAGATTCGCCTGGCGGCGAGCGCCTTATATCCCCATAGCTAAAGGCAAGGGGTTTTACGGCGCACTTGATAATCGCCGACAAGGTATCTCCGGTCTTGTGCTGACGCATGAACCTTGAAACCCGTTTGCCGTGCGCGGTTCCTCGAAAGCTTTTTCCGTAAGGCGCTGGCTACTTCTTGGGAAGTCTAAGATGAAAGGCTTCATGACCCCCCTCGACAAACTGTCGAGGAGGGTCACTCCGACAAATTCTGCAGCTTCTCGAATTGCCCCCAAGAGACGGTTCAAACTCCTTAATCCGTGGACACAAAAACATTCTTCAATTCGGTGTACATCTCAAGCGCCTCCATGCCGAGTTCTCTTCCCATCCCACTTTGTTTAAATCCGCCAAACGGCGCCTCTAAGTGCACACTTTTTATACTGTTTACGCTCATGACCCCCGCCCGAACCTGATTCACCACGCGCAACGCTTGGCCGATATCCCTCGCGAAAACCGATCCCGACAATCCATATTTGGTGTCATTAGCCAGTCGAATCGCTTGTTCCTCGGAATCGAAGGCCTGAACCGTCGTGACCGGGCCAAAAATCTCTTCTCGGACCACCGTCATGTCAGATTGCACCCCCGAAAATACAGCCGGTGAAAGATAAAAACCTTTCTGAGGAAGAGATTTCGCATTCGGGTCCAACACCAATTCGGCTCCTTCCTTTTGACCCTGAGCCACATACGTGGCCACTCGGTCACGATGACTTTGGGAAATAAGGGGACCCATCTCAGTGTCGGGATCCAAGGGATCACCGAGTTTCAACGCGGATACGTGCTTCACCACGGACTCCACAAACTCGTTGTGAATCTCCCGTTGCACTAAAATGCGGCTTCGCGCACAACAATCTTGCCCACTGTTGGCGTACGCCGACTGCACCGCCAAGAACGCCACACGGTCCACATCCACGCCTTGAAATACGATCGTAGGAGATTTGCCACCCAATTCTAATGACACGCGGGTGATGTTGGGAGCCGCCAACTCCAATACCCGGCTTCCGGTACGCGTTTCGCCAGTAAACGCCACCTTGTCCACCCCGGGATGCGCCACCATAGCCTCCCCCACCGTGCGGCCGGGTCCTGGCACCACATTCAGCACGCCGTCGGGAATGCCAGCTGCCGCTGCCAATGGGCCCAACAGCAATGCCGTTAGGGGTGTATAGCTGGCCGGTTTAATCAGAATGGAATTGCCCGCAGCCAGGGCTGGGGCAACCTTCCACGCCGTGATCAAAAACGGGAAGTTCCACGGCACGATCAGCGCCACCACCCCGACCGGCATGCGTATCGTATAGTCAAAGCCAGTAGCCGAGACGGGGATGGTATGACCGTATAATTTGTTGGCTGCCCCGGCATAAAACTCAAAACAGTCCGCAGCCGTCAGCACTTCACCTCTCGCATCGCGGATGGGTTTACCGACTTGCCGTGTCTCCCACTCTGCGAGCTGCTCCACGTTGTCGCGGATTTCTTGTGCCAGCCGCAATAACACCTTGCCCCGAGACGTCGCCGACTGGTTGGCCCACACCCCGGATTCAAACGCCTCTCGGGCTACGCCTACCGCTCGGTGAACATCCTCCAATCCGCATTCTGCCACCTCAGCGAGCGGTTGACCCGTGGCGGGTTCCTCCACCGTAAAAAACGCCCCCGTCGTCGGTTCCTCTTGTCGCCCATTTATCCACGCTAACCACCGTGTGGATTGCCCCAAATGCTACACCCCCTGGTTCATCCTGTCTTAGAAGTAAAACGATGTAATGCCTCCATCGAGACTTAATTCGGCCCCGGTCATCCACGAAGATTCCTTCGAAGCTAAATAGATGGCCAAATGCCCGACGTCCTCCGGTTTACCGAAACGTCCGAGTGGAATTCGCGCCAGACGCAATGCCTTGGCCTCGGGGTCGGTCAATAACCATTCCATCAACAGCGGCGTTTCAATGGGTCCCGGGCAAATGGCGTTCGCCCGCACCCCTTTGGCACCGAATTGCGCAGCGAGCGATTTCGTTAAGGCAATGACGGCTCCTTTGCTGGCCGTATACGAATCCTGCGGAACACTACAGCCGACGAGGGCAACAAACGACGCGATGTTAATCACCGACCCGCCACCCGCCGCAATCAATTGGGGTATCCCATACTTGCACACCAGATAGACACCCTTCAAATTCACGTTTTGCACAGCGTCCCACACCTGGGCATCGGTGTCGACGACCGAATGGTCGGCCTCGGGCATAATCCCCGCATTATTATAGAGGACGGTTAATTTCCCATAATGATTCACCGTCGTCGTGATCGCCGTCTTTACGTCGTCTTCGTTGGTCACATCACAGTGTAAGGCTAGGGCGCTATCCTCCCCATGCCCTTGCCGAATTTGGTTCGCGGTTTCTTCAAGACCATCCGGCCGACTATCTAAGAGGGCCACCCGAGCCCCTTCGTGCACAAACATCTCCGCTATGACTTTTCCCATTCCGCTTCCCGCTCCGGTGACCAACACCACCTGATCGTTCAAACGCCCCATCGCATCTTCACCTCGTCGTCAATGTCTAAGATATAGCCCATCTAAATTTGCTCGAAGTACCGTTCGCGCTCCCATGAGGTCACGGCCTCATCGAAGCTACGCTGTTCGGTGCGCGCAGCATGCACATAATGTTGCATGACCTCGGGACCAAACGACGTGCGGGCGGCCTCGCTGCGTGCAAACAGATCCACCGCATCTAAAAGCCGCATCGGCACACGCGGGAGTTGCTGATCTTCATACGCGTTGCCACGATACTCGGACGGCTTGGCGCGATGGTTCTCGATTCCCCAGAGCCCGGCGGCTAAAATCCCGGCCAGTGTCAGATAGGGGTTCGCATCCGCTCCGGGGAGTCGGTTCTCAATATGAAGACCGGGACCCTTACCGACCACGCGAATTCCGCACGTCCGGTTGTCATAGGCCCAAGCAATATTGACCGGGGCCCAACTTGCCGCCGCATACCGTTTATAAGAATTGACCGTGGGGGCATAAAGGAGGGTGAACTCCTGAGCTAGGGCCAGTTGTCCGGCGAGAAATTGTTCCCCTACGCGACTCATGGCCCCATTTTCCTCGACAAAGACGTTTTTGCCCTGGCCGTCAACCAGGCTCACATGCACATGGCAACTCGATCCTGCCAATTGATGCATGGGTTTGGCCATAAACGTCACGGCCAAGCCATGCTCAATCGCAATCTCCTTAATCCCGTGTTTGAATAGGACATGGAAATCTCCCGCGGTGACAGCCGGTCCATGACGCCAGTTAATTTCGTACTGCCCCGGACCCGCCTCACCTTTGGCCGAAATGATGGGAATGCCTGCCGCCTGCATCTGCCGGCGCACTTGACCATAGAACGGTTCATACTTGGTACTCTGCAAAAAATGATAGTCTTCTATATACCCACTGGAAAAATTGAGGTTTTGGTATCCCTTGTCACGCACGGAATCATAAGTTTCGCGCCAAAGATAGAATTCAAGTTCGGTCGCCATGAGGGGTTCTAAGCCTAGTTTTCGTGCGCGCTCGACCTGTTCTTTCAAAATCTGACGGGGAGAAATCGATACCAACTCGCCCTCATGATCGTAAATGTCACAAAGGACTAGGGCAGTGCCGGGTAACCAAGGCAGGCCGCGTATCGTCGACAGATCCGGGCGCGCGACCCAATCGCCGTATCCCTCCTGCCAACTCATCATCTCATAGCCGGCCGGTGTGCCCATATCCAGATCGGTTCCCAGGAGATATTTACAAAAGTGCATTCCTTCCGCCAGGATTTCATCCAAAAAGAAGGCCGCAGGGATTCGTTTGCCGACCACACGCCCCTGCATATCGACCAGCCCGACCATCATGGTGTCAATCTGGCCCTCGCGTACGGCCTGGTGTAACCCGTCTAGGTTGAGGATCCCAGCGATCTCGCTACCCATGTCCCATCCTCCCGTTTCATTAGTGGACACTCGGTCACCTGTGCGGATACGTCAAACATCTATCGGAGCAATAAACATATTGCGTTACAATGTTGGCCACATTCTCCATCTCACAAACGTATCATAACAATAATCACATAGGCTCCGATAGGGTTCGGAAAATTATTTATCCAATAATCGGCCCACTTCATTTTCTAAAGGGGCCGACAACACCACCAGCGTCTCCGCGCGACGAAACCCACGGATCATGCCCACCCGATCAAACAAAAGCCGTTGCAGATGCTCGTGTCCGGTCGCCCGGATCTTCACCAAACAATCGAATCGTCCAGCCACCATGTACGCCGATTCGACTTCGGGGATCTCGCCGAGGTCGTCAAGAACAAAGTACGAAGCGGAACCCTGTTCCGTTTGCAGTGCCACCCAAGCTACCACCGGATACCCCAGTAACGCCCAATCA
The DNA here is from genome assembly GCA_021795465.1 of Bacillota bacterium. GTDB lineage: Bacteria > Bacillota > Sulfobacillia > Sulfobacillales > Sulfobacillaceae > JAKADJ01. The sequence goes on from JAJYPK010000049.1 coordinate 18,724, forward strand.
AGGTCGGCCTTGTAGCCGCGTACGTACCCGTTGGCATTCAGTTTCTTGACGCGTTCATGAATCGTGGCCCGCGACATCCCGAGCGCGGTCGCAATATCTTGCAAAGAAACGCGTGCATTTTCGGACAGCATCTTTAAAATGACACGGTCAATGTCATCTAATCCCACTATGGTATCCCCCATTTCCTGACCACTCGTCTTGCGATCCGAGGGCTATGTCCAATATACCAGAGCAGCGAAAAACCTATCAGAGGCCCTCATGCACCAAGAAGCCTCTGATAGGGAACAACTCCTCGTTAATCCTTGGTTGCCGCGTCCTCCTCGAAAGCCGCAAATTGTTGACTATCTTGCAAAATGGCGGGCCCTTTAAAATGATGTCGCACCCGTAAGAGATACCATGGTACCAAGATCGCCAGAACCACCACGAGTACTACGGGTGTGAAGTTGAAATTGCTTGCGGTAATCGGACGGACTACCGGCAGCGAAAACAAGATACAAATGAATATCACCCAGGCTACGGCTAAAATTCCGACGACACGGCTGAAGCGCCCTAGATGCCAGGGCCCCCGGCGAAATCGCTCGGGATAAATTAATTTGAGAAACGCCGGACTCACATATGATATAAAGAGCCCGATGACCCCTATGGAGGTCACGGCCGAGTACACCACACTGCTCCATAAAGCCGGTACCGCCAAGATAAAGGCTAGGACCGCGGCGACCCAAATCGCGATATGCGGGGAGCGAATACGATTGAGTTTTCGCAAGTGATTGGAGGCTGGAAGCCCTTTATCGCGGGCAAAGGCGTAAATCATGCGGGAATTCGCGGTGACCGAGGACATCCCGCAAAAGAACATGGCGACTAATCCGATCACAAACAATATGGTGCCACCGACCGAGCCCAAGCGTGTCGTAAATACATAGAGCACCGGATTGGCCGCCGCCAACGTTTTTGGCAATGACGGAATCGCCGACACCATGGTCAACAACAAGAGGTACCCAACCACGCCCGAGATAGCGACGGAGAGTACGATACCCCATGACGGCGTGTTCGAGGCGCCGATGGTTTCTTCCGACATGTGGGCCGAGGCATCGAATCCGGTAATCGTGTAAGATGCCAACAACAGTCCGATCATAAAGCCATACCATGGAGAAAATCCGGTTTGCGTTTGAAAATGCCCAAACACGAACGAAAGAACGTGGGCGTGGTGAGGCGCCAAGAACAACAAGACGGCTCCAATCACCAATGCCCCACCGACATGCCACCAGACACTGACGTCATTGAGCAAAGACACCACCCGCACCCCATTAATGTTAAGTAGGGCATGGGCCAATAGCAACACCGCATATATGCTTAGGGTAGCCACCGTGCCGGCTTGGCCGCTTACCGGAAAAGTCGGCACATACTGATTGACCAACGCATCAATGAAAATAGCCAAGCCGTAATCAATACCCGCGGTAATGGCCACTTGGCCGATAAGATTAAACCACCCGGTAAACCAGCCCCAGCCCGCTCCACCCAACATGCTCGACCAAAAATATAACCCCCCGGTGGTCGGGTACGCAGAGGCAGTTTCGGCCATGTTGAGCGCCACGAACATCACGAAAATGGTTACAATTGGCCAACCGTAGGCTGCCGCCGCCGGTCCTGCTGCGGTGAGACCAAAACCAAACAGCGTCAACGGACCACTCAAGATGGAAATAATCGTAAAAGAGATCGCGAAGTTGGAGAATCCCCCCATGGTTCGGTAGAGTTCTTGAAGGTACCCAAAACGCCGAAGCGTTTTCTCGTCTTGTTGGATGAGTTCTTCAGTGGATTGTGATTTCATTCGTTCCTCCTATCCGGTACACGCCGTGCACCTATCGCAATGTCGCTGTGATGGGTCGCCTTCTTTGATTGCGGATCGGATCTCGAGACGTAAGTCGGAACGATAATCGATTGAGCGAGAGGATTTCAGGCCTATGATGCAGAACAATGTTTTGGCAATGCCTGAAGTTGATTTCATTTTAATGGGACGGACGTTATTTTTCCATCTTTTAGCCAAATTTTCTTTAAAAAAACTGAACGCGGGGCGTTACTGATGAAAAAACCAAGTGGCGGCCACCAACGAGACGTGGGCCGGGTTGGATGCGGTGGACTTTCTGATCGTGGATTTAGATGGCGTGGTGGTAGATGCAGGCCAGTCCTACCCACGGGCTATCTGCGACGCCATAGCCTTGCACCTCCAGTCGCTAACCCTAACCCCCGATACCCCGACGCTATCACAAGACGACGTGGCCCAATTCAAGACCGCGGGCAGTTTTAACGACGAATAGGATCTCGCTCATGGTGCCTGCTTATGGGTGGTATGGACGCAACACGACGCCAAGGCTATCTCTCTTGAGCATATATTGATTCGATTCGCGCCCTCGGCGGCGGTGTCAACGCAGCCGAAACCATCGTCCGGCAATCCGTCGACGGCACGACCTGGAGCCAAATCCGAAACAATACCCCGCGAGAGCGGTTGGCGCGTTTAGCCCAGGAATTTTACGGCGCTGCCGATGCCTGCAGCACATTGTTCGGCTTTGCCCCTCAAGACGTCCATGCACCTGGGTACCATCATCTCGAAGAGACGCTCCCCTCTGCATTACTCGAGGCATGGCGTGGAAATTTCGGTATCTACACGGGACGGAATGCCGCCGAGGCGCAGTGGGTTCTCGAACGATCTGGTTTAGCGCCCTACTTTCCAACAGCACGGCGTTCTACAACAAGTCTCGGTTTACTGAAACCGGACCCAACGGGGCTACACCGCCTCATCGATTCCGCCTTTGTAGAGACCGCCCTCTTTGTGGGCGAGACCCTAGACGACCTAATGACCGTGCGTCGTTATCGAACCCAGTACCCGAAAGCGCCGACAGTAATTTTGGCTGGATTGACAAGGGGGTCGATGGGAGACCGCAGTCAC
>JAJYPK010000209.1 GCA_021795465.1 Bacillota bacterium
GACTAGCCTTGCTGAACTAGGGACCCTATCTCACCACACCCTGACGGGTGCCCTAGTACTCAATGGCCAGGCTGACCCGTTCTTATCAACATCGGGCTTACAGCAACTAGCCAACGACCTCCAGCGAACCGGGATTACCACGGTTAAGGGTCCACTCGACTATGTCCAAGCACATGCCGGATTCCATTCGAGTCGATGGCCTAGCAGTATGCCCTGGAATGACATCGGTCGTGGATTTGCCGCCCCCTCGAGCCAACTCTGGGTCAATGGTGATCAGGCTACGGTCACCATTCATGCCGGATCTTCCGGCTCTCCGGCTTCCGTTACGGTAAGCCCTAAGGACACCCCGATTACTATCCAAAACCTGACTACCACGTCCAGTCAGGTTAAGACGGCTTCGCTACACCTCCGTCTTACGTTTCACTCCACGACCTATGTGCTCAGTGGAACCGTACCAATAGGCTTTTCCGAGTCGCTCACCATTTCCCCACCCAACCCCGGACAATTTGCCGCCCGTGAATTTGAAGATGCCTTGAAGGCAGCAGGGGTTACCGTCACCGGATCCATCACTCCGGTAGCTTCAGACCCCGGCGGCACCGTAGTGGGATCGCTTAATGCTCCAAGTATAGGGAATATAACCCATGCGCTCTTTACCAATCCGTCGCTCGTGCCAGCGGAATCTTTGGTGCACATCCTCGGTCCCAAACTGTGGCACGATATCGGTGCCGTAATTCCCTATCCCAACTATTTTATCGAGCCGACCGGTGCCGCATTGGGCAATTACATGACTGCCAATGGGATGTCTACAATGCTGGCCCGGGCCTGGAATAATCCCAAAGATGCGGCCTTGATTAGCTCTCTCTCGCATAAGCCTTGGGTCAGTGTCAGTCCGGAGCAATACGATATGGCGGGGTACATCAAAGGGCAGCGGGGATCCGTCTACTCGGTTACGCTAATCGTGAGCCAAGTACTCTGGAATCACCATTTTACGCCGCAAATTTTGCCTCCGACTACACCGTGGCGATAGATCCAATGATAGGGCCCCAAGCCCACTATTCCGATTACATGGTCCATGCGATTTCCTCGTGTGCGATGGCAGGAGATGATGTCGGCCAGGCGGCAAGCCTCCGTTAAAGCGTGGTGGAAAAGCACCGACAAAACCTAATCTCGCACCCACGTCTGGCGACATCACAGGATTACACAGGTGCAATGGACGCTCACCTCCCGACCTTAGGCGCGCTGTTGTTTGAAGGCATTGTGGCCGAATTGGTCGAGAAAAACTTGGCGCAACGATTGTGGGACAGGTTCGAAGAACGGCTACAGGTGGTCATGACCGCGCTCGCGAAATCGGGGTCCGTAGACCTCAAGCAATTCCGAATCCTGTTTGTATTTTCCGTACAGCAAACTTCATTCCCAGAGGCATCATCCTCTTCTTGAACCTTCGCAACTACTCGTAAAGTTCGCTACTACGTGTCTCCTCCGGGTGGTTATCGCCGCCGTGGCAGTCTTAATTGTCGCAGGAATCGCTGCATTAGCTTAAACCAACGACATCTTTTCTATCAACAATACAACCCCTTTCCGGTTGGAATCCATAACACCGTGATGACCCAGGTTCCCCATGCCAATTTATGGAAAGTCAGATTTTAAGAAAAGAATTTAGCGGTTAATGGTCCGTAATGGATCGAGAATGACCACCAATCCTGGGCTGCCAGCCGATCAACCAACGGGCCGGGTATATATTCCCGCCTGGCAAAAGCCTCCCCGAGTCGGCAAATGGTGAAGAGTTACAAAGGATTTTTGGGATTTCCGACCGAAGGAAGAAGAACCCCGATAAGATGTTCGGGGGCGCCAAGAAGAAGTCGGGGCATCAGGTCGGGGGACAGTAGGCATTTCGTTTGATCTTAGGGTGCCCAGTGCTCGCGCACATGGCCCATCAGCCGCAGCCACGAGGAATTGTGCCAGGTCTAGAGGCGGTTCCGATCAGGAACCGCCCTCTGGATCTTTTGGGATCATTTCAAAGCCCCTTGCCGTGTACATCCCGGGCCCTAATGGAAAATATTTCCCCTCGCGATAGGGCCCCGACAGATTGTCATAGCGTTGCGATAAAGGGTGGCCCGCCTGCCCCGTTAAATGGATGGCCACGCTTTCTTCGGCATTGCCGAGATTAAGGATCTGCCGATAACTCGGCATGAACAAGACCGGACGCGGCCACTCCAAGCGAGGCTCAAGCGAAAATGCCGCTTGAAACGGCGTGTAAAAATCGCCAGGGGTTGGCATCGGTTGGCGAGAAAATACCGGTCGGAGCATTTTTACCTGGGAAAATGGGTGAAAAGGATCGGCGCGATGTGCTTGTCCCCAGATCCATTTTCTTAGGTCGGGGCCGAACCATCGACGCCCCACCTCGGCGGCTTCCTTTACGGCATGCCCGATGTCGATTTGATCCCATACCGACAAAATGAGGGGGCCGATGCGCTCACCTAAGAGATCCCAAAATGTCTCAGGAAAAGGATGGCTTCCCGGCAGCCCAGGCGTAATTCCCTTGAAGAAAGGCTGGTTCATAAAATCTTTTAAGTGTTGCGGCAGTGCTTGCACCATAAATAAGTAGAGCATACTCGGTGCCGGACTTGAAACGTCGGCCTGCCCATCAAAATCGATCAGGATCTCGTACCAGGTCTTGGGTAGCCCCTCAAACTTGACGAGTCTCTGGCTTACCTGATGTAAGGGCTCAGAGTATACGTCCAGTTGGATCTTCCTAAAACTCTCGACATCATGTTGCGTCGTCTCGTTTAAGAGCGTCCGGATTCGCTCAGCGCGGTGTCCGAGGCTATAGCGTCCGGCAATATACGGGTTGGCTTCCTTACCGACCACGGGATTATTGGCACTGACGGCATAGCCTTCGGGGGGATCAAAGAGCCTCGGCATATCCGTCCACTCTACGATCCCAGTCCATCCGGTGGCTCGGGTGTTACCATCTGCCACCCCAAACCAGGGGCCACTCTCTCGGGTTGGGATGCGTCCGGCGCAAATATAGCCGATATGTCCCCCTTGGTCGGCATAAACGAAGTTTTGCGCAGGGACCCACCATTCCGCCAGAGCGAACACAAAGGTTTCCCAATCATGAGCTTTATTAATTCCAAAAATGGACTCTAAAACGGGTAACGCCTGGAATCCCGTCCAATCTAATGCAATCTTTTGCCCATCGTCTTCCGTGTGAATGATAGGCCCGGCATGAGAAGTTTCGCAGATAATGGTTTCATCGGGTTTCCCGCGAACCTTAATCACCTCTTGGCGAACCTCAAGCTCCGCCAGTTCACCATCCAGCCGATAGGTCTTGGCATCCGTCTCCATCCGAATTCGGTAGAGATCTTGCACGTCGGGCTCGACATTTGTCACACCCCAAGCAATGTCACGGTTTTGTCCGATGACAATCCCAGGAGCACCCGGGAGGCTTGCACCAAACACGCGCAAGCTCCCACCTTCGATGAACATTTCGTACCACACTGACGGCAACTGGGGTGCCAGATGCGGGTCGTTAGCCAGAAGCGGCTTGCCGCTTCGACTATGGGCACCATCCACAACCCAGTTGTTCGACCCAATACCGCGCGCGCCCCACGTTACCGCCTCCCCAGTTCCCGGGACAATGGTAACCCCCGGACTCGGCAACGGCCCAAACAGCCAGTCTCGAATATTTTCCCATTCTTTGGCCATTTCGTAGCCCCATTTGGCGGTCCAAATGCCGTTCAATGTCCACGCCAGCTGATACACCAGAAGGTTGGTATCCTCTAATGTCCACGGCCTTAGTGGTTGCTTTAGGAGCCGGTGCTCTGCGGGTCGGATTTGCCGAAATGCTAAATTTACCCCATTAATATATGCGGTCGCATGCGCCAAAGTCTCGTCGGACCATGTGGTGGGAGCCAATTGTGCCCATTTTTTTAGGTTCAATCGGCGCATGAACCGGTCATATAGAAGCCCCGCTTCGCCTAGTAGTTCGGATAACTCCCCAGCCGGCAGGCGTCGGGACACATCCATCTGAAAGGCTCTTTCTCGGGCATGTAAAAACCCTTGGGCAAAGAGTGCATCATCCATCCTCTGGGCCATAATATGCGGCACTCCCGCCTCATCCCATCGGACATCTACGGGGTGCTGTAACCCCTCTTCTACCAATACCTCCCCCGTTACGCGAGGGGATGGTTTGAGCATTCCGAGCCAACGTAGCATCTGAGTGGTTCGATGAAAACCCGGAAGAAACGTATCCTTACCGCCCATTGGCGGTTGTGCCATAATGTCCACGGCTCCTATGATTACGTGATCTTACTCCGTAGTGTACAATTCCACGAGAGAAATGACCATATCTTCTTCATTCCGTTACCAAAATAAGGCATCATAAATGGGTATCCTTAGTATACATACGCCAATGATGGCGGCAAGAAGGGGATGATACACGATGGAACCATCAGGGAACAAGAGTCCCTGGGATATTCTTGGACTCTCTCCCACGAACGACAAAGACGCTATCCATCGGGCCTATCTTGCTGCAGTTCGTCGTCACCATCCGGACCAATACCAAAATGATCCCGAGCGATACCAGCGTCAACAAGAGTCGATGAAAGAGATTAACCAAGCCTACCAGAGCATTCGCAACGGGCAGGCACCTCTCATGACGCCGCCACCGGCTCGTCCCACCCCCCCGACTTGGTCCCCACCATCTCGCGAGTCGCCTCCACCGATGCGTTGCTCGCTGCATGGCGAACCCATCTTGCGTCATTGCACACGTTGCAATGAGGTCCTATGCACGCGATGCATTGGGTTTTATACGGCACTCTGTGCCAAACATTATCGGAGATACGGCTTACGTAGGCATCGTTCTCGGGTAGCCCGCGAATGGCTCCCACTCATTGGCGGGATTACCCTTTTAAAAGGACTTTTAATCCCTTTATCGATCGTCTTCTGGGCCATTTTGGGATATCTCGCGATCATCGGTGTGGGATGGCTTCGTAAAAAAAGATGGTTTGGGTGTCTAGCCCTCTTGTTTTTCCCCTATAGTTTCGTGTTGG
>JAJYPK010000210.1 GCA_021795465.1 Bacillota bacterium
ACCTTGGGCGCACTGCCGCGACTATGGTCGAATCTGCAGCCCGGCACATCGCGATCTTAAATGACCTCGACTATGACAATATTGTGGTATCCTTAAAGGCCTCTGATGTTCCGACCATGCTGGCCGCTTATCGACTTATGGCTAAGCAATTTGACTACCCGCTACACTTAGGCGTTACGGAAGCGGGAACCATCATGCAAGGGACGATTAAGTCGGCCGTCGGTATTGGGACCTTACTTGCGGAAGGCATTGGCGATACCATCAGGGTGTCCTTAACCGCTCCCGGTGAAGAGGAAATCCGTGTGGCTTGGGAAATCCTAAAGAGCCTGAAACTTCGTGAACGGGGGGCCAATATCGTGGCCTGTCCTACGTGTGGTAGACTGCAGTTCGACATGTGGCCGGTGACCAACGAATTGGAAAGACGACTCGCCTCCATTGCCGAACCGATTACGGTTGCGGTGATGGGTTGCGCCGTGAATGGTCCAGGCGAAGCCCGAGAAGCCGACGTTGGCCTAGCCGGTGGGAAAAACATGGGGCTCATCTTCCGTCACGGAGAAATTGTGCGCCGGGTAGACCAAGGTGACATGGTGGAAGAACTTTGGAAAGAAATTCAAGAAGCAGCCGAGGAGGTTCGTTTGGGTGGAAAAGCTTCTCAAGGAAATCACGCCTAAATCGCACGACTTTTCCCAATGGTACGTCGACGTGATTAAAAAAGCGGATATGGTGGACTATGCACCAATGAAGGGCTTTATGGTGATGAAGCCTTACAGCTACAAGATTTGGGAATTCATTCAGGCGGCTATGGACCAACGATTTTGGGCCACCGGACATGAAAATGCATATTTCCCCCTTCTCATACCCGAAAACCTTTTGAAGAAAGAAGCGGAACATGTCGAAGGCTTCTCAGCGGAAGTGGCATGGGTGACGATGGGTGGCAATGAGGTCCTGGCCGAACGATTAGCGGTACGACCCACGTCGGAGACCATCATTGGCCACATGTATTCGCAGTGGATTCAATCCTACCGTGACCTCCCTGTCCTTATCAATCAATGGGCTAATGTGATGCGCTGGGAAAAATCCACCCGACCATTTTTACGCACCACGGAATTTTTATGGCAAGAAGGGCACACCGTACACCGCACCGAAACCGAAGCGGTGGTCGAAACCATTCAACAACTTGGCACGTACCGTGAGGTGATTGAGGATGAACTCGCTGTCCCTGTCATCGAAGGAGTCAAAAGCGCGGGTGAACGCTTCGCTGGAGCCGTCGAGACCTACACCTTAGAAGCCCTGATGGGAGACGGCAAGGCACTACAAATCGCCACGTCTCATTTCTTGGGACAAAACTTTGCCAAAGCGTTTGAGATTCGATATCTCGACGAGGACGGCGTCCTGAAATACGGTTGGACGACCTCGTGGGGAAGCACCACTCGGATGATTGGCGCTCTCATTATGGTCCATGGCGATGATAAAGGGCTAAGGATTCCCCCGCGCGTCGCACCCACCCAAGTAGTCATTGTCCCTATTGGCCGCGGCATCGAGCGTGATGCCGTGATCGCTCATGCTACAGCCCTCCGCGATCTGCTAGCCTCTCAATGCCGGGTGAAACTTGATGACCGAGACGAGTTTACCCCGGGCTATAAATTTAACGACTGGGAAATGCGGGGAGTGCCTTTACGTATCGAAGTGGGACCCAAGGACATCGCTCAACAGCGCGTCATGCTGTGCCGCCGCGATACCGGCGAAAAGTTCGCGGTCGAGGAGAGGACCCTGGTGCAGACGGTGCCCGATATCCTAGCGGATATTCAGGCTACCTTGTTTAGCCAAGCGAAAGATTACCGAAATCGTCACACCCATGCTATTCAGAATTACCAAGAGATGGCACAATATGATCATAGAGGGTTTTTTCTCGGAGACTGGTGTACAGACGAGCGGTGCGCGGATCAACTCAAGCAAGAAACGGCGGTGACCATCCGCTGTCTTCCTCTCGACGCGAACCTATCTGGTAGCGGATGTGTGGTCTGCGGGAAGCCAGGCGTGCGACGCGCTTTGTTTGGTCGTGCCTATTAGATTCGTCTGTCTAAAGATGGCTTAAATGGGACTCTAAAAGACTGAGGGTGTGGCCTAGGTGAGCGATCGGGTAGTAGCCATTATACCGGCCTATAACGAGGAGTATAACATCGGGTCGGTGCTAAGGGTTTTGCAAACCGTCCCTGAAATCGACGAGATTATCGTGGTCAATGACGGGTCTACAGACAACACCAGCGTAGTGGCGCGGCAATTAGGAGTGACGGTTCTGGATTTGGGTGAAAATTCTGGCAAAGGGAGCGCCGTTAAAGCCGGAGCTGAGTACGCCAAAGCAGACGTTTTGCTTTTTTTAGACGCCGACTTAGTGGGATTGACCGTCAATCATGTGCGTGAGCTCTTACTCCCGGTTTTAAGCGGCCACCACGAGGCGACGGTCGGTATCTTCGAGGGGGGGCGAACCTCCACGGATTGGGCTCAAGCACTTACCCCGTTCTTATCGGGCCAACGCGTGATGCGTAGCCAATTTTTTTTGGGGGCGGATCACATCGGTGGAGCGGGATACGGGGTCGAACTACAGTTGCACCGCCAACTTAAACGGCTGGGTAAAGAACCTCATGCGGTCATCTTGCACGATGTCACGCAAGTGATGAAAGAAGAAAAGCTTGGACTCGCCAAAGGTCTCGCGGCCCGCATGAAGATGTATTGGGAGATCATCCGAGAAATTCCGCGAATTTAGTCCGCCATAGGCTTTTAGGCACCCTTACCTGACGTTGGGGGACGTCTCAGGTTTTTGCGATGGATGATGCCACAATCCAAAATTTTTATTCAAGGAAGTGCACCGACGATGACAACCTACCTCACCCACTGGTTAGAGCAAAATGGCTACCCAAACCCAAAAAGTCCTGTCGTCGCCGTCACGCAGGACAAAGCATGTATTGTCGTCCACGTGGCCCACGTGACCTCCGAGGACCGGGCATGGCACGAAGCCTTGTCTCGCGATCTGTCGGACCGATGGAGTATTCCGGTCCGGTTTGAGGGATATTCCTGGCCACCGACAGTCCAAGACCGGATCAAAGAGATCTGGGAGTTGGGCGGGGCAGGATTTGTCACGCTAATGTCCGAGGCCGTGATCGAGCAGCGATCCCATTCTGGGGAGATCGTTTGTCGATTCCCGAGCCGCGTCGCGTTTGAGCTATTTCAAAAGTGGGGTGGGGAACCCCGCTTACGGGATTACTGGCCGGAAATGCCTCAATGGCATGATGAGATTCTGACCGCACCACCCGCTACTCCGGACCCGGCAGTCCCCGTCACCTTTACTCCTAGCGGCACTTCACCAAAGACCTTTCAAATCGGACGCGGGTTATTCCCAGGGGACCCCATTGAACTCGCTGACCTTCCAGCCACAGGTGAGGTCATCGTGTTGGGCCGGGTGATCAACCGCGATACGCGGTCTGGACGTGAAGGGGTTAGTCACTGGACCTGGACCATCACGGACGACCATGGAGCCTGTCGGCTTAAATATTCCGAACGTCGCGGTCAACCCTTATCGACTGACACATTCCCCATCGGAACGTGGATTAAAGTCCACGGGTCCCTAGAGGTGGATAAATTCACAGAAGAACGCGTGCTCCGTATCAAAGACGCCGCGGGAGTTGATGCTCCCGATATTATCCGAAGCACCCGATCCCACGTCGACCTTCATGTACACACCAAGATGAGCACATTGGATGCCTTATTGTCACCGACTGACGTTTTTTCATGGGCTAAGCACACAAACCAAGAGGCCGTCGCCATTGTCGACCATGGCGGTGTCCAAACCTACCCCGAATTGGAGCAACTCTCTAAGAAATTTGGCATTCAAGCCATTTATGGCGTGGAAGTGAATATGGTCGACGACGTGGTGCAAGCCCTAAAAGGGCCCCCTCTCGGAGTGACCTGGCCCCACACCCCGCTGATCGTCGTGGATGTGGAAACCACCGGACTGTCCCCCCGTATCCATGACATCATCGAATTGGGTGCCATCAAAGTACTAGAGGGCAAGATTGTGGATCGGTTCCATCGCATGGTACGCCCCACGCAACCCCTATCGGCGGGAACTCGTCAAATTACAGGGATAGACGATCGGGACGTAGCCGACGCACCGCTTCCGGGTGAGGTCATGGAGGAGTTTTTATCGTTCGCGGATGGTGCAATTCTCGTTGCCCATAATGCTCGCTTTGATGACGGGTTCATCCGAGCCGCGGCCTGGCGCCATAACCACGTCGCGGTGAACCTTCCCGTGCTAGATACCTTGGCTCTGGCGCGTATCAGGGTACCCGGATTAAAATCGTATGGCCTCAGCGCCTTGACGCAACACTTCAAAGTAGTTTTATCGCAGCACCATCGCGCGTTGGCTGATGCCGAAGCCACGGCCGAGATCTTGCTGAAACTTCTTGCCGAGGAGACGGGCGAATGGATTACCGAAGCCGCGCTTAGAAACGCGTCTCCCCAATCGCATACGGTCGGACGACCAACCCCTGTGGTTCTCCTGATGCGCCGCCAACAGGGAATCGAAACCCTGTACCGCATGATATCTGCCTCTCATTTAGAGACCTACTATCGGGTGCCAAGAATCCGCCGGTCTGATTTAATCGCGGGTCGCGATTTCTGGTTATTAGGGTCGCCCATCCACGGGGGGGAATTGCAAGAAAGTCTATTAAGGGGCGACTCCTTCGAAGACGTCTCCCAATTGGCGGATTTCTATGACTATTGGGAAGTCACGCCGCCCGACGGCCTGACGTCGCTACAACAAGAAGAACACTTAGGTTCCGAAAGTCTCGTCCGTGCTTACATCGAGGATCTCATCGCATTGGGTAAGCACCACCAAAAGCCGGTTCCAGCGGTGTCCGACGCCCATTATTTGCGGCCCCAGGACAAAATTTTTCGCGATATCTTGGCTGCCACGGCGAAGGGTGAGCTCCATAACGCAGCCGATAACCTCCATTTTCGTCATGGGGATGAGATGTTG
>JAJYPK010000050.1 GCA_021795465.1 Bacillota bacterium
AGTCCGCCACCTATCAATCGCAAACCCTGGATGTCATGTTTCTCGATCGCCCGGCACGGGCGTTCGTGGATCATTCGCGAGGGTTGGATAAGAAAAAAAGAGCACACCGTAAGAGATCGCATGCGAGCACGCGTGACTAACAAAGGCAGCCAAGCACCTGGCCCGGCAGACTTTTCATTGTGCAAAAGACGCGGAAGCGGCCGCTCAGCGGAGCTTTCAGTCCGTCCGCGGGCATTGGTATACCGTGGTTCCCACGGCGACCGCCCACGAAATTCCGGGCAAACGCCGTGGACGCCCGAAGACCGGCAAGCCAGGGGAGTTGCACACGGTCTACACCGTCGCGTGGGACCGGACGGCTCCGGGATCGGAGCAAATCCAGGAACCTTTATCCTCCTCACCAGCAAGCTGGAGTTGGATGCTTAGCCGACCTTCTGAATCTAAATGCCACTGTGTCGGTTGCGGGTGCAACCGTGCGTTAACCCCAACAAACTTGCGCCCTTGCTGAACAGCTTGCGGGCAATCATGCGGGTTATTCTAATTCCAGTCGGACTTTGGCGTTGTCTCAAAAATGTCACAAGATATCTTCTATCAAAACTTGCAACGCTACGCGACTCTGTGAAACTAGAGCTTAGTTCGGGAAATCCGCACGCTGGGTTTCGTGAGAGAAGGGCTACTCAAGGTGAGTAGCCCTTCCCGGTTCTCGGAAAGTCCCCGGGTTACCCGCTTATCAGAACGGTCGAACTGGGACCTCTGAATGACGTCTTTAGTTTCCGGTGGAACCGGACGAGGTACTGGAGGTGCTGGTTGAGGTCGACGCCGTACTGGTTAATATAGTAGTGAGACTTTGGACCTCTTTGGTGGCAGCCGTTAATGCGGCTAACTCCGCCTTAAACTTGGTGACCACTTGGCTCGGACCGTGCGACCCAGTCCCCGAGGTTTGCACCGCCTTAGCTGTCATCTCGGTTTTTACTGTTTGGGCGAGCGTTTGGTTTATGCTCTTAAGTTGGCTCAAAGCGGTTTGTAGCGAACCACTTTGTCCCGAAGCCATTGTCGTTGCAAGTGTTCGAATGTACGTCTTGATAGCGGCCACATATTTCAAGCGAGCGCCCTGAATTTGGGTTCTAAGGGTGTGGATTTCAGCGACGGCGGTATTAACAGCTATCGGTTGACCCGACGAATTTTTTCTCTTATTGCCGTGTTGAGGTCCCGTCGTCGTGCTGATCATGGAGGCACTAGTCGACACGGTGGCTTGGTTCGATGCATTACCTTGTCCTAAGGGGACCTTGCCACTGACTGCAGTGTGTGCCGTTGCGGCTGCTTGTCTGGGCAACACGACTGTGTGCGAAGAATTTCCGTGCTGACCCGGGCCATGCGTCTTGGTGTGGCTGGCGGCCAGTACCGGAATACTACCTAGTAACACCAAAGAGCTCGCAATTGGGATGAGAAACTTGTAAGTCATATCGACACCTCTCTCATGTTAAGGATGTTGTAGCGTGTGGAGCAGTTGATTCAATTGATCGATCTGCGAGGTTAATGCCTGGGACTCTAGAGGAGTCGCCGCTGTGACAGGTATCTTAATAACCACGGTAGCTTTGGTCTGGCTGGACGGGATAGTGGCGGTGATCCCACTCGCCCCGGTAATATTGGTGCTGTCACGGAAACTGGTGGTCGTCGATGGTGGAATGGCACTGGAAGCAGCCGCCGTGCCCTGTGAAGAGCCGACTGCCCCGCACCCGCTAATGCCAAGCATTAGCCCTGCGAGTAGAACACTCGCCCATTTCATTTTCCAAAACTCCTTCATCGTCTTATCCATACCCGATCCTTCGACAGCGTTCGTGTAAGTCCTTGAACGGCCAGAATTTTTGGTGAGTCGTCATAACATTCGTGGGTTGCCGTAAAAATGGGGGGGACAAAATTAATTTATTTTCCCTCATCATGGTGATAACGTGAAACCCATTTACCAAAATCGGGCGTAAAGCCCCGGCTTTTAAGCGAAGCATCTAACAGGGCGGGACACGCCCGGTGAGCCTGGGGAGTGCCCTCTCGTGGACGAACGGCGCAACCCCTAAGAAGTGACGGTGCGATGAAGCAGGAACCTGTTGCCGCGAGGCACAGGAATCCCCCGGATTTATCCGTGGGGAGGATGTCAAGAACTTACCAAACGCAAGGTGAGACTCTGTTTAACGGAGTCTACCGATTGGGCTAAAAGGCCTGGAGTTCGTGCTAGAGTCGCGTGCCTTGCCGCTTTCGTGGTCAAGGAAGATTGCATCGGACACCCCGTCAAGTATTTCACGAGCTCGGCGATTGGGTTATCATGGCCTATGTTGATAGCACCCATCGGGCATCGACCTGAACGATGCCAATTAGTGCCACGAGTACGCGACGGGAGAATACTCGCTCGCAGGTGCCGAAGATTTGAAACCAAGTTCGATGGTTGGTGGTGGTATCCAGCATCGTCGCCCTTCAGCTTCGATCTATTTATTGTGAGTGCCTCAACGGGGAATGGTCTTGAACCAGTGATGACAGGACCTTTAGCCAAGCATCTAGGATCGTAATGTCGTAGAGCGCCACATGGGTAGAAGATACTGCCTGAAAGCCGACGACCGACCTGGCTATCACGATGTATGCTCCTAGGGGGACCGTTGACGGTTACGCGTGTTTTTCCGAACTACTATCCCAAATACTGTGCGATTTCCTGAAACACCCACTCGGTAATACGTCTTTGGGCCGGTTCCGTGACGCCAGCAATATGGGGTGTTAACCAGACGCGATCGTGATATTGCGTCAAGGCATCGGGAACCGCGGGGGGTTCCTTGGCCCGAACATCGAGAATGACACGGTCGAAACGATTGCGATCCAAATGATCGACCAACGCGATTTCGTCGATTAAATCTCCCCGTGCGGTATTGATAAGCACCGCATTTTGGCGACAATGGGCAAGCGTTTCCTGGTTGAGCATATGAAATGTGCTCGCGTTCAATGGGGCATGCAGGGTGACGATATCGGATTCTCTTAACAACTCGAAGAGGGTATTGGCGCGGTGGACGTGATGGTGCATGACGGCACGGTCGAAGGCGCCAAGATGTGGATCGTAGGCCCATATGGTGGTGCCTAGTGCGCTGAGGGCTTCGCCCACCCGATGGCCGATATCCCCATATCCCACAATCCCCACGACCTTTCCGCAGATTTCCTCACCATCTGGTTGACGGTTCCATAGACCTTTTTGCATATCGGAGCACAGCGGTGTCCACGGTCGATAATGAGAGAGCAGAGCCCTCACGACATACTCCACCACGGACGGCGCATTGGCACCTCTGGGCACGACCAGTGCGATGCCCTGTTCTCGGCACGCCGGCACGTCAATGTTATCGAGTCCGACGCCGAGTCGTCCGACCGCCCGCAACTGCGGAGCCCTATGCAAAAGGGTTTCGGTGACGTGGGTGCGATTGCGGACGACAAGGCCCTGGGCCAGGTGGAGGGCTTCACCCAGGGCCACGGGGTTTCGATATAAATCCGGATCATAGAGAAAAGCAATGTCTTTGGTTCGCAACCCATTGAGACTGTCATCAGGAACCCATTCACTGATTACCAACATGTGGTATTCATCCTTCCTCGGTTAAATCCGGCTTGAAGTTTCGCCTTGGGGTCTCTTCCTCCGTATAATTACGGGGAGATGGAAGGGGAATGTGCATGGGTTCGGTAGGTCTTTTTTTAAATTTTTTGTGGGCCATGCTCTTAGTGGTGGGGCTGGCTTATGTGGCCGCTCGCATGCTGAAGAAAATTGGGATCGGTAAGACGAGTCCGTCGCACTATCTAGAGCAGATTGACTACCTCCCGTTAGGGCCTAAGCGGGGCATCGCTATCGTCCAAGTGGTGGACAAAACCGTCGCGGTGGGCGTAACGGATAGCCAGATTACCGTGCTATTAGAACTGGATCCTAAAGCCGTTACGGAACGTGCCGCGAGTACGCCAGGCCTAGGATCCCGAGAACCGGTTACCCTGTCCCAATTTGCCGAAGAAATGCGTAAGCGATTGTTCCGTAATGGTGGGGGGCGTTCGTGAAACGGCGAATATTCGTGACGTCAGGCTTAGTAGCAGCAATGGGGTTACTATGGAGCCCCTTGGCTTACGCCAAGAGTTTGCCGTCAATCACGATTAACGGGGGGAGCGGGACCCCCAGCCAAACGTTAAGCATTTTGGCGCTGTTAACGCTGATCTCATTTTTACCGGCCATTTTATTAACCATGACTGCATTTACGCGGGTGGTTACCGTACTGTCCTTTACGCGGAGCGCCTTAGGATTACAGCAGACACCACCCAATCAGGTGATTATTGGGCTGTCGTTGTTTTTGACGTTTTTTATCATGGCACCTACCCTCAGTGCGATTAATCATCAGGCCTTGACCCCGTATTTGGCGGGACATCTGACCTTGCTCAAAGCGGGGAAGAATGCCTTGGTTCCGCTACGTCTCTTTATGTATCAACAAACGAGACCCCAAGACCTCGCATTGTTTTTACGCATGGCCCATGCGAAAGCACCCCACGGGCTATCCCAGGTGCCAACATTAACCTTGATTCCCGCTTTTATCATCTCGGAACTCAAGACGGCGTTTGAGATTGGGGTCTATATCTTCATCCCGTTTATTATTGTGGACCTCGTAGTGTCGACCGTGCTGATGTCGATGGGGATGATGATGGTGCCCCCGACCCTGATTTCGCTCCCCTTAAAACTCTTATTGTTTGTGCTAGCCAACGGCTGGAGTCTTGTGGTGCAATCGCTCTTTATGTCCTTTCACGGGGGAGGCTAAGCACGATGTTTAACCACATTCTAGGACTTAGCCAGTCGGCTATCATTACGGCGGGAATTATTCTCCTCCCGGTACTAACCGCCTCGTTAGTGGTGGGACTATTAATCGGAGTGTTTCAAGCGACCACCCAAATTCAGGAGATGACCTTGTCCTTCTTGCCGAAGTTGGTCGTCATCGCTCTCATCTTTTATTTGGCCGGACCGTGGTTCTTGCGAATTCTGATCGGGTTTACGACCCAGGACTTATCGAATCTCTGGCATATCGCCAACCTTCCGTAGTCCTCAGTGGTAATACCCATCTAATTTTTGTCCCGGACGGCCGGGTCTCGGTACAATGAAAGGGCAAACGTGTATGACGCTAGGGTTACAGTTAACCAATGTCACAATGGGGATGTTTTTGGTGGCGGCGCGGGTGGCGGGTATTGTGGTTACGGCGCCCATGATTAGTGCGGGGTACGTCCCGCGCATTCTCAAGGTGGCGCTCGTGCCGATGTTGGCGGTGATTATCGCTCCGACCTTGCCGGCGCTAACCCCAAGTCAATCGGCCACCGTTCCGTTCATGCTGACTCTGGTTGTACAGTTTGGGATTGGGGTCTTGATTGGATTGGTGCTGACCCTCTTTTACTCGGCGTTTACGATAGCCGGTGAAGTGGTGACCTACCAATTAGGTGTGGGCTTGGCAGTCAGCTCTAGTCCCGGGATTCTTTCGGCCAGCTCGTTTTTGTCGGAATGGCAGACGCTTTTAGCGTTGTATGTATTTGTGGTAGCCGGAGGCCCTGAACTGCTGGTCATTGCGCTACACAGTAGTTTTCAGGCCATTCCACTGACCGCTTTGTCGATTCCAACCGGGGCGATGGGGTTTGTGTTAGGACTTATGGATACGGTGTTCACAATTTCTTTATTAGTGGCAGCACCGCTATTATTGGCCGGACTCGTGGTGAATCTGGCGGTTGGGGTCCTAAGTCGGGCTTTTCCGCAAATGAACGCATACTTTGTGGCGCTGCCGTTGAACTTCGGAGTGGCCCTGATGGTTTTTTTGGCGATGTTGCCGCTATTGTTCGCGGTCATTCCCGAAGTCTGGCATACGGCATGGACCGACGTCAGTCGATTGTTGGTGTTTTTAGAGGGGCGAGGCGGTTGACAACACTGGCGGTAGGATACGTTCCGGGTATTTGGGCGGTGAGTAGTGGAGAAAAATCTCAGGCACCAACACCCCAACGACGGAAGCAAGCGCGACAAAAAGGGCAAGGCTGGCATAGCCCTGACTTTCAATCGGGACTAGGACTCTTAGTGGCCTTTATTATGTTGCGGCTTTACCTGCCGTGGGTTGGGCACCAGCTAGGCACTCTGGAAGCGGCCACCTTGACCCTGGCTGAGGCACCGAAGGCCTTCGCCCAAAATCTAGGCTCGATCATCATGGTGGGGGGGCACACAGCGATGGGCATCCTTATGGCCCTGGTGTTGCCCGTGATGGTCATCGGGGTGGCGTCGGGTCTCTTACAAAGTGGGTTTCGTGTCTCCCTGGTTCCCTTAAGTCCGGACTTTAATCGCATGAATCCTGTGTCCGGGTTGCAACGCATGTTTTCGCGTGAAAGCCTCTGGCTCTTGGTCAAAGGGATCTTGAAATTGGGCATCATTGGGATAGCGGCGGGACTGGTGATTTGGCATCAAATTAAAGTGTATCCAACCCTCATTGGGCAACCGTTGGGAGTAGCGGTCCATCAAGCGTTTGTGTTGTTGACCGCTGTGCTGTGGCGCGCCGCCTTGGCTTACATTCTAATTGGGGTCGTGGATATTGGCTACCAATACTTAAAATTCCAGAACGATCTCAAAATGACTCACCACGAACTTCGCGATGAAATGAAAGACGTGGAAGGAAACCCCTTAATTCGCGGCAAGCGGCGGGAGATGGCCAAAAAATTAGCACGCACCGGTATGCGTCAAGTCAAAGACTCCCAAGTGATCATTACTAACCCCACTCACTATGCGGTGGCGCTCAAATGGGACGACAAAGTCATGCAAGCACCCGTGTTGGTCGCCAAAGGCGCCGATGAGGTGGCATTGGCTATCCGAGAGTTGGCCTACGAGCATCAGGTGCCAATTGTCGACAACCCGCCATTGGCGCGTTCCCTCTATCTGGTGCCCCTGGGGCAAGCCATTCCTGAAGAACATTACCAAGCGGTGGCAGAAATTTTATCCTTCCTAATCCGGCGTCGAGGGAGGTACTCATCATGATGAGGGCCCGCACTATCTTACGGGATGCGTTCGTACCGATGGCCGCCGTGGTCGCTATCCTGATGCTGGTGGTTCCGGTTCCTCCGTGGGTCTTAGACTTTTTCCTGTTAATTAACATCGCCCTGGCGATCGCCGTCCTGGTGAGCACCATGTTCATCAATCAGGTGCTGGATTTGTCTGTGTTTCCATCATTACTCTTATTAACCACGTTGTTTCGCCTGGCTCTGGAGGTCACCGCGACCCGTCTGATTCTGTTGCAAGCCAATCCCGGTTCGGTGATTGAAACCTTTGGACGCCTGGTGGTGGGCAATAACGTCGTGGTCGGGGTCATTATTTTCGTCATTCTTATTGTCATTCAATTTATGGTCATAACCCGTGGCGCCGAGAGGGTGTCAGAGGTCGCCGCCCGATTTACCTTGGACGCCATGCCGGGTAAACAAATGGCTGTGGATGCCGAACTGAATGCCGGCCTGATCAAAGAAGGAGAGGCCCGCCAACGCCGCCAAGACATTGAACGGGAAGCCGACTTCTATGGGGCGATGGATGGCGCCTCAAAATTCGTGCGCGGGGATGCCATTGCCGGGATTATCATTGTCGTGGTCAACATCGTAGGCGGACTGATTATAGGAATGGCCGAACGCCACTTGTCGATCGGGACGGCGATGAGCACGTACACCATTCTTACCGTAGGAGAAGGCCTTACGACACAAATTCCCGCCCTGTTGCTGTCCACGGCTACGGGGATTCTGGTTACTCGATCGGGCTCTACGGGGACCTTGAACCGCGATGTCCTCGCCCAACTTACAGCCATGCCTCGGGTGTTGTACATTGTGGCCATTGTCTTGTTCCTGCTCGCGTTCCTGGGGCTGAAGCCGCTGGTTCCCTTGCTCCTGGGAGGAATGGCCTTTTGGGGCGGTTGGCGGATTGAACATCGTCAAAAGATTCAAAAGGCCGAGGCGGCCTTGGCCCAACAAGTGAAGACGGATGACCTAAATAAACGACCCGAGGCCGCGTTGAACTTAATTGGGATGGACTCCATCGAACTGGAAGTGGGAGTGGGAGTAGTCCCACTGGTCGGAGGGCAGGCGGGGCATGACTTACGTGAGCGCATTGCGGCATTGCGTCGTCAAATTACCGCAGAACTGGGCCTCGTGATTCCCCCGGTCCGGGTACGAGACAATATCGAGCTCTCCCTAAATCAGTACCGGATCCGGATCCGGGGTGCGGAGTTAGCGACCGCGGAGGTCCGTCCGGATCGGTTTCTTGCGATGGGGGGGCAAGACCTGGGGATCGAAACGGCGGTACCCACTAGTGATCCGGTGTTTGGACTCCCGGCCTTTTGGATCCGGGAGGATTCGCGGGATCGGGCTGAGTTAGCCGGGGCGACGGTGATTGACGCGGGATCCGTTATGGTGACGCACTTAGCGGAAATTGTGCGCAAGCATGCGTACGAAATCATCGGCCGCCAGGATGTCAAAACTTTGCTGGATCACATTCGCCAGACCCATCCGGTCGTCGTCCAAGAGTTAGTGCCGGACCTCTTAAGTTTGGGGGAAGTGCAGCGCGTATTGGCCAACTTGTTGCGTGAACGTGTCTCGATTCGGGATTTACCGACGATTTTAGAAGCCTTGGCCGATAAGGCACGGACCTCGCGCGATGTTGAGGTGCTAACTGAAAGCGTACGCCAGGCACTCGGGAGGCACATTACCAAGCCCCTATTGCAACAAGGGACACTTTACGCGGTGGTGTTGTCGCCAGAAGTCGAGGCCGAAATCCGTTCGTCGATCGAACAGTCGGATGCGGGAAATTATTTGAATTTGGACCCCGCTAAGGCTCAGACTATCCTGGCTAACTTGCGTGATGCCGTGGGACGGGTTCCCCAAGGGGTTACCCCGACGGTTATCGCATCGCCCTTTATCCGACTCTATTTTAAACGGTTGACCGAACGCCTGCTACGAGATTTGGCGGTGGTATCGTATGCGGAGTTGAGTCCGGAGATTGCCGTGAAAACGATGGGAGTGGTGCAATTATGATTGTCAAACGATACACCGGAAAAACCGCCGAAGAGGCGTTGATCTTAGCCAAATGGGAACTGGGCGAAGAGGCGATCATTCTCTCTTCCGGGAAAGCCCGAGACCGGTGGTGGAAGTTCTGGGAGACGGGATATCAGGTGTTGGTGGCCACCGATTACCCAACCGCTAAAGATCGCGATGGGACTCGTGTCGCGGAACCGCCTCCGCTCCCACAAGCCGTCGTTTCGAGTTTGGAAGAGACGGCGGTGACCGCCTACGCTTCCACCGATGCACTGATGACCGAAGATCGGTCTGCAGAACTGAGTCAAGTTTTGGACCTATTAAAGGGGCTAGACCGGCGTTTGGATCGGATTGAGGGAATCCCGGCGGGCCGCGCCGAAGAGGTCTATGACTGGCTGATGCAAGAAGAGGTAGTGGATAATTGGGCAAGACGCTTGGCCCATGAGCTTGCGCAAGCCGAAGATGTTCCAGATGACGAAACCCTAGAAGCGACCATAACCAGGATTGTCGCGGACCATTTGGCCCCACCTCAACCGATTTCGGTAGCCGAGGCTACCGTGGTGGTTCTGATTGGTCCGACGGGATCTGGTAAGACGACAACCATTGCCAAACTCGCGGCGTATTTCCACCTGGAACAAAAGAAGTCGGTGTTGCTGATTACCACCGACACCTACCGGGTAGCGGCTGTCGAACAAATTAAAACCTATGCCGAAATCTTAGGGGTCCCGCTCGAAGTGGCGATGCGGCCTCAAGACATTCCCGCCATGGTGCATAAGAACCCGGCCGATGTCGTGCTCATCGATACCGCGGGCCATAGCGTGAATCATGCTCTCTATATGGCAGAAATTCAGACCATCGTGCAATATGCCAAAGCTCGCGAGATCCTCTTGACGTTGCCGGCCACGATGGGACCCACCACGATGGTGGAGACCGCGCATCGGTTAGCGGGGGATCGTGCCGTAAAACTCTGCATCACGAAGGTAGATGAGGCCCACCACGGGGGGGCTTCGGTATCTGCCTTGTTATCGCTGGGGTGGCCTTTGGCGTATATCACCGATGGCCAGGGGGTGCCGGATGACATCCGGGTGGCCTTTCCCGACACGATTGCCCAGTGGATTGCCAAGGGAGTGTGTTAGATGGCTAAGCAAGCCGATTTATTGAAGAACTGGATTGCCGAAAAGACCGGGGAAGCCACCCGAGATGTGTTGAAAAAACGCATCGATGGTGCCCGCGTCATGGCCATCACTTCTGGCAAAGGTGGGGTAGGCAAGTCCAATCTCACGTTAAATTTAGCGATAGCGCTCGCGGATCGACACCAACGGGTCGTTCTGCTTGATGCCGATCTGGGTTTGGCAAACATTAATATTATGTTGGGCTATGAGCCGCAGTACACGCTGTGGGATGTGGTTCAGGAGAAAATCCCCCTCCGGCATACCATCCAAGCGGGTCCGAGCGGGATTCGCATCATTCCGGGCGGATCGGGCATCACCCAACTGGCTTCCCTCCAAGCTGTCGAAATTTCGAGGATAATAGAAGGATTTCAGGAGCTCGAAGGCGAATGCGATTGGTTAATGATTGATACGGGAGCCGGGATCTCGGCGAACGTGCTCTCATTTGTGTTAGCGGCCGATGACGCGATCGTGGTAACAAATCCCGAGCCGACGGCGTTGGCGGATGCCTATGGCCTCATCAAAGCGGTATGGGAATCCGA
This sequence comes from Bacillota bacterium, assembly GCA_021795465.1. GTDB lineage: Bacteria > Bacillota > Sulfobacillia > Sulfobacillales > Sulfobacillaceae > JAKADJ01. The sequence continues at coordinate 10,787 of JAJYPK010000050.1, forward strand.
AGGATCCGTGGCATTAAAACTGGTCATGAATAGGGTAACGCAAAAAGATACGGGATTACAGATGGGCGAGCGTTTAACCAAACTGGCGGACCGCGTATTAGGAAAATCTGTCGAATTTCTCGGCATGATTACGGAAGACGCCAATGTATCACGAGCCGTGTTACGCCAAGAACCATTCTGGTCGCTGTATCCCAAAACCGCAGCGAGCCAGGACGTTGGAGTCATTGCGGACCGATTGTTAGAAAGGATTCCCGCTCCCCGAAGGGGTGGGTGGGGAGCTTTTATCCGTCGTTTACGAGACACCATCCCTAAGCTTGAAAGATATGAGAGCGACACGATACCAAAAGAAGGAGGAGTCTAGTCAATGAACGCATTGTACATTGCCGCATCCGGGATGGTAGCACAAAATCAGTCGATGTCTCTGATTGGGGCCAATTTGGCCAATGCTAATTCACCGGGTTATCTAAGCCAAGTGGGGTCCATGGTTGAATTCCCGACCGGCGTCGTCACGCGCCAAGGGCATTTACCCTCGGCGGGGGGAATTGGGGTGACGGGACAAGGGGTGGCGTTTACAGCGGGCCTGAACCTCGGACTGAGTGGTATGCAAACCACGGGACAGATGACGAATCTCGCGGTTAACGGCCCTGGATTCTTCGCCGTCCGAGGCCCGCAGGGGGTCGCCTATACCCGAAACGGTAACTTTACGGTCGACTCGACCGGAACCTTGGTGACAGGCGGGGGAGAGCGTCTCTTGTACACCAATGGGAAACCCGTGGTGGTGGGTACGGCTCCCTTTTCGGTGAGTCCTAGTGGGGTGGTCAGCCAGGGTGGTACGGCGCTCGGACAAATCGCGGTATTTGGACTGCCGGCCGGCAACATTAAAACCCTCGGGGCGGCGCTCTATCAGACGGCGGGTGCTACGCCATTGGCAAACCCGATCCTACAGGGGTCGTTGAACACATCGAATGTGAACATCGTGAATCAGACGGTGGACTTGGTCTCAGCACAATCAAGCTATCAGTCACTCGCGGCGGTGGTCAATGAAGAAAGCACACGCATGAAGGCGGCCACCGCCTTAGGCGTGCTGGCTTAGGGAATCCTAAGGAGGAGCATGGATGTTTACAGTGTTGGGAATCGGCGCCAATGGCATTAATACCCAAAGTACTGTGCTAAACGCTATTAGTAGTAATATTGCCAATGCGAATACCCCTGGGTATGGACAACAAATGACCGTGACAGGGAACCTGCCGAGCAGTAAGGTACGGCCTGGTAATATCACGCTTGGGGGACAGCTACTGGGCCCTCATCTCAGTCTTGCTCAGGGTGTGGAAGTGGTAAGCAATGCGCCGCAGTTTGGCAACGCCGTGGTCCCCAGCGGGACCCTGAGCAATATGGCTATCGACGGGAATGGATTCTTTGCGGTGTCGTTACCCAATGGACAATTGGCCTATACCCGAAACGGCAACTTCATGCTGGACCGCAATGGGGAACTGGTGTTGCCCTCGGGTGCCCGGTTATACCCTCCGGTCAGTATTCCTTTGGGAGACAGTTACACGGTGGAGTCCAATGGCGCGGTTATGGTGCAAAGCGGTGCGGGATCCCCCAAAAAGATAGCTCAGGTGAAAGTGGCCATGATCCCCAATCCGCAAGGACTGCTGTCGGCGGGTAATAGTCTCTACACGCTTTCGGCGGCCTCCGGCACCGCCACGATGGTGAACCCCGGCACGCAAAACGCGGGATCGTTACGGAGTAGTAGCTTAAATCAGTCGAGTACCAACCTGGCGGCAAATTTAGTGAATCTGGTGCAAGCGGAGACGCTCTATAACTTGAGCGCCAAAGTGGTCACCGTCGGAGAATTGGTCACTCAGGCGACCACCAACTTGCATGTTTAGGCGGGGGGTTGCTGTAGTTGTTGGTACACGGCCAGAACCTTTTTCACGTAGGCTTGGGTTTGAGCAAAAGGAGGGATTCCGCCAAACTGTTCGACGGCTCCAGGCCCGGCATTGTATGCCGCTAAGGCCAGAGGCACGTCACCATGGAAGGTATTGACCAGGCTCTTGAGGTATTCCGCCCCACCCTGGACGTTTTGGACGACATTGGTCGGATTCACGCCCAACTCCTGAGCTGTGCCGGGCATGAGTTGCATGACGCCAATGGCACCGGCAGAACTTCGAGCCTCGGGATTAAGCCCGGATTCGACAGTGGCGACGGCCTTTAAGAGATTGGCGGAGAGCCCAGTACTTTGAGCGGCGTTTTGGATCGATTGGGTTACGGTCGTGGAGGGAGGGTCGTTGCCGACGAGATTGGATGCGGATGGTGCGACGGCTTGGGACAAGGATTGCGAAAAACCCGGTGCAGCATTGGTTAAAGCCGGATCGGCCCAGTTTAGTAACATCGTTTCAATGGCCCACAAAAAGTACGGTTCCATAAGACGTTCCCCCTCGCTTACAAGTGTGGCGAAAAGACGGGACGGAAGCAAAGTTTAAGCGACGATTATCGCGGGAGGTTTTTGGGTGCGTAACATAATCATTTATCTCGTGATTTTGATCATTGGTGTAGGAACTGGTACAGGGGAGATTATCTATTTGTATCCGTCGTTGTTATCAAAAGCGCCGGCACCCGTGGTGGAATCTATTCCGTATAACGCGGCTAAGGCCGTGCCGATTACAGAAACCAATATCGAGAGTAATTTATCTAATCCTAGTCACTACATTCGATTCGATCTCCAATTTTCGGTGGAACCTCAAGCGCTTACGAGTGCCGGGGGCAACGCCACGGCGGCCGCAGGGGGCACCGGAACGGGGTCTTCTAGACTTGACGCCAAGATTAGGAATGCACTGATCAACTTGGCACGGAGTAGTTCTTATAGTCAGATCACGACCTCGGGAGGGGTCTCCACATTTAAACTCCAAGTCAAGGAAGTGTTGGAATCGATCTTTGGACCGGGCACAATAGGTCAAGTCTACTTTCCTAACCTAATTACTCAATAGGAAGGAAGGATTTCCGCGGGGGATCATCGAATAGGGACTACAATAAAGGGCTCGCGTCGAGAGGAAGGGACGACCTATGGGGTTAGTGCGGGATCGCACCGAAGTTCGATCCTATGATTTTCAACGACCGCATCAACTAAGCCGACTGCAGCTCGACGCCATCACGCTCATTACGGAGTCATATTTGCGCGTGGCCGCTAACTTTTTGTCGAGTTACCTGAGAACGCCGGTCCAATTGCAGCATCTGGCGACCGACCAAATGCCTTATGAACGTTTTGCGGAAAATGTCAAGACGCCGACGGTTTTAACGGTCTACACGTTGAGTCCTTACCCAGGGAGTGCCCTGGTGGAATGCGATCCGGTGTTGGCGCTCGCCATCATCGACCGAGCTTTGGGGGGGCCAGGCCTCGGAAAGTACCCGGGACGGGAACTGACGGAAATCGAGCAGACCATTTTCCGGCGCGTCATGGATCGCTTATTGGAATTATTGCGTCAAAGCTGGGCATCGATGGTGAGCTTTGAACCTCGGGTCGAAAGTGTAGAATATAGCCCCGCATTTGCGCAAATTGCAGGGGAAAGCGACTTGGTAATGGTGCTCCGTCAGCAAATGGCGATCGATGGTCATAAGGCCCAATTAATCTGGGTGTGGCCGTATGCCAGTATCCAACCCTTAGCTGTCGCTGTCAGTCGCCACGGATGGGGACGCGACGACGGTAGCGAAACGGTGCACCCCAAACGCGAGGAGATGTTGCGGCATGTATCGCGCGCACCGGTGCAAGCCCGGGTTATCCTTGGGCGCACCGAAATTACGCTGGGAGAGTTTAGCCAATTAAAAATTGGCGATGCGATTGTTTTTAAGAACCGCTATGACCAACCGATGACACTGGCGTTGTCTAATGCCGACAAGTTTCAGTGCGTAGCCGGGCGGGCCGGCGGGCATCTCGCAGTACGGGTCGTAGGAAAGATGGAGGATGATAGTAATGGCTAAGAAGGCAACCCATCTCACGGCGGAAGAAATTCAGGCACTTATTGGAAGCAATGTGGTGTCGGGAACCGATAATGAAGACTTGGTTGAGGTCAAACGGGTGGAATTCGCGGACCTTGATGTCGAAAGCCCGGTGGCGGCGGGATCGAACTCGGTCAAGTTCCTATTTGACGTGCCGATGACGGTCGAAGCCCTATTAGGCAGTACAGAAGTGTCCATCAAAGATGTTCTGGAGATAGGGCCAGGCTCGGTGGTGGAGTTGGATAAAACCTATGGGGAGCCCGTGGATATCTACTTGAATGGGAGATTAGTGGCACGCGGAGATGTGGTGATTGTTGGAGAACAGTTTGGTGTCAAGGTTACCGAGATTTTGGTTTCGCCTGAGGAAATGGGTCTTCCGGCCGTGAAGGAGTGAAAGACCCCAAGGCCTCGGGCGATACGGAATCGGCGGCTCGTTGATTCTCAGTTGCTGCCTGGTAAATTTCTTCTCGCATGATCGGTACGCTCCGTGGCGCTTCAATCCCGAGTTTCACCTGGTCCCCTTGAATGGAGAGGACGACGATACGAATCGCTCCGTCCTCGAGGACGAGGGCTTCATTGGTTTTGCGGCTAAGAACCAGCATGGGTCACTTCCTTGAACAAGGGATGTTGGTGCGAATAGGGCAACGATAAGACAAATTGGCCACCGTGTCGCGTTTGCCGATTAATGATGAGAGGACTACGAAGGTTAACCGTCCCGGGGCCCCCTTGACCAACCGTGCATAGACATAGTATAGCCCAAAGTTGCGGATCCCCGAGGTCCGGCAATTCGTCGAGAGGAAGCGAGTAATCAGGCATCACTACCAGGGGGTCAATGACCACAAAGGAGAGGTGCGGGTCGGTCGTCGATTGCAAGTAGAGAAACGGAGAATCCGGTCGGTGGGGCACGAGAATGAAGTGCCGATTTTTCGCGAACCCTAAAATTTCGTAATCCAGTACAATGACATCTTCGGGCTTCACGGTAAGCGCACCGTGAAATCGGGTTTCTACAATCATTGGGTCACCATGCTTTCTGTTTACGGTTTGATAAAGTTCAGCAACGATAGCGGTAAGATTTGCGACCCGCTCTGTAAAGCCGCCTGATAGGCTTGTTCCTCCTGGGCTAGTTGAACCGTTACGGACGCCATATTAGCCGATGAATATTGGGCAATACTTTGCTTCAAATTCAAGGTCAGGGAATGCAATTGCGTGTTTGAGTTCGCCACCCGCTGTAATCGGGCTCCGGTTACGCTTTGTAGGGTGGTCATGGTCGATAAGTCTTGTCGCAATGCATGTGCCGATGATTGGACGGCCGAGACGTTGAGGCCGCCAGTCCCAGGGGTTAAATTTTGTTCGAAGGTCTGAAGATCCTGATACAGGGTAAGAAAAGCATTAGTGGGGGCGGTCGACGGGGCGGGGGTGACGGTGCCCGGACCATTCGGGGTACTGGTCAATTCCCAGCCCGTGATGTTTGCAGTGACTTTTTGGTTAGAGCCCACCTGAAACGTAAGATTTTGGTTGCCACTGGCGCCGGGATTCCAGGTGGCGGTCGTGCTCGAAGCTTGAAGTGGGGGAGCCGTGTTGTTCGTGCCGCCGAAAATGTAGGTGCCCTGGTATTGAGTGTTGAGTAACTGTGTTAACGACGTCAAATCGGTCTTGACCGTCTGTTGGATGGCCGTCAGATCCCCACTATTAAGCGTGCTGTTGGACGCTTGTGTGGCGAGTGAGGAAGCACTTTGGGTCAAGTGAATAATGTTTTGCAACACCCCGTTGGTCTCGTTCAATAGGTTGTTGGCCGCGGTGGCCGATCCCTGGTAGGACTGTACTTGAGACAGGGTGTCATTCAGGGCCATGGTATTGGTCACGGCGGACGGGTTATCCGACGGGACTTGAAATGCTTGGCCCGTGGCCACCTCTTGCTGTAAGGAATTGAGGCGTTGCTCCTGCCCTTGAATGTTAGCGAGAAGGGTGTTCATCAGGACGTTCGGTGTAATTTGCACTTTAATACCTCCTAACCCACGGCCTGCATGAGAGTCTGCATAGTGCTTTGTTCCACTGACACCATGGTGGCGGCCGCAGTGTAACTTTGCTGCTCTTGAATTAAAAGAGCCGATTGCTGATTGATATCCACGCCAGAAGCCGATTGCCGGGCGTTCTTTAGTGATGCCAGGGTCGATTTCGCCGTTTGCGATTGGTTCGTGGCATTCTGTCCGTCAACGCCGACTTGGCCGACTAACGCAGTATAGAGGGGGTCAATGGTCGAACCCAACTGAGACACCGCCAACGCGGCACTCCCGTTGCCGGGGTTTGTCGTGCTGACTAAAGCACTGGGGCTAAGGCCCTTGGCTACTTGGATCGCACTGGCCCCGCTACCCGAGGTGACCGTATTAAAAAAGCCTCCCGCCACCAGACTTGCCGCGTTGACCTTATTAGCAAGGGTGGCTGCCACCTGGTTGAGTTGCCCGAGATAAGCCGGCAGATTGTTTCCAAGGGCACTCAAGGTACCGAATAAGGCCCCGCCATTCATCCCGGATAAAGCAATCGGCGTGGTGCCGGAGGATGATTGCCAGGTGAGTTGATACGGTAATGGCGCGTTGGCCGGATAATTAGAGGGCGTTGTCGCAGTCTGTTGGAGGCCCACTTGATAATGGGTGCCATTGACGACCAGCGCATGGGATCCCAGATAGACGTTGACCTCTTGATTGGGGGTTAAGGTGTACGTAATGTTGGTGATTGAGGAGAGTTGGTCCAATAGGGTGCCTCTCTGGTTCAAGAGATCGTTGGCGGAACCGCCACCGCTGGTAACGGTGGCAATCTTGATGTTGAGTTGCGCAATTTCTGTCGTCAGGGTGTTGACTTGACTGACTTGGTTCTTTGCCGTTTGCGTTAAGTTCGCCATTTCGTTCGTAATATTGGTGGCCATGGTGTTGAACTGTCCGGCTAGATTGGCTCCCTGCTGGATGACGGATTCTTGGGACGCCTGATTCTGCGGGGCGTTGGACAGGGTTTGCCAACTAGCGAAGAACTGATTCATTCCTTCTTGTAAGCCGCTGGAAGAAGGTTCTTGAAAGAGCGACTGAATCGGGGACAGGGCTTGATTCGTAGACGACCAGTATCCTTGGTTCGTGAGTTGAGTCCGGACGCTACGCGACAAGAAGGGATTCGTCGCCCGGCTGACCGAAGAAACCACGACACCGGTTCCGAGTTCGGACCCCTGAAGCGAAACGACAGGCTGGGGTGGGGCTTCGGTGAGGTTGGCGGTTTCAGATCGGTAGCCGGGGGTTGTCGCATTAGCCATGTTGTTTCCCGTCACATCCAAAGCCAATTGTTGCGCCGCCAGCGCTCGGCTGGCGATATTCAGCATCATAAAACCCATGGTGCTTCCTCCTACAGTCCCAAATTTAGGGATGACGTGCTGTCGATACCCAAAAGGCTTCGTAAAAAGTCGAGATAGCCTAATTGGGTCTGCAATAATTCGGCTAAGTATCCTGCCCGTTCCGACCATTTTTGGCAGGAAAACTGGATAGCGTCTCGTTCGGTTACCGAAAACTGAGGCACCTCCAGCAGATATTGGTTGATCGCTCGGAGAGGATCGAGTTCTTCCTGCAGCAGGTGCATCAATTCTTCGGTTTGGCGCAACAGCACGGCGTTAATCTTCTGCTCAGTCAAGTCCCGTAACGTCTGAAGATTTGCCCAAAGCGCATCATAGGTCGACATGGTGTCCTCCATCTTAGAGCCTGATATCCACGAGGATCCCTCGAATCGCATCGAGTCGCTCCATAAGAGCCGATCCAGGACGTCCATTGCGAACTTCTTGGTGCAAGGCCTGAAGTTCGGTGTTCAAGTGGCGAATGTGAACCATCTGGCGAAATCGCCCTTTTGGCGAGACGTAGTACCCCACTTCTGCTGGTTGCCGACTAAGGGCCAGTGCCAGAACATTACGGACCGCAAGCACGTACGCATCGAGGGTCGCCAACGTGGTATCGCGTACCAGGCTGGTTTCGGCCAGCTCCAACCGATCCCACCCGGGAATCACCGTCGAGCGACTCTGAGGTCGCGGAGATTTCGTGGGGGGAATGGGTACTGACGGAACAATGAGACTACTCCCTGTCAACGGTTGCATAAGAGTATTTTACTGTATAGGACTATTCAATCCCAAGAAAATAGAGGGGTTTTCGTAATATGGCTATGCTTGGTTGGAGAAAGACCAAAAATCGGGAAAAGCGTGCTCGTGCGCGAGTTCCTTATCTCGGGTCACCACAATAGATTCGACCCCATCTGACCTCTTCTTTGGCGACGACAGACCACGACAATTTATGATGCGGCTCGGCAGCCGTGCCCAATACGTGCACGCCTGTAATCCAGGGGTATCAGGAGACTCAAAAAGGCGCCTGACAGGAAGATTGTTCCAAACAACACATCGAGGGAGATAAAAAGCCATTCCGATGAATGTCCGCATGGGCAAACGGTCGATAGTATCGGATAATCGGCATGGTCTTCTGTAGCGATATTTGCCGAAAAGAGGGTCCGTCCGCAAAAAGAACCCCAAGCATAACAAGGAAATTTGCCGAATGGTGAAGAAAAATTGTTTCAGGCAAGCAGGAATTTATTGCGTTAAACGAGAAGGAATACACGGATGAAGATAAAGGAGGGTATGCGTTGGCACTTGAGACCCAGACGATGCTAAAGCGGATTCGAGATTTACGCCAAGATATGGAACGTATCTACGCAATGGGAGACGACATGACGAGCCCAGAACTACTTAAAGTGAGCCGAGAACTCGACGGATTACTGGTGAAGTATCTCCAAAGCGGCGAAGCATATCCCGGTGAAACAGAAACAGAGACCGGGAGTTAGCCGGTCAAACCTTCTCGGTTTCGATATTGCCAATACCGTTGGATCAATACAATATACTCGTCAAGTTGTTGGCTTAGGGCCACAACCTCCGGGTGGACATTGCCTTTTTGCGTAGCCAATACGCCCATGATCCGCTGCAATGTCCGAATTTCTTCAATGGCGAGCCGATAATCAGCTCGACTTCGTAAAGAGGCTAGCGCCATGCCTTGTCCCTCCCACTCCCTATGGGTGGAATCTTAGCATGGGCGGCATATATAGTCAATAAATTCCAAAAAAGACAATTATTTACTCCATTTTAACCGACTCTTTGCCCAGTGCGCCATCAATTCCGGTGTTGTGACACCAGCGCGATGCGCTTGGGTCCGCAATTCATCAAACATGGCAAAAACTTCACGTTGAGCTTCTTGGCGTTCTGCGTTAGGCTTAATGGAGAGGTGGATGCCTTCGTCATCCTTCTTAAACGAGAAATCAATTCCGGCTAATCGTGTGCGACGGTCCATTGAGATGTCCTCCCTTATTGGGTGATGCTCTTAGTGTATCACAAGAATCAGAAAGGGTTCACCCATTGACAAATAGTCTTCCGCCAGGTACAATGAGCGATGTGCCATAGAGCAAATAACGTTCGCGGGGTAGAGCAGCCAGGTAGCTCGTCGGGCTCATAACCCGGAGGTCGCAGGTTCAAATCCTGTCCCCGCAACCAATATGGCGGCGTAGCTCAGCTGGTTAGAGCACACGGTTCATACCCGTGATGTCGGTGGTTCGAGTCCACCCGCCGCTACCAATGATATACGGGCGAGTAGCTCAGTTGGTAGAGCAGCTGACTCTTAATCAGCGGGTCCACGGTTCGAGCCCGTGCTCGCCCACCATACGAAACGCAGACACCGCAAGCGATTGCGGGCTTTTTATTGCCCGCGCCAACCCCTAAAACAGCCCACGGGCCGCAGGAAACTACGCAACACTCCGCATCCCTGATACGTACCGTGACACCTCTAAAAAGAGACACGTCACACATGAAAAAATCGACCGATCCCGGAGAACCGATCGACGGGCCGCAGAATCGGGCCGCACAAACCACCCATTATTTCGACGACAAATGGCGTACGACATCTTCTACGACATCTAATCCCGCATCGGTTGCACTGAGTAGCCAGTCGACGAGGCCGGACCGTTTGGCCCACCGTAACATTGGGGGAGTGGCCGAGTCGGAGTGGCCGGCCACCAAGCGGCCGTTCTCTACTTCATGCGGGACTTTCGCGTTCCCTATACCAATAACCAGGCGGAACAAGATATTCGCATGATCAAGGTCCACCAAAAAATTGCGGGGGCCTTTCGGAGTACTGCGGGCGCGCGCCCAGGGCAGACGCTGGTTGGCCGGGCTCAATAACTCTTCGTCTCGGCATCATAGGAAAATTGGCGTTTGCCGAAGAGTTGGTTGCCCGCCACCTGACGCCATTGGTCGGAACCGGCGGCAATATAGGCGTCGAGATGGTGGTCATCCATGGCGGCGATGTTGTTCGCAGAAAAATACCCCGCGTCACTGGTCAGTTGGTTAAATTGGTGACCCCCCGTCGTCTGGACGACGGCGTCGACCGTGGGGACCAGTTCTTGCATGTCATTCGGATGGGCGGACAAGGTGGCGGCGACAATGACCCCTTTGTCGGCGTCCACGGCGATTTGCCCGTTATAGGCTTGCTGCGGCCCCCGCGTTTTGGTCACCATAATGTGGGACTCGGGATCGGTAAAGTTGTATTGTTCCGTATCGGGAGGCGTCGGCGTATCCGG
>JAJYPK010000051.1 GCA_021795465.1 Bacillota bacterium
CAAGCATTGAGCGAGCGCTGTGGGGCGACAGCCTCTGGTCCCCCAGTTATTTTGCCGGGTCGGCTGGAGGAGCCCCCCTGTCGATCATCAAGCAATACATCGAGCAACAGGAAACGCATCTGATAAAACGGTGGTCTGTAGGGCATCCGCTACTTTTCATCAGCCCATGGATGTCACAGGGCGCCGAGATTAAGTGCGGAGGGCGTACTCTGCGGTATCTTGCAGGGTACGCCCTCGTGCTTTCTTGGGAGTCAAACAAGCAAACACATCCCCACCGCTGTTTTATATTTAAGCACTTCGGCCGTCACTTTGATATGTCGCTAACGCCCCCGTTTGTACCGTAAGACACTAAGCTACACGGGGCGGATTGGACACGCTTGATAGGACAACTAGTACGCCAAAAAAGCGGTCCCGAACCGTAAGGCATCAGGAGCCACACAATCCTAGTCACTCGGGTTTAAGATGGCAAAATGCCAATGATCTTCCCACTTCCCGTTGATGCGGACGTTTTTCTTGGATAGTCCTTCCTTTTCGAATCCGACCTTTTCGAGGACCCGAATGGAGGCGATGTTATGGGGCATGACGCCGGCTTCAATGCGGTGTAATTTCAATACCCGAAACGCATAGTCCAATACCAACTGCACCGCTGCTGTCGTTAATCCGCGACCGTTGTGGGCCTGGTCGAGGGAGTATCCCAACCAACCCAATTGCAGCGAACCGCGGACGACTTCCGTCACGGACACAGTTCCTATCAGCTCATCGGAATCCCGCAAAAATACTCCCCAAACATACGCCTCATCATGCTGTTGACGTTCTATACCCAATCGTATCGACTGCTGTTGGTAGTCCAATGTATAAAACTCTTCCGGTCTTGTCTGCATATAAGGCTCGAAAAACACACGATTTCTCCCATTGAAGTCCAACTTTTTGGCTGCATCGACTTCCTCGAAGAACCTTAGATAAATCCCTATTCCGTCTAACCTTATGTGAAACACCCCCACGGTCACTTTACACGATAGACATGATGGGTGCCGATTCGCCCGCAAGGACTTTAGCATCCTGCTCTTACGGCGCAGGACTCAGGCAACGGTGGCAACCCGGTGACACCAAAGGCTTGGAGTTCTTCCAGCGTCAATTGGCCAAGGCGCAATATCGAGTGCAGAGTTCCGGGAGTTATCTCATGGTGCATAGGCACTATAGCCGTGCGCCCATCGGGATGGCGGAGCTTTTGGTGACTGCCCCGTTGGCTCGCCGCCAAGAACCCCGCGCTTCACAAAGCAGTTACGGCAACTCGACCATCAAAATCGGTATCACGGCCAACTCCGTCAGGTCCACGTCTCTTCAAAGTACAATTCCAAGGCTTCCCGAAGACTATCGATGGCCTGGTCCAGCGATTCCCCTTGACTCGCCACTTCCACTTCTAAACAGCGAGTGACGTACCACTGCCCCTCGCGCGTGATGGCTGCCGTAAAGCGTACCGGATGGATCATGGCTCGCACGCCCTCCCACGACTCCCAGCAATCCGAGATAGTGATGTTGTGCCTTCAACGTCTGCCACCGTGCCACTTCGCGGCCGATCACCAGACGCACGGTCACCTCATTCAACGGAATGGCACCATCATAGGTCAACAATCCGCGGCTGGTCAGTCCTTTATGAAATCTTGCAACCATGAGGTTTTCCGGAATTATGCCGCAATCCTGTACGGCATCCCGGACCCTTAGTCCACTTGGATCGATTGACCCACCATACTGTCTGGATGCACCGTTAAGCTTTCACGATATTCCACCCGGTCGATGCGACATCCCGCACCGATCACAACTCGTTCACCCCGTACTATGGCGGCATCAGTGGCCTCGAGCAGAACTTCGTCACCAGACACCTCGGACACCGTCAAATGGCCATGCGTGCCTAGGAAAGACAACCAACGGGTCAAGGTAGCGAAGGATCCTCGCTGGATCTGAATCTGGGCCCCGGCTAATTCTCCCACCTCAGATATCCCTTGGATGTGAAGCTCAATCACGTCAGCACTAACCAGACCTGGACAATGGACACTGCCTGACCAACGCAGTTTCTCCAGCGCGACTTCATCTCCAACTCTTAGTGCCCCACTGCCGCGAACCTCTTCTCCCGCAATCGCTCCAGAAATCCTACTAGAACCCGAGAGCACGATCTCCCCTAAAACGCGGAGCCCACCGTCTACCCGAAAAGATCCACTGCATCGCCCCTCGACCACCTCCACCGAGCCTTCGATCCGTGTGCTTCCGGATGTGGAAAGCTCCTGGGTTTTTAGAGCCCCTTGACCACGAATCGAGCCACTAGTCTTTAGTCTGTTCACGGTGAGGTTGCCATCAATCCGGATCGACCCGGACCCATGAACCTCATCGTAATGACCACCGGGGATGTGCGAACTGCCGGATACGCGCAAGGACTGTAGTGATGTGTTAGCCAATCTCTTCACTCCTTCTCATCGAAATGATTTTAGATGAACCCCTAGGGCACGACTCTAGAGGTCATCTCGATCTGACTCCATGCGGTCTTAACCTGACTCCACAACTCGCTTACGGATATTTGAAACGTCGGAGCATGATTTCCCCACCAGATGACCTCTTTCGATTGCACGATCAAAAATCTTCCCTGCACTCCCCTAACATCGACCAACAGAACGGTTGCCGGAGATTCCAACCAATCCACGGGTACCGTCAAAAGAAACGTACTCAGATCGTTGGTGACAGCCTCGGCCAAACCCCTTTCCCGCAAGTACTGCCCCCCTAAAAAAGCCAAAAATTCTGCACGGGTCACGGTCTGGTTGCCTGACGCATACGACACTGGGGAAATCGGGCCTTCCGCAGGGCTTTGCAGTGTTGCTAGCAACACGTCTAACGGTAAACGTTCGGACCATTTTTGCGGTTCACGTATCTTGATTGCCAAATCGTCTAGGGGAACGTCCGGCTTCATACCCTGAATCCATCGAATCCTTTCCAGAATCGCATCGTGCGGAAAGAACGTTTCCTGACCAGTAAAGGTCGAGCGCCGCACAAACCAAGACTCGGGTATAAGACCCTTTCGCTTCCAACGATAGAGTTGGCCATATGAAATGCCGGCTTCCCGAAGAAGATCCTTCTTGGTAATCCATTCTGCCACTTTTCATCACCGTATGTAACATAACACTGTTACGCTGTGATGGCAAGTGCTCCCCGAAAATATAGACTCTTCTGTGCTACGCACCGGACTAGGGTATCCACGAAGGGGTGCCCCAGGGCGACCCATTCCCCTAATATAAGCTACCGGGGACTTCCACCTATCGGGCCACTAAATCAGCATCGAGCTCGTCCCACCGACCCAGAGGCAGTAATTAAGCGGTGTTCGTCGTCGCGGTGCTGGCAGACGCGCCGCAGTCAGTCTCATGCGACAGATTCCCCTATAGACTGGGCCCGTCTTAAAAGCGACAGCAAGAACTCATCCATCAAGTGAGATACCAGCAGGATCGACCAAAAGTGATAGCGTATAGTATTAGATATGGCAAATGTCCGCGAAAGGGGCTACAGAATGACCACATCAACCTCAACCGAACTGATGAGCGCCCAATCTATTGTGAAATGGGCTGGGGGTAAACGACAACTGCTGCCGAAGTTACTCGAATCCTGCCCGCCCCAATTTAATCGCTACTTTGAACCGTTTGTTGGCGGTGGGGCCCTTTTCTTTGCCCTAGCACGACCCGGATCGCATCTCAGTGACACCAATGGCGATTTGATCCGCCTGTATCAGACTGTGCGAGATCACGTGGATGCCTTAATTGCCCGGCTGACCCAAATTCAGACCACCTATCGATCCCTTCCCCCAGAGTCTCAGTCCGAGTTCTTTTATGAGATGCGGTTTCGCTACAACGAGCGGGTCGCCGATGCGGTTGAGCAAAGCGCCCTCTTCGTGGCCCTAAATCGCCTAGCCTTCAATGGATTGTACAGGCTGAACGCGCGAGGGGCTTTCAACACTCCATTTGGTCGCTATAAGAATCCGAACATCTCCCGAATCGATCCCATCCGCACTGCTCACGAAGTGTTGCAAGATGCCACGTTGGTGGAGGCCGACTATACCGCCATTGCAGATATAGTCCGCGCTTCAGATTTTTGTTATATCGATCCCCCTTACATGCCGGTGTCCGAAACGGCTAAGTTCACCAGTTATACCGCCAAAGGCTTTGGATGGGATGATCAGGTGGCGTTGGCGGAGTTCATTCGCATGTTGCAACAGCGCGGTGTGTACGTGATGGCTTCCAATGCCGATGTTCCTGCCGTTCACGAACTGTACGAGGGACTTCATATTCAAGTGGTTCCCGTACACCGGGCCATAAATCGAGACGCCACCAAACGTGCGGGCGCTACGGAAGTCATCATCACCACCTATCCGGTGGTCCATGCATAACACGTCAGGCCACCGTCAACGGTGGCCGCATCCAACGTTCGAAAATCTTGTCAAATTGGAAGATTATCTGCTACGAAACGGGGTGAGGGGCCATGCGTGTTAGCAATTGACTTGGACAATACCCTTGTAGACCTGCTCGTCAACGATGATCCACATTATGCAGAGGAGTTCCAACACCATGGTCGGCCCGTAGTGTTGTTGGATCAGCCCTACAATCGGCGGTTGGTGGGAGCAGCGCCCATGACTGGAAAGAGGTGTCCTATCACATTCCGGTCGTAAACGGGGACTTCCCGTCGTGAGCTGGGAGCGGCCTCCGATCCCTTCCCAGTATTTTATTACTGCCTTGGATGGGACGCAGGCTCCAATGCCTCGATGTCCGCCTTTACCGTGCCGACAATCACCCAAGCCCTGCAAGCGGGACCGGTGATGAACTTTGCCACCACTCTCTATAGCTATGTTAAAAACCTATCGCTAACGCCTCTATGCAACCGAAGACCAAGCCGCGTTCCTGAGTCCGTGCGGTATGTCTACAACTGGGCGTTAGCGTTGGCGACGACGACCTATCAGACGCAAGGCCAAGGGGTCACGCGGTTTCATTTAGACAAACAACTTACCGCGCTCAAGCAGGAGTTGCCATGGTTAGGCGAAGTAGCCTCCCAACCGCTACAACAAGCATTGGTGCATTTAGACAAAGCCTTCACGCGATTTTTTCGGAAAAAGAAAGGCTATCCGCGCTTTCACTCCAAGCGAGGCACACAGAGCGCCACGTATCCCCAAGGCGTCAAGATCCAGTGGGAGAACGGCGTCATCTATCTTCCTAAAGCGGGATGGATCCGGACTGGCTTCAGTCGGCAGTTTGTCGGTACCATCAAAACCGTCACCGTCAGTTGCATGCCGTCCGGCAAGTTCTT
Organism: Bacillota bacterium; assembly: GCA_021795465.1. Taxonomy (GTDB): domain Bacteria; phylum Bacillota; class Sulfobacillia; order Sulfobacillales; family Sulfobacillaceae; genus JAKADJ01. The sequence continues at coordinate 5,332 of JAJYPK010000051.1, forward strand.
CGTATCGGTGCTGGTTGAGGACGAAAACCAAGTCCTTAATCCGGTTCCCGAAGCGTTAGACCACGCCGTCAGCGACGATCTCGGACTTCAAGATTTCATGGTGTTGTCCACCGGTGAAAAATATCGACACCCGCAATGGTTGGAGCGAGAACTGTATCGCCTCAAAATTCTCCAACGCCGTCTGGCTAAAACGACGAAGGGGTCCAAACATCGCGCCAGAAGTCGACGGCAAATCGCCCGATTGCACGAACGGGTGGCGCACCGGCGACAGGATTTTCTCCACAAACTGAGCACGGACCTCGTACGGCGCTTTGATACCATCTGCATCGAGGATCTCAATGTGGCAGGCATGGTGCGGAATCATGCCTTAGCTCGCCGCATCAGCCAGTCCGGGTGGGCGGAATTCCTCCGCCAGTTGGAGTATAAACCGCAATGGTATGGTACGCATGTACGCGTCATCGGAGGGTTTGTCCCGTCCTCGCGTCTCTGTGTGTGCGGGTACTACAACCATGCTCTCACACTGGCGGACCGCGAATGGACCTGCCCAGACTGCGCACGCATCATGACCGCGATATCTTAGCGGCCAACAATATTAAACGCTTCGCCATTGCGAAGCATCTAACAGGACGGGACACGCCCAATGAGCCTGGGGAGCACCCTCTCGTGGAAAGTCCTCGCGTCTTGTGCGTGGACGAACGGCGCAAGCCCTAAGAAGCGGTGGCGCAAGGAAGCAGGAACCTGTGGCCGCGAGGTACAGGAATCCCCCGGAATTATCCGTGGGGAGGATGTCAAGAAGCGTCAGTTGGGTCGCTGGGAATTCATATTGGTTTCCGTCAACCGCGCCCTATTCGATGATACGCTATCCATGATCCAGCATAGCATGATCAACATCGATGATGGTTGCTGGTATGCTCACTTTTTTCGCGGTACAGAGCTAATTATCGTGTATCAAGACCATGTTTTCCGAGTGACCACCGACCCGTCCTCGTAGGCCGCACCCATGGGTCATGGTAGTGCCCATGGAATCCCCCTGGACCAACTAGATTTCCACCCGCGAACGATGATAGAGGCCTACTCGTTTTTTAGTGTCGCAACGTCTCAGCAATCCCCCGGAAATTAATACGTTGGTCCGGCAGGCGGTGGTCACACGTGACGCTAACCAAAGGAGCACCATGAACTTAGATGCGGAACGATGGTCAGCACCATATTTGATTAGAAATCATCTCACTGAAGAGTTCTTTGGATTTTTTCTCGATAGGACCATGGGTGGATGCACAAACTGGGACCGATTAAAATCAGACCATAGACCACGGTGCTATGTGGCTAGTAGGGTTGACATAACTAATGAGGCCTTGGTGCATGGCCTCATTAGTTGTTCTCTATATTTAATCCTATAGGTGTGCTTCCAGGAACCAGAGATCGTGGTCTAACTCCCGTGACACTTCCGTAAACAGGTCCGCAGTGTCCGCATCGCCTAACTTGGTCGACGAGTCGATGTCCTGGCGAATATAGTTGCTGACCTGCCCTAGTCGCTCCGCGAGAAGCCCTATCACGTCATGGTCTTGACGCGTACCCATAGGCCACGTCGTCAAGGGACTGTCTTGAGCAATGTCTTGAACCGTCATTCCCGCACTGCCACCCAAGGTGGCCGCACGTTCGGCTATGGAATCTTGGGCCTCCAAGAGGTGGCCTGCAATCGCATCGAAGAGTTCATGGTACGCGATGAAGTGGGGCCCACGCACGTTCCAGTGGGCCAATTTAGTTTGGATATAGAGGTCCATCAAGAGGCCCACCCTTTGATTTAAGAGCGCAACCAGTTGCTCTCGCAGAGACGCGTCGAGGTTAATCGCTGTCTTGTTGAGTTTAGTCATGTTACCCCTCCTTTTTTTACATTGTACTACATAGGACTAAATCTGACAAACAAAAATTGATATCGACCCCCTATATTAATCCGAAGTCGCCGGACGGATCCTCATCACCTAAACCAGGGATGTTTGTCTTGATTTCGGCGTACATTAAGTGAGTCCCCTTGGATCCGCGTTTGTCAAATTGACTTTCATTGACTTTTGTGCTATATCTTTTAGAAAAGAGACCCTATCAGTGGAGGTGTTATGCGATGTATAATCGTTCTCCCGTTTCTGCCTATCGTGTAGCGGACGGTGTGACCGGATCAATCATGGGGCGCACCCTCGGATACTTGACGTTACTATTGTTCATCCTCGGTGCGTCGGCCTTAATCTCTCCCGTTGCGGGTCGGGCAGGCATGTGGGTGGGAATTGGGTCTGCACTTATTGGAACCATCCTCGTAAGTCGGAATGTAGCACGGGCCGGCCGAGCATTCTTCTGGGGTGCCGTGGTGGCCATCGGGATGGGCCTTTTGGTAGGCCCATTCGTGTGGAGCGTGGCCATTACCCAGTCCTCCCTGTTGTTATCCACCCTGGGCATTCTTTTAATCGCGGTGCTGTTCTCGGCGGCGCTGGTATCGTGGCTTCCCTGGGATTTTTCTAAAATGGCCCCACTTCTCTTCGTGGGCCTGATTATGCTCGTGGTGACCGGATTTTTGTCTTGGATTGTTCCTGGTATGACCGGATTGGCCACCTCGCGCGTGTTTAATTTAATCGGGACGGTCATTTTTACCGGCTACCTCATTGTGGACTTTTCGTTGATGCGGATGCGCGGACGTAGTGTGCCGGCCCAAGGGATGGCCGTAGTTTTGGCGGTATCCATTCTCATTGATATCGTAAACTTGTTCTTGTTCATTCTTGGCTTGGGACGACGCTAGTGGGCCTTGGGATCCCAACGCGAGTTGTAGCGCTGGGATCTTCCCTTTAAATCATTTCTTGGGGCGACAAGCTCGATTGCCCTTCCAAGTCTCTCGTTGAACCGTCCTAATGTGCTTCGCGATCGGCGTGCCAGATGAGGGCTCGCTGTTCTAAGGCCGAAACGAAGTCACGCTTGGCCAAGCTATATTCTCCTGTATCTGGATATTGTGCGGCTAATTGTTCTTTATACTGACTGTAGCGCCTCACTTCTTCGGGAGATTGACGCAAGTAGTCACGAACGATGAGATGGCGCTGGATTTCGGGATTTACTTCCCCATAAAAGTGCAGGTGGTGCGTGCGTTCCATTCCGCCCTTGCGAAACAGGCGACGGCCGGAAATCCCCCACTCGCCCCCCGGTTCATACCCTAGATCCATGAGAACAGACGTCCTCTCATCAATGATGTTGATGTCGGAGACGATACCGAGTACGTCAATAACAGGTTTTGCCGTCATACCAGGAACGCTGGTGCTACCAAAATGTTCGAAGACGACCGGAATGGGTGCCAAGACGCGAGTCAGGAGCTCAGATTCGCAGAGAAATGCTTCGGTCCATTCTTGACGATATAAGCAAAGTCGCACGTTCATTACAACCTCCTGTATTGGGTCGTGCCGATTTCATCTTACGATCTTTTGCACTGAGTCTCCTTAGTACGGCCTCTACCAAGATGGAGCAGTGTACGCCACCGCCGTTTTGCGCCATAATAATCACCGACTTGAGGGCTAACCAGATAGCCTAGGGGGAGCGCCCCATAGGATGACCGTTGGAAGCCCCAGACCCGCTTCGGAAAACGGCCGAACGCAGAAAGGCTTTACATCTATGATAAAGACATTTGACGTCGTTGTCATCGGCGGAGGGCCGAGTGGCCTCATGGCCGCAATCGCTGCCAGGCTTCAAGGGGCGAGCACCTTGGTGCTCGAAAAAGGCAATAAGCTTGGAAGAAAGCTCGGGATTTCTGGCGGTGGGCGGTGTAACGTCACCAATGCCAAGCCCATGGACGAGCTCATGAAGAACATCCCCGGCAATGGCCGATTCTTGTATTCGGCATTAAGTCAGTTTTCAAATCAGGAGATCATCGAATTCTTCGAATCTCTGGGTATTCGACTGAAAGAAGAAGATCGGGGTCGGGTGTTCCCGGTAACCGATAAGGCATCGACCGTGGTCCGTGCCCTGATCGACAAGGTCGTGAGCTTGGGCATTGTCGTTCGCCAAGACACCCCGGTTGAAGACCTCCTCGTTGAATCCAGACGGGTGATAGGGATAAGAATCCAGGGTGGAGAGATTGTTCCCGCCAAGTCCGTCGTGGTGGCCACGGGAGGGTGTAGCGTTCCCCAAACTGGAAGCACCGGGGATGCCTATCCTTGGGCGGCGGCACTCGGCCATACCATCGTGACTCCATACCCCACCGAAGTCCCGTTAACAAGTCCTGCCCCCTTTATTACCTCACGAGCCCTGCAAGGCCTTTCTTTTAAAGACGTCGTCATGGCAATCAAGAATGGTCGCGGGAAAACCCTCACGAAGGAATATGGGGATTTTATGTTTACTCATTTTGGGTTGACCGGACCGATTGCACTCCGTTGCAGCCATTATGTGTCTACGGCACTGCGAAAGGACCCCCTAGAACCCTTGAAGGCCCTCATCGACTTTGTCCCAAGCCAGACCTCTGAAGCCCTATTGGCTAAACTTAAGAACCAACGACTTCATGACGGGAACAAGCAAATCAATACGCGTTTAGGCGAATGGCTTCCCGACCGCTTGGTCGCGATCATTCTCGAAACATCCGGGGTACTTGCCACAACCGCGATAGCTCATTTAGGAAATGAGGCGCTTTTGGGGATTGCAAATTCCATTAAGCAATTTCAGGTTCCTATTACTGGCACCTTACCGTTGGAGAAAGCCACGGTCACTGGGGGTGGTGTCTCCATTAAGGAGATTGTTCCGCACACTATGGGTTCTAAACTATGCGCCGGCCTCTATTTCGCCGGGGAAGTATTGGATGTCCATGCGCACACCGGAGGCTACAATATCACGGTCGCCTTCTCGACCGGTCACGCGGCGGGAATCGCCGCTGCCGAATCTGCGCACGTTTTCCATACGCCTGTCTAAGGAGAATGGCCATGCCACCATTGATCGTCATCTCGGGTCATCCAGCGAGCGGAAAGACCACCGTGGCGGAACGCTTAGCAAACGATCTCGGGACCTGGCCGGTTATTTCTCGAGATTCCATCAAAGAAAGTCTCTTTGATAGACTTGGCTGGCAAGACCGCGCCTGGTCCCAAAAATTAGGTCAGGCAAGTTGGGAGCTCTGGTCCTGGGCGATAGAGCTCCTGATGAAAACCCACCATCCCTTAATCGCCGAATCCAATTTTTCAGGAACCCAGGCTGGCATCCATTTACGGCACCTAGCCGACCATTACGCCTATGCGTGCCTCGAAATTCATTGCGTTGCGCCTCCCGATGTCCTGACCCAGCGCTTTGCAGATCGCGCCATGTCGGGAGCCCGTCACCCAGGGCATCAGGATCATCAAAACCTCGAAGAATTTGCCGAACGGTTCCAAAAGCCCGCAATGCTGTCGGGAATATGCTCCGACCCGATCTTGCTACCGACGGAAAATTTAAGTCAAGCCGCCTACAAAGACCTCGTTCGTCGATGCCGGACAATCGCGCATTAAGGAGTCTTCGGCATTGCGTGTCCCGCACCTATCCGGCCGGCCTGTTATGGCGCAAGATAAACGCCGCGAGGCTTTGGGTATCAGGAACGGAGAGTCCTCCCGGTCTTATTCCGTGCATGGCGACGGCGGGCATGGCTTTTTGAATAAACGCCGCCAGCATCGCCTGGCGATCCAAACTCGCATGCCGGGTATACGAATCTGGACCCCAGAGTGGTGGGGCCAAAAACCCATGGGTCGAGCCTTGCCCTTTAGGCCCATGACAGTAAGCGCAATCTGAACGATAGAGCTCTTCGCCGCGACCGCTATGAAAATAACGCTTATCCGAAACCAGGACCGGGCGTTTCAACCAGGGGAGTGGCACGTTTTTCGGGTACCCCACCGAAATCCAGTCCAAATATCGGGTGAGGTCATTGAGCTCGGGGTTTCCCGGTTCTAGCCATTTCCCCGCCAAACTATTCATCACACACCAATTAATGCGCTGGCTCAGATTTAACCGAGCGTGGTAGCGCTGACTCATGCGGGGGAACGCGGAAGCCACCCCGACTAACGGCAGTACATTGGCGTCGGTTCCATCATCGAGATGGCACGAGGCGCAAGATAACCGATTGCCCGCAATCGGGGAAGAATCCTCAAAGAGCGCTTCCCCTTTTCGAATCGCTAGGGCCCGTTTCCCAAAAGAAATTTTCGGCGGCACCCGAAACTTCAGGGTTTGGCTTCCCACAGACGTCAAGGTGTTGCCACCAAGCCGGGTCTCAGTCCCGACTCCCAAGACAAGCAGTCCCAACAAGATGAGTCCGGTGACAAAGCCGGACTTTGACGTCATTCTGGATCCTCACCCCGCTTCCCGATATGCCCCTGAGTCAGTCTCTTTGACAAAAGGATGCCCGGTCTGTCTGATCGTTATCAGCGAATAGCGTAACGGGAGTTTTGAACATGGTGACCAGCGATTCCCCTTCCGCGGCTAAGCCGGGAAGCTTGGGGATCTGAATGGTGAGGCCAAGCGGGCGGGGCCGATCCTTAGTCGTTCCACCCCGCCCGCTTGAGTCGAGTATTGAAGAACCCACTTTTGCTTTCGGTGTAAGCCTCACTGTCGTTCACCAACCGATTGGCCAGTGCCATCTGTAACTCAGCATACGCCTTGTTTTCATTCGGATGGCTTCAAAGGAGATGGTTTCTCAACGTGACGCTCTGCGCGGGACAGACATATAATTGGCAACCAAGAGATGCAGGATACGAGCTGCCACGCCAGTCCCTCCCCGCTGCCCCAACCATGCATGGTTGGTATTCATCCAAACAGTACCATCCCTGTGTCATGGGTAACGGCCTAATGATGCCGAGCTTCCCCTGCGAACGCTCCCGTATCTGTCGTAGTGAGGGCCCCGGCCAACCCCGCCCTAAGAGGATGGAACAGGTTGGTCATCCCTGCCAGAGAGACGAGGGATCAAGTGCATGGTGATCGCGCGCCAAACAAACGGTGTCACGCGGAGCGTGTCAAGATCCTTAATGTGAAACAGCCCCACCTTCTGCCCTTCGGACAGCATGACGTCCTCGGGATCGAAGGGTCCCCGAACGAAGAACAGCGACACCATGTCTCCTCGCCCTTCCTTGTCCTCTAAGTCACACAAGAACGTTGGGCTCGCGATTGCTAGACCCGTCTCCTCCAGCACTTCACGCTTGGCTGCTGCCTCTACACTTTCACCCAGTTCAACCGCTCCGCCGAACCCAGCCCAGCAACCAGGATGAAGGACCCCTGGTTTATCATCGCGGTGGTGGAGTAGGAGCCGTCCATCAAGCGCGACCAATATGACCATCGCCGCACGCCTACTTCCAGCTACCAACTGGTTATCGTCTGGCAAAGACCCACCCCCAAATCGGTAATTCCAGCCTGTCCGGGGTCGTTCCTCGACCCAAAACACGACGTCGGTAGATGAGGTTACCGGCGTTTCCTGGAGCTTTTCCCGTCAATAGCGTCAGGTCCGTGCCGAACATACGCCCCCGGAAGCACCCTATTTACCATACGAAGCTTAATCTTTTCCCTCAACGCCACTTCACGTTTCGGATACCAGACATATAAGGGATGTTGAGGCATTCCTTCGCGGGGACAGAACGCTTCCCGTCCCTCAATGCCATAAATCACCTTCGGCCGGTATCCGAGAGATTCCAGGCGTCGCACGGTCGTCGGAACCTCCTCGGTCGATGCCACAACACCTTCCACACCGATGATTGGTTTAGCCGCCAAACCTGAGACCGCGGTACTCCTCACCGGTTCAATGGTCAATACTACGTCACCTAATGGGGGAATCACAAAATCTCGTTTGCGTTGGGTTTCGCTATACTGGAGTAACCATCTCGTTAGCTGGGTCCGCTGAAGTGGGCTGTAGTGGTGACCGGCCACCAGGTAAAGACGGCTCCCGACAGCGTCACGGTCGTCGGGTGTAGCCATACGTCTATGGCCCAGCCATGGCGCGGGTGATACCACACTTGACGTGGTGGCGAAACCTTTTGCACGGCATCAATCACACCATCCAACTGGTGTTCTCCAATCATAAGCCAGAGGCGCCAATAGCGATGGCCACTCCATCCCCCATGCACGCGTTGCTGTTCTGTCCACTCTAGACGCTCCGCTCTCAACACGCGTCGCACGGCGCGCGCGTCTTCGTGAGGGATAAGGATTTCCAAACGTACATTCGCTTCCGACATCGGTATCACTCCCTGGGTTCCGTGGATTTTCAATCAAACGCGGGGCTCGAGAGGACAATTGGGATTAGTTTCACCATTGGTGTCGAGGAATCAGTAGGTTCGTAATCAGGGACGCTCGCGTCATCGCAAGGCGACCTCTGAGGAACCTATCATACCAAATAATTCCGTACTTGTCGTAGTATTCTGCAATATTAAACGGCAATTTTTGTGAGGTCGCCTCGTTGCATTAGACCTTTGGGCATGCTTCACTAAGAAAGACAACGCCGCACTCGTGCCGTGGATTCACCCAGAACAGGAGGCGCCTAACTATGGATATCTACACCCAAGCCACTCAGCCCATAACCGTAATGAACCCGAATAACGCTGTATCCCCGCCTCTCTTTCAAACCTCGGTCTATGCCTTTAATGATGTAGAAGTGGTGGACGAATTGCTCGCCGGAATCCGCACGGGATATTCCTACTCACGGGGCGGCAATCCCAACACCGACGCCCTGGGCGATTTGATTGCCCGTCTTGAGGGTGCGGAAAAAGGGACGATTACGGGTTCAGGCACCGCTGCCCTGCTTACGGCAATCCTCACGTTGCTACCGAGTCCAGGGCGCATTTTGGTAGCGCGCGAAATTTATGGAGGAACCGTGGGCGTGGCCAGAAATCTCTTAGGGCCCATGGGCTACACCATGGAATGGGTCGATACCCACGATCCCGAAGACATCGGACGCCATTTCTCCCAGGGACCCGCCCTTTTGGTGCTCGAAACCTTATCGAATCCTCTGGGTCGGATTGCCCCTTTGGACCAAATCATTGCTGAGGCCCACGATCGGGGAATCTCGGTCATTGTCGATAATACGTTTGCTACACCGTTTCACGCCAATCCCCAGTCCTGGGGCGCCGATTTGGTGGTCCACTCCCTAACCAAATTCATCGGAGGCCATAGCGACCTCATCTTAGGCGCCGTGGTGGGAAAGCGTGCGACCGTGGATAGAGCCCAGCACATCGTCGACACGTCGGGGATGACGCCGGATCCTTTTGCCGCCTGGCTTGCCTTTCGTGGGGCGCGAACCTTGGCCGTGCGGATGCAACAATCCAGCGGCAATGCCATGGCATTAGCCACAAATCTGGAGAGCTTGGCCTCGATAAAACACACGTATTATCCCGGGCTTGCCTCACATCCGGATCATCAGGACGCTCGACGACTTTTAGAGCGGGGATTCGGATCCATCGTATCGGTTGCGCTCACCGGGGGCTACGACAGTGTCCGAGACCTCATCCGGCGCCTAAAAATCGTACGCTTCGTTCCGAGTCTAGGAGACGTCTCGACCACCCTATCGCATCCCGTCGTCGCGTCGCATCGAGAACTGTCAACCGAGGAACAAGTCCGCATTGGCATCGATGCCAGCGTGATTCGGATTTCGGTGGGCATCGAATCGAGCCAAGACATCATCGACGACTTCATTCAAGCCCTGACTTAACCCGGAAGTACTCCTCTAACGGCGGTCCCCATCAGGACGCCAGACGCGCCGAGTTACTCGACGTTTGGCCTTCTGCCTGGCGCGAAGCGTCAATACCAGCAACATCCCGGTCACGATCCACGCGATGTCGCCCGGCACTAGCCAATGATGCGCGATGAAGACCATGGCCAGCGCCCCGCTGCCGCTGGCAGCGACGAGACCCATCAACGCTTCTATGAGGTCCCCTAAGCGGTCGAGGCGACGCGTCACCGGTGATAATTCAGGCCGAGTCACCAGGGATCCGGATTCCGCCTCCAAAAGGACACGATCCAAGCTTACCGGCACTCTTTGCATAGTGCCTACCGCGTCCCACACCCTTTGTCCCACCGCGTCAAAGGCCGTGCCCGCTTCGGGCCCTAGCCAATCCGAAATCCCCTCTCGGATCTTAGACAGCCAGGCCGCGCCGTTTTCACGACGCTTTTGGTTAAGAAGCGGCAGCGCCTCTTGGCGCAAGAGTTCAACCCAATCTAAATCAGGGTCTAACCCCGAAACCAATCCAAAGAGCATCCCAATGGCACGGCCTAAAAACATGTACTGGGCTGGAAACAGGAGGGGTTCTTCGTAGAGAAAGTCCTGGAAATCTCGCACCACCCCGTCCAATCGGGAGCTGGGGCTTAACGGAGTGCCGGCACTCCGTTCCAACATCACGGATACGGCCCGCTGCAGCAGCGTCTTTTGGGCATGCGGGGCCAAAAAACCCAGTCCATCAATCGCCTCGACGACGCGCCGTGCATCCTTGGTCAAAATCCCTTCCAGAAACCGAGCCGCATAGCTCAAGTGTTCGGCAGGGATATGCCCCATCATGCCAAAATCCAAGAACACGATTCGGCCATCCTCGGCCGCGAAGAAGTTGCCGGGATGCGGATCAATTTGCACCAAGCCATCCTGAATGATCTGTTGTAAGAAAGCATTAACCAAAATTCGTGCGAGCGCTTTGGGTTGCAATCCAGCTTCAACCAACAACTTGCGATCGGTGAGTTTGAAACCGGACACAAATTCCATGACCAACACCGTCTCACGCGAGAATTCTGGATAGGCCTTAGGGACTCTGACCGATGGGTTATCTGCAAAGTTTTGGCCAAATGCCTGAAGACTCGTTAGCTCTTGACGATAATCTAACTCCCGATGCACCATATCCCGAAACTCTTCAAAAAGTTGTACGGTGTCAATACGGCGGCCAGGCTTGGTCCAACGCCGCAACACCCCCATAATGCGACCGAGGGCCTTTAAATCGATGGCCGCCAATTCGTCAATCCCGGGTCGTCGCACCTTCACCGCGACCACTTCTTCGGTCTTGGCTAAAATGGCGCGATGGACTTGTCCCAACGATGCGGCCGCGACCGGCTCGGGACTAAATTCTAAAAATACCCGCGACCAATGCTTACCATAGGCCGCAGCCAAGGTTTTTTGAATCTCTCTAAAAGAGGCCGGGGGTACCTGGTCTTGAAGGGTTTGTAGTTGGCGGGTAAATTCGAGTGGAAGCACGTCGGTCCGAGCGCTCAGAAACTGTCCGACCTTAATAATTAGGCCCCCAAGACGAAGCGCTTCACGAGTAAACCTTAGGCCACCCACTCGATAAATTCGAGATTCTTCTCGTTTAGCGTCGTCGGCAGGAAGGCGGCGTTTAGCCCGGGCAATCGCCCGGGCATCTCCCCAAAAGCTTAACGCCAGTCGAAAAATTGCCAGCGATCGACGAAATCCGTTCTCCGAAGCCACCTATGGCTGATCCTCTAAGGTCTCGGTCTCAGGTTCAGACTCATGGTCATTGAAGACCTCAAATGCTTCTCGGATCTTTTCGCGAAATCGGCGGCCTTTCGTCCGATACGCCTGTCGTTGTTCTGAACTCATCTCGCTACGAATCCATAGCGAGCGGAGCCCCAATGCCGCTAACAACACCATCCACCATGGGGTACGATACCGTCTTCTAAACCACATATGCACTCACTTCTTTCTGCCTCAAGTTAGGCCTAGTATCTCCACATCCCAAAAACCGCCAAGCCCCGGATCCTAATCACGCCCACCTATGGTACGCCAGCTATGGCCATGAATCATGAGACGGTTCTGTTCATCGGGCCCTTGGGATCCGGCTCCATAAGGAGCCGGACTGCCGCTTTTCCACGCCTCGAGCACCGGAGTCAGAATGCGCCAAGATTCTTCCACTTCGTCGAACCGCAAGAAGTAACCCCGATCCCCTTTCAAGGCCTCCAAGAGGAGCTGTTCATATGCAGTGTAATCGGGCTCGTCGGTCTTCTCGTACGGCGTTGCTAACACGATTTTTCTCGTGTTCAACTGCAACCCGGGATCTTTTGCCCAAGCAACCACGTCTATGCACTGATCCGGCCACATGCGAAAAACAATCCAATTACTCAGCGGCTTACCAAAGAGGCCTGTTGGTACGTCTTTCAGTTCCACCGCAATTTCCGAAAAACGAGCAGCGAGCCGCTTCCCACTACGTAGGTAAAAGGGTACTCCTTGCCATCGCCAATTGTCTATGTAGAGTTTTATCGCGGCGAAGGTTTCCGTTGTGGAGTCCTTAGGGATTCCGGTCTCATCCAGGTATCCCGGTACTGCCTTATCGCCGATGGTCCCCTTCGTATATTGCCCACGACAGGCATAGTCGCTGAGAGCCTCGGGAGGGATACCACGCACCGCGCGCAACACTTCAACCTTGTGTTCTCGCAAGACTTCCGCGTCCCAAGTCGCTGGCGCATCCATCGCCGTTAAGGTAAACAGTTGCATCAAGTGATTTTGAATCATGTCTCGAAGAGCGCCGGCCTTATCGTAATATTGCCAGCGTCCTTCAACCCCGAGAGTTTCTCCAACGGTAATCTGAACCTGGCTCACATGCGCCGCATTCCACACCGGTTCCAAAAATCGATTCGCAAAGCGAAACACCAACAGGTTTTGCGAGGTCTCTTTACCGAGGAAATGGTCAATGCGGTAGACCTGTTCTTCTGACCAATAGTCATGGATCCGCTCACGAAGGGCTTTCGCTGACGCGAAATCCCATCCGAATGGTTTTTCCACCACCAATCGCCGATACCCCGACTTGCTCTCGGTCGAGAGTCCCGCTTCACCAAGGCCTTGTGCCGCGTCCCCGAAAAGCTGAGGAGGCAACGCCAGATAGAAAAGGGTCGAAGGAGAAATTTTGGGGGAAAGCTTGGCCAGCGAATCTTTGGTCAAGTCCCCTTGTCTGTAATCAATCCGTGCAGCCAATTCGGTCCACACCTTCGGATCGAAATCGTGCTCAAATTGCCGGAGATTGTCTTCAAGATGTTGCAGAAATTTATCGCGGGACCAATCTTCTACAGCGTACCCAATAATATTCGCGTCCGGCCATTCGTGCAACGCATACAGCCGATAAATTGCAGGAAACAATAATCTGCGTGTCAAATCCCCTGTGGCTCCAATGATTACCACGGTCGACTCTGTATTAGAATGCAAGGACATGAGCCCTCCCTTCATACAACCCCGTACCTTAGCCGATGAAGCCATGGTCCTTATTATACCGTATTTAAAAAACAGGTCTGGACGATCCGCTAAAACCTTCCAGCATCAGGACGGTCGAGCCGACTCATATTAGCTACGTATCCATAGCCATATTACGGGAGGCACATAATGGTGTTCGGCATCGCCCTATGGCTCGCCAATCAGGCACCCAGCCTTAGTCCTCAAGCAATTTTGCAGCAGTTGGTACAACGAGAAGACGTCGCCACATTGCTCCATCACGACGACGCCCTAAAACGTCTATTTGTCGACACTAGTTCGGGGCACGCAGCGTACGCCAAAGCCAAACGGCGGATGGAATATGTCGCGGCGTGGTCTGCCGCACGGGGTTTTCGCTTCACGGGGGTGACGGTTACCGTGCGAAGCGGTCCCCCGCGTTGGCTCGGTAATCACGTGATGCGCATCTACGGCGCCGTATCGGCGCGCTATAGCTACGCCCATAAAACCGGCAATAAAGAGTCGACGTGGTTCGGACTGGGGGTCTATCACTGGTACACGCTCGACAAGACAAAAACCGGATGGCGGATTGCGAACGACGAATTCATCGATCCCCTTAACCAGGAGACACGCCTGACGGGTCGTGCAACACCAGCCCCCATCCACGTGCCAGAATCCACCCGACGCGAGGCGTTAAGCCATGGGGCGCGGCGCGCCTTAGACTACGCCGCTCATTATTGTGGTGCGGCTCCTGGCTGTGGCAACCAGATGCGCTACAATTCCGCATTTGAGGACTACAATTGGAATGGTGGAGATTGTTCAAACTTCATCTCGCAGGTCTTAAGAGCGGGAGGATTTCCCGAAACAAGTGCTTGGAATTGGGACCGCCATTCCAAAGAAGGAAGCCCAAACTGGGTCAATGCGACGCGTTTGGCCCAGTTCCTGACCCATTCCGGGCGGGCCCATCTTATCGCCCACGGCACATTTGCCCAACTCGCTACCCCAACGTTACCCCAGAACCGAAGCGCCATTCATCAGTTGCAACTTGGAGACCTCATTGGCTATTACGAGCGCAACCGGACGGTCCATTTCGCCATTGTGGCGGGCTTTGATCCGGACGGCTATCCGTTGGTCATTAGCCACTCGGCCGACCGTTTTCGAGAACCCTGGGACCTCGGTTGGGATCACACGACGATCTTCTATTTTTATCGTGTCAACTATCCGGAGTCCCGCTAGATGAGCGTTATGCGGACGGTTAGGACTGTCAGGGAGTCTTAGATCGATGGGTTGCAACCCGTTGCAGGCGATCGCGGTGGGTGAAAAGCGCCTTCCGCACGTCATCTACGCCATCTGGCGCATCCCGCTCCCATACATTCCAAGCGCGTAAAATCGGATCCATGACATCACTGAGATAATTCTCGACGTCATAGCACCCCGTATCCGCAATGGTGCGCATACGCGACGGGAAGTCGGGCATTTCAGATCCCGGCATGCGAAACTGCGGAATAATGGAAGCCACCGTTCCCAGCAGGGCGGGATCGTGGTCCAAATAGGCGCGTACCGCATCGCGATAAAAGGCGAAGTGTAGGGTTTCATCTTTGGCTACCGTCCGAAGAATCAAGGTCAACGCAGGATCTAGATTCTCAACAGCCGTCGCTAAGTTCTGATAGAACACACGGGTAGCCAGTTCCTGGAGCGTAGTATACACCATCACCGCAAGTCCCGTGTCTCCTCCCACTTCGTAGCCGTCCGTCAAGACTTTCCGGCGGAGTTTGGCACGACGGTCAGGGTTTCCATTGCGGCTCAGCGTTAAGTAGACATCGAGTAGCCGCGCGTGTTGATCTTCTTCTGCCGTCCAGGTCCGAACAAATGCCTTTAATGCCGAGGGACCCGTGTCAAACATCTGCTTAAGCCCCGCAGTAAACCAGGGCAAGTTAATCTCCGTCAACAGCGCCGTTTCCACTGCCAAAGTCAGCTCCGGAGTTAAATTTCCCTGATCTGAAGCCCATGGCAACGTCTTGAAATTCTTGCCGCGTTCCCAAGGCAAAAGGTTATGATAGCCCCAGTCCGACCGAACGGTGCAAGATAAATGCCGTTGATACAGGTCATCCAGTGTCGCCGATAATTTCACCGGTATCCTCCTTTAGCCTGTATCTCAAGAGAAAACCCCAGCCCCCGGCCGGAGTTTGATTTGAAGATGCTCAGGTCTCCTTATGATAACATACGCACCATGGGCCCGCTATGGGGCATCTTGGGCGCATCCCCACTTCTCGATCCATCATGGCAAAGGCTGACTAAAACTCTGATAACCTGCACCCGTTGAGCGCCGGAAGTTTTACCCACCCTTTGCGATCCAAAGTGCCCCGGTCTAATACCTGGCGGGACACCGGGAGAAACAATCCAAGGTTCAGAAATCTCGATCGTCTTGCCGGGCATAAAGCAAACCGATCCTTTATTGCATCCGATGTTGAGGGATGGAGATCGGGCGGCCCGAGGCAAAATGGATGTGAACGCGGCTACTAGCATAGACTTGACGCGTATCTTGGGGATTAAAGGGAGATTTGCTGTTCCATTGTGTAGACCAATAGAGATAACGATGATGACCGATAACAATCGGATATCGAGTGTTGGACACACTT